>CALFHN010000156.1 GCA_937876355.1 uncultured Bacteroidota bacterium | reverse complement strand
CCGATATCTACGCGATAATTACGCTGGCATTGAATCGCCACTTATCAGACTCCGGCAGAATGGTTTTAATTGTTTCAAATTCATGGATTGCAACCGAATGGGGTATGAAATGGCAGAACATAATCTGTAAAACATTTCGGCTTGTTTCCGTGATCAAGTCAGGAAATGGACGCTGGTTTCAAAACTCGGATGTTGAGAGCACCATACTGGTCTTGGAGAAACGAAGTTTTCCCATAGAGGTTAACCCGAACGAACAAATAAATTTTGTTACCACAAATTTAGAGCTTTCAAATTGGACTAGTGAATTTATAGAACATCTCGAAGATGCGGCGTTGGAAGGAGTAAATCATTCTTTTCTAAGCGTCGCATCCCATAACCTTCGCGCTATAAATACTCGACGTTCTGCTGGCTATTCGTGGAGAGCAAATTTCCATTGCGGTGTCTGGTTGGAGGACTTGATTTCCAAGACAATTAGGGCTTCGTCATACCTAGATATTGCTCGTGGATCAAGAAGGGGCCAGGATGACCTCTTCATACTTTCGGCAAACCAAACACACGGAATTGAAATTGATTTTTTGGTTCCAATGCTCAAGACATCATCTGGTCAAAAGGAACTCATTGCTAGACCAAGTCATTATGCATTTTGTTGCAACCGATCCTTGGAGGAACTTAAAGTAAACGGATTTGATGGTGCAATTTCGTGGATTGAGTCTTTTAGCGAAAAACGAAATAGCAAGGGGAAGCCGCTCAAGGAGGTTCTAGCAACGTCCAAGCTTGACTGGTTCCAGATGGAACCAGACGAAATCGGCGATTTTGCAATCTCCATGAATCCTGATGCGTCACTTGTTGTTTTTAGAACTTTGGATAAGTGCTTCATGAATCAGCGCTTAATCCGTATGAATACGATCCAAGGTGACCCTTCTCTTATTCATGCACTTCTAAATTGCTGCGTAGCGATGCTCAATATTGAATTCCTCGGATTTGGGAGAGGATTGGGAGTGCTTGATTTAAGCTCTGATCGCCTAAAAAATTATCTTCATTTATTGGATCCGAAACTAATCAATCAGAAACAAATCGATTCAATTAAGGAATCATTTACTCCACTCCTGAATCGACCGTTTGAAAATTTAGTTGATGAACTTCAGTTATCAGACCGACAGGAATTTGACCGGACAGTCCTAAGTTGTTGGGGCCTAGAAAGCATTCAATTTGATATTTATGAAGCTTTGACTGAAGCGGTCCACGAGCGCCGCAACGCCCACCAATCAGCCTTAAGGATATAAGCCAGCTAAATCACTTGAAATAGTTGGTTAACTTGGGATTCCTTGTAGGAATCCCGGAAGTAACCAATGTTTAGTTCCATATGCGGTAATCAAGCTCGTGCAAACGATCTGAGATTCACCGGCAGAGCTACAAACCGTCGTTTGCATTAGCTCTTCATCATCGTCGACCATTAAGGCTGCGAAAGCATCACCGTTACTTGACGACACGGATACTTCATATACATATTCGGAGTACTTGCACTTGTATTCTCGATCAACATACGTAGAGGTACTTGGCACCTGGATGGTTTGCGAACCCCATCCTGAATGAAACAACTTCCCTTCCATCGTGACCACGGCCCAATCAACATCTGGAGAAGTAGAAACCTTCAATGTTGCTCGAGTATCCGAAGGATGTGGTCGGCTGTATTTGCGTATCTTGACGTAGAGATGGAACCAGAACATCAGCAAGGTACACACATAAATTGGCTGAAACCATTTTTCGCGACCCAATACAGCGGTAACTCCAGCGAACCCAGCGATCCAAAACCATGCAGGATCCATCTGCTTCAGAAAACTTACTGATAGGAACTTGTCTTTGTAGAACATAAGTGGCCTCTTTTCTGAGCTAAAGCTAGAAAGAGGGTGTTACAGAGAAGGATCAAATGCTGCGATCAGCAGATCTTTTTCGAACCGACCATTGCATCTTGGGCAATTGGCAAACTGAACTTCATCTAGCTCTTTTTTGGTCCACTTCTCACCTAACGACAAGTTCACTGAGCCGCGATGCCAAGTAACAAACCGTTCTCCACAAGCTGGACACTCAACTTCAATATCTACTATCGGGGACGTCATTCGGAATCCTTTTTT
>CALFHN010000155.1 GCA_937876355.1 uncultured Bacteroidota bacterium | reverse complement strand
CTCGCAGTGGGAGCAGACATGAAGAGCTGAATCATCAAGGATTCGGCGGGCTCTACAGCCCGCCAAGAAAACTACGGCCTATTGACATTGGTGGCCATAAGCGTGTTATGCGCTTTGTCTTCGGTCTCGTGACGGAGACATTCACCCTTTCTGCTTTTCAAGTACCTTTATTTGGGTTTTGGCGTTCTCATTTCCTGCATTGAGCTCAAGAGATCTCTGATAGCTCTCAATGGCCTTCTTCGTTTCTCCCATGGCATGATAAGCTTCCCCTAGGCTGTCAAACGCATTGAAGGACATGGGATAGTTTGATGCGTTCAACTCGAACAGCTCCAGCGCTGAGGCCTTCTGTTTTTCGTCATCTTGCCTCAGCATTTGGTAGCCGGCCCGGTTAACCAACTCTTCCGGCGGCTTAAAATCATGTGAAAGCCGGTCAGAAATAACTTCGTAATGTGAAGCCACCTGCTCTGATGATGTTACATCCCGATATGTCATTCCGTAGCCCTCGAAAAGAGTAGACATTCCGTTATAGAATGCCATTAACGGAACAGACCCGTGGTTTTCGTCCTCAAAATATTCAAGCTGTGCGCGAAATTGATCCGATCCAGCCCTGCGGTGAAGCGACTCATAGAATCGTACATGCCGGTCGCGATTTCGGAGATTTCGAGTGCCCCAGTTTGCTGTCGCGATATACAAAAACCTGTTAAGGGAAGAATCCGTCGCAGTCTCAACTTTCTGGTCCATTGTATCTGCATCCCAGTTGCCGAAGCTGGGGTCAATTGCGATGAAGGCATTGAAAGTCGATTCCGCTTTCAAATATGCGTGAGTCACAAGCAAGCCTCCAAGAGAATGGCCCATTAACACCTTAAAGGAGGACGAGCGATACGTATTATTCAAAAATGGAATGAACTCCGTCTCTAGAAAGTTCAAAAAGTTATCGCCTCCTCCAGTTTCATTCTCTCGTCTGGTGACAATTTTGTCAGGCGTGAAGTCCCTTTCTCGGTTCGTGCTTGCAACTCCGACAATAATCATCTCTGGTACACGTCGGCTCCCGCTGCGGCTGGTGCTCATAAAACTGTGCATACCTGAGACAGACCGGAAATGCGAACGCCCGTCAAGGACAATGAGGATAGGGTATGTTTTGTGGGACTCCGACTCAAGGTCGTAAGAATCGGGGAGGCTCACCCAATACTCTCGGGTCTCACCTAAAAGTTCGGAGTGAATGGAATACTTGCTTCCAACGACAACCTCGTTCGCCATTTGGGAGTACCCCAGGCGTGTCACAGTAATCAGAAATAATAGAGCTATCAGAAATCGAGTTCTCATTTGGTCGAAATTAGTGCGTAGGGATTCTATACCGCGAAGGCTGATTTATGTCTAGCCGTAAGCATCGTATAGAATGGAATAGACTCGTGCAGTTAAAACTAGTGGTAATTTCCACAGTGATTCCCAGAAGACAAAGCACAATCACAGAAGTTGCCCAAAGCGCATAACATGGATTATACGGCCAAGTTTAATTGATATCACCGTAACCGAATTTGCTAAGTCTAACTGCCGCCATGTCGTAATGCAATAAATAGAGTGATATCAACCTGTGAATCGCGATAACACCAATCATGATATTCCCGGACTGGAATACCGTTGAGCGAGATGGTATCAAAAGGCCGATCTCTCCATCCTGGCATTTAGCGAACAGATTGACCATCAGTCGGATTGGAATGAGTGACTTGGTCGCGTTTACTGCACCGAGCTCCAAATCATGTAGAAAACTTCTACACATGTTCTACATATCGCCGCTCACAGGTGCGTATTGGTGCATTTAGGAGTGATGAAAAGAGCCCAAACGTGACCACCGTATATAACAAAAAACGCCCCGTATCGGCCATAATAGGCAAATACGAGGCGTTTAAGGGTGTGTGCCCGAGAAGATTCGAACTCCCGACCTCCTGGTCCGTAGCCAGGCGCTCTATCCAGCTGAGCCACGGGCACATCAACGCTGTCAAAATCAGCGAGCACTAAATATACTACAACGGCAAGAGTTCGGTCAAATGAAATTTAGAAAGAGGAGAGGGAAGGTTAGTTAAAGTTGGCGTGTGGTTCATCCCAAAAAAAAGATGATGAACCTGGCCCATTCACACCGCCCACTCACACGTCCCCATCCGTCCCTCTCATCAGACCCAACCTATTCACCTGAAGGGGAGTCCTCAGTTCGCGGGGTTAGTTACGTTTTCAATTGGGCTTTCCGTTTGGAATCGACTGATAACCAATTTGAATTTGGGGTCTGCCATTAAGCTTTCGAAGCCGGGGTAATCAACGATTTCGGCCAGCGAATAACCATTTTCAAGCGCTTTTGTTGTCCACTCGATAGCTGCCTCTCGGTTGCCGAGGAGTTCATAGGCTTCGCCCATTCGGGAGAGCTCTTGCGGATCACTGGGCGAAAGTGCGCCTAATTGGTCCAGAAGTACGCGTGACGAGTCGGCTACGCCAAGCGAGGCATAATATGTTGCAAGATGGGCCATCACTTCTTGGTCTCTCGGGTTGAGATCCAGTGCCAGCCGTGCCAATCTCACTGCTTCTTGGTTTGCCTTTTCAACCTTCTCCAGCTGTCCGGACCATTTGTAGGCGGTTGCCAAATAGCCCCACGTATCGAACGATCCACCATCACTCATTGCAAGTGCTTTTTCGAACGCCTCCGCCGACTCAGCATATTGACCTTCGTAGTAGTGGAGCGTAGCAACATTGGACCACGCTGCAAAATCGTCTTCGATTTCAAGAGACAGTCTGAACATCCCAATGGCTTCCTGGCGCATCTCCATGTAGAAATACATAGCTCCAGCATTGGAATAGGCCCTGGCATTGAACGGATTTAGGTCCAAGACGACAAAAAACTGGTCTAGGGCATCCTGATACCGAGATTGATTGAAGTAAAAGACGCCTAGCATGCTATACCCATACCAGTAGTCCGGCTTGAGGGCTATGGCTCGTTTGTAGGTTTCTTCTGCCTCGTCAAGACGATCCAGGGCATCGTAGGTCTCTGCAAGACCGATCAAAGCGTTTGCATTAGCTGGGTCTGCAGCAAGGGCTAGCTGGAATTCGCCCACCGCAGTGCCGTATCGGCCGGAGCCAGAATGAAGCTTACCGAGTGTGACGTACACTGAACCTAAATCAGACTGAAGTTCAAGAGCCGTTTCACAATTTTGTTCGGCGAGCAGAACGAAGTCTTGGTTCTCTTCCCGAAGCCATGTCCGCCAATACGAATCGCACAAGCCGGCGTAGGCCAAGGCGTACGAAGAATCGGCCATAATGGCGCGCTTGAACAAGATGATGGATGCATCTAAGTTGTTGCTATCTCCAAATTTGGTCAGGTATCCGAGTCCTTGCGTGTAGAATTCAGCAGCCCCGGGCCGTGTCGATTGTGTCACGCTCGAAAATCGATCTATGCGCGGATCAATTTTCACTTCAAGCAGCTCGGAAACTGCGGCGGTCATGTCAGATCGCAACAGGTTTAGTTCTGTCCGGGGCCTAGTGAGGCTTCGCGCTCGTAAGATTTTTCCGCTGTTAGGGTCGATAAGATCCAATTGGAGGTTCATGCCGTCGTCCTGCCTCCTGAGCTTCAGCTCGATTACGAGATTGACTCCCAATGCACTCTTGGCATCGGTAGATGCAGTGATTTTTGAGTCCAGAACCCTAGAGGTGGGAACTACCCAGAAATTGTCTTGGCCTGATTCTACTTGGGTTAGCGTAGTGACCAGCGTTTCCACAAATCCGGCTTCAAGAGCTGCCTCATCCTCCGAAAAATCTACGGCCGATGAGGCAAGGACGGCTATATGTTTCTCACTAGGTAATCCGCCAAAACCCATTTGTGATACAATTCCAGATCGAAGGGAGGGGAAGGCCACCATTAGAATCAAGGCCAGAACAAGGCCTCCAACTGAGGCTATGCCGATCTTTCTAGGCCACGAAGTTGCCTTGGCAGCACCGTCTGTATCCAGCGATGGCGATAACCGTTCCAAGAAATCGTCAATCGACGCCACACGGGCGCCGGGTGCCTTGGCTAGACTGTCCTTGACCAGACCGATCAGATGCTGAGGTAATTCGGTGACCAGATTCTCGACAGGCTCTGGACTATCATTCAAAATGGTGTAAAGTACCGCCTGAGCATATTGTCCTTTGAAGGGCTTGACACCGGCCAACATTTCGTAGAGGACAACGCCTAGGCTCCAGATGTCCGAGCGCGCGTCAATCGTTTCACCCCGTGCTTGTTCGGGGCTCATGTATGCGATCGTGCCAACCGATGTCCCTTCTTGGGTAACATTGACTTCGTCCATCTTGGCTAGGCCGAAATCCAGAATAATCACCCTGCCATCACCCGTAAGCATGATATTTCCGGGCTTGATATCCCGGTGTACAATGCCAACATTATGCGCGGCAGCAAGGCCTTTTGCAACGGCTTTTGTAATACGCGCAGCCTCTTCGTGCGGGATAGGGCCTGCCTCGAGAACATCTTCGAGGGTCGTTCCGGAGTAAAGCGCCATAGCGATAAATAGCTGGCCCTCTTCGCTTTCTCCAATCTCGTAGATGGTGCAGATATTTGGGTGATCCAGCGCCGACGCCGCGCGCGCTTCATTCTCGAAACGGATCCGTGACCGTTTATCTTTGCTCGCTGAAGCCGGCAGCATTTTGATGGCGACGCGTCGGCCTAAGCGTTCGTCCACCCCTTCATATACAACCCCCATGCCGCCTTCTCCCAATTCGGCGACGAGTTTGTAATGTGATATGCTTTTTCCAACCATCGAAGGCTACACTATTGTGTGTCAATCCGCCAATTAAGGGGATCACTCACAAATTAGCAAATGCATTCCCTTTTAGGAGAAGTACACTAAAGGAGCGCCGGAGTTGGTTAAATCCAATTTTTGAGTTCGCTAGTCCAGCCTATCGTCTGCGATGTGGTGCCAATCGAGGTCTTCAATCACACTGAGTTCGACGATACTTTCTGCTTTATCCAGCAGCAATTGACAGTCTTTGCTCAGATTCAATAAGTGCAGCTTCTTACCCTGCTGCCCATAACGCTCCGTAATGTTCTGAAGGGCTTCGATTCCCGAATGGTCCCAGATGCGCGACTCAGTAAAGTCAATTACGACGTGTTCTTTGTCTTTTTTGAAGTCGAATAGGTTCTTGAACGAGGTCACGGAGCCGAAAAACAGCGGCCCTTCCAAATGGTAGTGCGTACGGCCATCGATCTTCTTCCGAACGGCGTGCATCACCTTTCCGTGATCCCAAGCAAAAACGAGTGCTGAAACGATAATTCCGACCAATACAGCGATCGCGAGGTCGGCCACAACGGTTACAATGGAAACGATTACAATCACAATGGCATCCGAGGCTGGGATTTTGCCCACGAGTCGCAAACTAGACCACTCAAACGTCCCAATAACCACCATAAACATGACCCCGACTAAGGCCGCCAGTGGGACTTGTTCGATGAGCGATGATCCAAAAACAACAAATCCGAGCAAACACAGGGCCGCCGTAATGCCAGAAAGCCTACCGCGCCCACCGCCTCGAATGTTGATGATGCTTTGCCCGATCATGGCGCAGCCACCCATTCCGCCGAAAAACCCGTTCGCAATGTTGGCGATGCCTTGGCCAATGCTTTCTTTGTTGCCCCTTCCGCGCGATTCGGTCAGTTCGTCGATAAGCGTTAAGGTCATCAGGGATTCGATAAGTCCAACGGCTGCAGCGAGAAACGCGAACGGAAGTATCGTTTTAAGGGCTTCGAGTGAAAAGGGAATGGCCGGAATGTTAAACGATGGCAGGCCCGCTTTGATGGTCGTAATACTGGAATTGCTGTCCTGCACAAAATCGAGGACCGTGCGGACCAGGCCCGGGTTGGTATCATTGATGAAAATACCCGCGAGGGTTACCGTTACGATGCCCACCAGGGTTGCCGGAACTGCTTTGGTGAGCTTGGGCAAGTAGATGGAGATGAGCATGGTCAGCAGAATAAGGCCGCACATCACCATCAAAGGGCCGTTACTAAGCAATTTCCCGCCTACGGTAAACTGGCTGAACTGCGCTTTAAAGATGATGATAGCCAAGCCATTCACAAATCCGAGCATCACAGGGTGAGGAACGAGTCGGATGAATTTCCCCAGCCTCAGAACTCCAAAGACCACTTGAATTATTCCCATCAAGATGACCGCGGCGAACAAATAACCGAGCGAACTCTCCACGATAGCGTCTGCGCTCAGACCCGCCTCATGCCCAGCAGCTACAACCATGGCCACGAGAGGCGCGAAGATCACAGCAACGGCGCCTGTGGCGCCGGAGATCATTCCAGGACGGCCACCAATCACGGCGGTGATTAATCCCATCATGAATGCAGCGTACAGACCAACTTTGGGGTCGACACCTGCTACAAAAGAGAAAGCGATGGCCTCGGGAACGAGGGCCAAAGAGACCGTCAATCCCGACAGAATATCGTTCTTGATATTCTTGGGTCTAGGGATGTTTAGAAGAACGAACTTGTTACCCGAAGGCTTTCGAACTTCGGATGGATTTGCTTCAGGCATAAAACGAAAAACCGCGACCGATTTCCTGAATGCGGATCAAAAATTGACTCGACTTCCGGAAGGACCGCATAAAATTGAAAATGTCAGGAATCAACAAATGTCGATCCTGACACACTTTGAAAAAATTAAATTGGGCTCAGCGCGCGCTGTTGAAATGGCAAGATGCTAAAATACCCTTTTTCTAGCCCAACACCCTCTTTTTAGATTGAATTTACAAGTAAAGGTTACCTCATATTGCGTGAACGCGCCTCCATTGCGCCTCCATTGCGCCTAAGTGGCGCGCCAAAACCAGCCATTATCGCGCCAAAACCTGCCCAATCGCGCCAAAACCGGCCATTAGCGCGTCACAAACAGCCCCAGCGCGCCACCTCCCGGCCACGAACTAGCCCCACATAGCCCCAATGCGCCCCAAATAGCCATGAACGCGGCCCAACCTGCCATTATCGCGCCACAACGAGCCACGACCCCCCCCCAACCATCCGCAACGAGATACTAATCCGTGCCGAATGGCCTTGCTCAAATGCCCTAAAATTGGTAACTATGTCTTAGTCTTAACCTATCCAGCCAGCCACGAAAGCCCACCTTAAAGCCTTCCCTGCCATGAAAGCCCATTTAACATCAAGTCTATCAACCCCTAAAACAGCCGCCAAAATCCTCGCAGCTGTGGCCGTTTTGACTTTTTTGCTCGTTGGTTCTCCGACCGCCTACGCTCAAAACGTGCTTAGTACGTCGTACAAGTCTCAAATCGACATTATGGAATGGGAGGTTCCTTGGGAGGGATCGCGTCCTCGCGATCCCTACGTCGCACCGGATGGAATGGTTTGGTTTTGCGGACAGACCGGCACGTATTTGGCGTCTCTGAACCCAGATACCGGCGAAATGAAGCGCTACGAACTGGGAGCAGGAGAGGGGCCGCACAATTTGATTGTAGCTGAGGACGGAATGGTTTGGTATTCCGGTAACACGAAAGGGTATATCGGCCGATTAAATCCCATCACCGAAGAAATCACCAAATTCCCCATGTCTGATACGGCGGCTCGAGATCCGCACACACTCGTTTGGCTTCCTGACGGAAACATTGCCTTCACCGTGCAGGGTGGTAATATGGTAGGTCATTTAGACGTGAAAACGGGCAAGGTTAGGCTCACAAAACCAGCCGAAAGTGGATCG
>CALFHN010000154.1 GCA_937876355.1 uncultured Bacteroidota bacterium | reverse complement strand
TTAATTGTCGGCTTTGATGAGCAATTAGAACTAAGTTTTAACGTGGATCGAGTGGTTTATGTGTTTCACCAAACGAATGGCTCATGGCGCCAGCGAAGCATCCTCGACGTCGGAAATCCATTCTTCGGATCCGATCTTTCTTTTTCCGGGAATACGGCCTTAATCGGGCAGTCTTCCGGTGGCACTCCAGGACAAGTGTATGCAATTCAATTCAACCGTCCGTGAACCGCTTAGTATAGATATGGCAGTATGGGCTCCCACCCGATTTGTTGTAATAATCGTGATGATATTCTTCTGCTCTGTAAAAGGGACCCGCTGATGTAATTTGGGTCTGGACCGGCAGCCCTGCATCCTCTAGCAGTTTTATCAACTGCGCTGAAACCGTCCTTTGGTCTTCATTCAAGACAAAAATTTCTGATCGATACTGCGTTCCGACATCAGGACCTTGTCTATTTAACTGTGTTGGATCGTGCGTCTCAAAAAACAGGCGGGCTAGCGATTCAAAACTCACGATAGATGGATCAAAAATCACTTCCACCGCCTCTGCGTGCCCCGTTGTGCCCATACACACTTCTCTGTAAGCTGGATTTTTGATATGGCCTCCGGTGAATCCAACGGATGTTGAAAGGACACCGGCCTGTTTTTTCAAATGATACTCGGTACCCCAGAAACATCCTGAGGCAAAAATGGCTCGCTGAGTTGATGTTGACGTCATTTTTTCAAGGTTGAGATGAATTGCATGGAGAGTGAATTCACACAGTGTCGTGTGTCCTTTGGGGTAAAACGTTCGCCCTCAAATACGTGACCAAGGTGGCCCTCGCAATGTGAACAGACTATTTCTACCCGCCGTCCATCTGAGTCCGGTATGCGATGTACAGCATTTTCAATTTCGGAATCAAAACTGGGCCAACCGCATCCTGAAGAAAACTTGGAATCGGATCGATAAAGAGGCGTTTCGCATCTTCGACACACATATACTCCATCCTCAAAAAACGAGTCGTATTCTCCAGAATATGGGCTTTCAGTTCCTTTGTGGACGATAATTCGCTCTTGTTCCGGCGTCAATTTGTTCATATTTGGAAACTTCTATTTCGGTTCAGTAGACTATTTTGGCAACCTACGATGCTACACAGTGTTTAGAACAAAATACTACGTCGGTGTTACAAAACGATCCATTCCATCAGTTTTGAACATTTTGGAGTGCTCACGTCCGGTTGTACAGACGGGTTCGAACAATGAGCTTATCAAAATGAGATTGGTCCGATTGTTGCGATTATTGCGATTGAGTCATGTAATTTGTTCATTCAGCACAATTTCAAGGTGATTGAGTAGCGCTAGTAGTACCTATCACCCTGTTTCCAGCCAAGTCTACCACTATCGATCTATGCAAAATCGACTGATTCCAGCGGTTTGTTCGCTCCTATTTTGTCTTTTTGTGACATCTGGAGCTTCCGGCCAAGAAGTTCTGCTTTCACCAGTGAAAAAAGGTGTGTCCTCGATTCTGCACGAGTCTGTGAAGTGGGAGCATATCACGCCTGCATTAATGGCCTCCGAATCGGGGCAGGCTGCGATGGCCGAATATCATTATTTGAAAGATAATGGTCTTTTACCAGCTCGAAAGGGCGGCTCTCAACCGATTGGTGAGAAAAGAAATTTTTCCGTGTTGAATATCCGAACCAACACAGAAGGAAACGTTGAGTTCACCCTAATGGCAGAAGGGACCAAGTTTAATCTCTGGGTTGAGACCACGCAGCTTGTAGCTGGCGGCGGCCGAGTCACGGCGAGCGATATCTCCGCACTCGCAACCGCCATTGGGTCTCAAACACCCGCTGGATCCGTAGATCCCACAAAAGGTGTTGTCGCGGTAGATGAAATGGTTTTTGGGCCCCCATCAGACGTGGATGGGAGCGGAAAGATGGATGTTTTACTGCATGACATTCAAGATTTTTACGATCCAAATAACGGAAATTTTTCGGCTGTAGGCGGATTTTACTACCCAAAAGATCTTACTATTCCGAATAACAGGGACATCGTCCATTTGGACACCGTCCCGGGAATGTACAGTCAAAGCGGTGTTCCCCAATCGCAGGCAAATCTACATCAAACCTTGGCCCATGAATACGAACATTTGATCATGCAAGCCAACAAAGGAACGGAAATCGCATTTATTAACGAAGGGCAAGCTGAGTGGGCAGAGGTGGTGAACGGGTATACTCCGAGAACCGTCAGCTACTTAAATTCCTCATTTGAACGTTCTCGATCGCTGCTCTCGTTTCGAGAGGATCAGCCGTACGGCGGACCAGACTCTGAAGATTATCAGCGCGGGGGCCTTTGGACCAACTATTTGGCGGACCGTCTTGGTTATGAATTGATGGGGGAAGTTGCCCGCACCCTCGGAACGGGTCGGACTACGTATGTCAATATGTTGAATGCCAACGAATATCCGATCGCTATTCTGGATGATTTCGTGCAAGGATTTCACGTTGCCAACCTAATCAATGATGGTTCCAGCATTTCCAATTTTGGGTACACGTCCGCGGCTCGGCAATCGGTGATGGTACAGGGGATACCCGAAATTGACGGCAAGACAGCAGTTGAAACGGTTAATTCTGGCACCATAAATCCAGGCGCAGTTGTGTACCAGAAATGGACTGACGTGGGCACATTTAACTTAAACATGACCGTTACGAATACGGCCTTTAATGCGGACTTAAAACCTGTTTTAATCTTTGATGCCGCCAACGGGACCCGAAGTTTCGAAGAACTTTCACCTGGAGGGGAAGGCGTTCAAAAAACGGGTAATTTCACCTCTGTTCAACTGGTCATTCCTCATGTGGACCTAGCCTCGGCACAAGCCGTCACATTCAACTACACCGCGTCTTGGTCCGAATATACAGGAACTGCCAGCATCGAAAATGTGGTATACGACAATGGTACGGTACATCATGAGGTTAGTGGAAACAGCATTCTTATTATTGGAGATAGCGTTCCGTCCGATCCAGGTGGCTTTTTTGCTGAAACTGACAAATTTGCAAATAAATTTGTTGTCCCAGCCGGAGGCGCACTAATAGAAGTTTCCGTTTCCATGATGTTTGTTAGCGATTTAGATCCGTCTGCGACAAATTCGAATGTCAAGGATTTCAAATTGACCATATGGAATGACAACGCAGGAAAACCGGGCTCGGCCCTCGTGTCGGACGTCTTCACCTACACCGGAGGCAGCACCGCCCCCACACTTGGGTTTCAAACGATCAGTCTAATTCCCTATCAAAATATTCTTAAAACCGCGTCAGGAACGATTTACGCTAGTATCGAAAATGCTGGGACGGACAACAATTACATGTACTTTATTGTAGCATACACGCCGGCCCCAATTGTCTCCCCGAGTTTTATGTTCAACAATTTTAGTCCCGGAACTGGACCTCAGCGGTGGGCTTCGTTTGACGCCTTGACTAGCGGGGGCCAGCCCGCCTTTACCGGGCAGGTCCTTCCAATTCGGGGAAAAATTGACCTGAACGCTGGTTCGACCGCAAACGAAGAAGAAAGCGTCTTACCACGCGCCATTTCGCTTGAACAAAACTACCCAAATCCATTTAATCCGACCACGTCCATCCAATTTTCCCTTCCAGCGGCTGCATTGGTCCGCCTTGAAGTGTACGATTTATTGGGAAGGAGCGTAGCGACGCTAAATAACGGAATGATGCAACCAGGAACACATTCCCTACAATTTGACGCCTCCAGACTAAATTCGGGCCTTTATTTGTACTCGCTCCAAGTGGGAGACCAAAAAATGACCAGAACGATGACCCTGATTAAATAAGGCCGTTTCCGCGTTATTGGACGTGCGTTAGTTCAGACACTGTGATTTGAGCAAACGGCCGCCCGTTCCACTCTCCAACTTTTAGCTTTCCGGTGACCTTTATTTGCGCAGGAGTCATTAGACTATCTCGCATGGCCCCGTCCATTTCAAGGATATACGAATTGCGGTCCTTGGTTTCCAGAATGAGCCTGGCAAACGGAACGTTTCCCATCACAACCGCTCTGCCTTCAACGGTAATTTGGCTCCCGTCCGAATTGCGATCTGTTGAAGTTGTTGTTGCACAACCGAATAAGGAAATTGAGAGGCTCAAAAATAAAACGGCAGCAACAATGGATTTGCGGACATTGGAAGGGCGAAAATGAATGATGTAGAAACTCATAACAGGTACCGTCATTGGATCGAAAGGTCTTGCGACCAAGTTTTATACATCAAACGTGCCACAATGGTTTTCAATCGTCCAATATCTGTAGTTTCGGCTAGCCCAAGCGGAGTTCATTTCGCGTCGCTTCACCTCGCTTCCGTCTGGTTAAAATCGCTTCTAGTGATCGTTTTAATGAGTACGAGCTTTGTGCAGACATCTTTTTCGAAAGATTCTTCAAGCCCTCTGTTCTCAAATGTAGTCCCATCAGTTTGGAATTCAGATTCGTTTCACGGCGCAAGGCCCGTCCTTGATTTAGATCATTTTTGCGGGACTGACTTCAATTCGCCGTCTTCCCTTGCTGCATTTGCACGCTACAAGGCAGATAAAGCAGCAGGCAAATATCCAATTGCTGCAAAGGGCGGAGTCATACCGATGGTGGGAGATGAACGCCCCTTTAACGTATCGGAGAACAACAACTGGATATCTCTGAATTTCAGGCTGGTAGAAAAAACCGATTTATATTATTTGTGGGTTGAGATCGCCGAGATAAACAATGGCAATGTTAGCGTTTCGGTGATTGCAAATCTGCGGCAAGTGGCATTAAACTCTTCCCCTGCCCGATCTATTGATCCTTCTAAAGGGTTTTTTGCCAATAATCAAGATGTGTATGGACTTCCTCCAAACGTTGACGGCGATGGTTTCGTGGATCTCTTGATGTATGATATTGGCCGCGGATCAGGGACCACCCTTGGTTATGTATCACCCCAAGACTTGATTCTCAATCCGACAGACGGTACTGGAAACGGACGAGATATACTTTATTTGGACTCCAACGAAGGCGCTAGGAGTCTAACCACTCTTGCAGCCATTGCTGCTCATGAATATACCCACCTCATACACCAAGCGTATGGATCTGACGAAACGTTTCTTTCAGAGGGATATGCCGAGTACGCAATAGACTTCAACGGCTACTATTGGCGACCAACCACCTACGTTTCCAGTGTATCTGAAGTATCGCTCAGCCTGTTTAATTGGCGAAGGGATGCTAATGGCAACCAAAATGTGCTAGACTACGAACGCGCGGCACTATTCGTAACGTATCTGGGGCAGCGTGTGGGTACCGCAGGAGTTGGGGAAATGCTACGGGGTATCAACAAAAAGGGAGCGGCGGGTATTGATTCCGTCTTGGTTTTGCACGACTTGAATCTGGCCAATGTGATTCGTGATTTTCACACCGCTAATTTTTTCAATGATCGGTCTCTAGATGTCCGCTTTGGCTTTGAACAACCCGAACGCTCGGCCCACCACGCTTCTCTGACTGATGCGCCAATCGACGGCGAAGTTTTCTTTAACGACGGCGAAGGGGAAGGTGGTTATATAGACGCGTTTTTTGAACGTATTAATGCCGGTTCGGTCAAATACAGGCGTTATAATAATGTTTCTGACCTCTTCTACAACTACGACGTTCCTATCGATCCTATTTTTGGAGAAGCAACTCAAGTAGCCGCGCGCATTCGAAATTCGGCTAGGATCGTTCTGAAAAGAGTTGGATCCCCAACACTCGAGTTTTCTGAGGTTTTTCCTAGCGGAAGTCGTCGATTTATTCAAGGAAGGTTTGAGTGGGTTATGTTCATTTTTGTACACAACAATCCAAGAAATGCCGCTGGGGATCTAGCTAAACTGGAAGCAGAATGGATTCCACTTTCGCTCGCCACTGCCGTTGAGGATGAGGCTGCCCTTCCAGAGTCCTGGACGTTGGGAGTGAATTATCCAAATCCATTCAACCCACAGACAACGATACCCATCACCCTTCAATCTTCCGGCCAGATTACCTTAGAAATTTTTGATGTATTGGGACGCAGCCAAGTCGTTTTGGCGCATGGACTTACGTCTGCAGGAAATCATTCCTACACGTTAGATGCCAGTGGTTGGAATTCAGGAACGTATTTGGTGCGATTGACGACAGAAAAGGGCATCCAAACACGCCTATTGACGCTTCTCAAGTAGGAAAAAGGCTGTACAGCCAAGTTACACCTACTTTCCCGTGTAGTGAATTCTATAAATGACCCCAGCTAGGTCATCCGAAATCAATATGGATCCGTCAAGCATCAATTCGATATCTACAGGCCTTCCCCAGGCCTCCTCCCCTTGCAACCAACCTTCCGCAAATGTAGTGTAATCACTGGTGGACTGGTCGGACTTGATAGTGACCATGGAAATTCGATACCCCGTTTTGACCGAACGATTCCAAGACCCATGTTCCGCTATGAATAATTGATTTTTGTATGACTCAGGGAAATTTTCGCCGGTATAAAACTCTATGCCCAGCGGAGCTACATGAGGTCCCAACAACTGAGCCGGGCGCGTAAATTCAGCAACAGAATGGCTCTTTTCTAATTCAGAATCGCCTTTAATTTCAAAATCCTGTCCAAATTCAGGATCCAATATAGTCCCGGCGTGAACATGGGGAAATCCAAAATCCATTCCAGCCGCTGGAGCATAGTTGAGCTCGTCGGCTGGTATATCATCACCCATATTGTCCCTGCCATTATCCGCAAACCACATTTCGCCCGTTTCAGGATGCCACGTAAATCCAACGGTATTTCGGATGCCCCGAGCAAATAGTTCAAAACCTGATCCGTCAGGATTTATGCGAGTGATTGTCCCGTAGGGGTCGCCTCGATCGCAGACATTACATGGGGCGCCGACGGGTACGTATAACATTCCATCCGGACCAAAAGCGATGTACTTCCAACCGTGATGCCGATCCGAAGGGAAATCGTCAAAAATCACGACTGCGTCTGGCGGTTCCAAAAGATGGTTCTCGATATCGTCAAACCTTAAGATGCGACTGACCTCCGCCACAAACAAAGAATTATCCCTAAATGCCACTCCGTTGGGCATAACCAGACCTTCACCAATTTCATATTGCAGATCTGCTACAAAATCTCCATCGGTATCTTGAAGCGCGTACACCTTGTCTCCCTGCCGCGTACCAACAAATAGGGTCCCGTTGGGACTCAAGGCTAGGCTTCTCGCATTAGGAACATTATCGGCATAAATCGAAATTTCGAAGCCAGATGGCAAAATGATAGTCGACAGGTCTACTGTGTGCGAAGTCGCACTTTCTCCTCGGCACCCAATCCCCAGAAAAGTTAAGACCACGACCGGAATTAGAAACGAAATCAACTTCCTTCTCATGTTGCCTCGGGCAATGCTGGAAAAGCACCTCGTATCAATTGGTCCACATCCAATGCTTGTTTTTCATTAAATGATGCGGTCAATGATTTGTAATTAAACAAGTCTACGATTGTACCAATCAGACAAAACCCGCCTGTGAACAAGTAAGCGAGGCCCATGCCCAATTGACCCAAATAAAACCTATTCACCCCGGCCACACCAATAAATGCCGTCAAAGTTAACAACAGGACCGAAATTTCATCTTTACGTCGTCGTCGGTAAACATGAGCAAATTGTTCTGCCTGCTCCTCTGTCATCGTAGTGATAATCTGAGCAATTAGAAGTTGTTCATCTCCCTGAAGCTCGGGCAAATACTTGATTATTTTGGACATATCCGTAATTCTCTAAATTCAGGTCTTCATATCATTCAAACAGAAGACTTTCTAAAAACTAAACCCCCGATCCTGGTCAACAGTATAACGGCCACTGCCGGAGACATCCAGTGACTTTTTACAGCAAGTAACAATTCACCACGTGCCAAAAACCCCAAGGCATGCCCTAGTCCGCAACCAGGGCAACCGGAAAAGCCCATGATTTTGAATACGCATAATTCTACCTCCGAATTTTTCGTAGGATCTGCCAAACAAACCAAGGTCAGCCCCGTTATCCAAATTGCAGCTTCAACCCAATGAGACTGCCTGGCCGTTGAAAGTATTGAAAGCCATGACATATTGTAAAAGCGAAAGTGTTGGCGTTCGTTTTATTCGATTACTATCTTTCCTTCGTCGTGATGGCAAACGTCGGATAGCATCAATTTTGGAATGCTACGCGTCGTTTCCAAGTTAGTTGACAAAACGTTCAATGAAGGTCCTAAAACCTGAAAGATATCGGTAAATTATGCCTTACGTAGTAACAGAAGCGTGTATTAATTGCAAGCACACGGATTGTGTGGAAGTATGCCCTGTAGATTGTTTTTATGAAGGACCAAACTTCCTCGTGATACATCCCGACGAGTGCATCGACTGCAACGCGTGCGTTCCAGTTTGTCCGGTCGAAGCCATCTATGCGGATGATGAACTCCCAGCTGAAATGGCACATTATGCCGAATGGAATACCTATTTAGCCACCCAATGGCAAGAGCTAGGAAAGAACATCACCGAAAAATCAGATCCGCTACCAGATGCTGAAGTTTGGGCGACTAAAGAAAAATCTGAAGAAGATATTATGACCTGGGAGGCCGACTAAGGCTTTTTTCAGGCGATGAAGGGCATTGCCGTCCTAGGCAGTGTGAAATAGGCTGTGTGAAATAGGCAGTGTGAACTGCGCGGCAAATAACGCCCCAACGTCACACATCGACAGAATAATAAATTGAGCAAAAAAAGAGGGGCGCCCGTATGGGCGCCCCTCTTTTACAATCCACTAAGACTAGTACCGGTAATAGTCTGGCTTGAAAGGTCCTTCTGGTTTGACCCCAATATATTCAGCCTGATCCGGACGAAGTATTTCAAGATCAACTCCGATTTTAGCAAGGTGCAAACGCGCAACCTCTTCGTCAAGATGTTTGGGTAGCATGTAAACCTTGTTTTCATACTTCTCAACTCCCAACCAAAGCTCCAACTGGGCCAACACCTGATTCGTAAATGAATTGGACATGACAAACGATGGATGTCCCGTGGCGCATCCAAGATTTACCAGGCGCCCTTCTGCAAGAAGAATCACATCATGGCCATCTACGGTGTATTTGTCAACCTGTGGCTTAATCTCAACCTTAGAACCGCCGTAGTTGTCCGCTAGCCAAGCGACATCAATTTCATTGTCAAAATGACCGATGTTACACACAATCGCTTTGTCCTTCATAAGTTTGAAGTGAGCGCCAGAAATAATGTCTTTGTTACCTGTCGCCGTTACAATGATATTTGCGCGCGGCACAGCGTCAATCATTTTTCGTACTTCAAAACCGTCCATTGCGGCTTGGAGCGCACAAATCGGATCAATTTCTGTCACGATAACGCGGCAACCAGCACCCCTGAGTGATGCAGCAGAGCCTTTCCCAACGTCTCCATACCCAGCAACAACGGCAACCTTTCCGGCCATCATGATGTCTGTTGCTCGTCGAATAGCATCCACAAGAGATTCCTTACATCCGTACTTGTTGTCGAATTTAGACTTCGTAACGGAGTCGTTAATATTAATGGCAGGAAGGGGTAACGTACCCTTTTCGACACGCTCGTAAAGGCGATGAACCCCGGTAGTCGTTTCTTCAGTAATGCCATTAATTCCCGCGACAAGTTCTGGAAAGCGATCCAAAACCATATTGGTTAGGTCGCCGCCATCGTCCAAAATCATATTTAAGGGCTTGTTGTCCTTGAAAGCAAATAAGGTTTGCTCGATACACCAGTCAAATTCAACTTCATTCATGCCTTTCCAAGCATAAACGGGAATGCCGGCTTCGGCAATTGCGGCAGCAGCATGATCTTGCGTCGAAAATATATTGCACGAAGACCAAGAAACTTCGGCGCCCAATTCGATAAGCGTTTCGATCAAAACGGCGGTCTGAATGGTCATATGAAGACATCCAGCAATTCGAGCCCCTTTGAAAGGTTGTTCGCCCTGATATCGATCGCGGAGCGACATCAACCCTGGCATTTCTGCTTCGGCCAACTCTATTTCCTTCCGCCCATAAGCAGCAAGTGAAATATCTTTTACTTTATAAGGCATAACTTCTGTGGTCGCCGACATAATTTTTTATGTTTAATATTAGACTATCGCCCTGATATTCAATTTGGATCAAATCCAGCAGGAGGCTCCTTTTGGCCCAGACTGACTTTGCCCTAGACTGACTTTGCCCTAGGCTGATTTGAGTCGAATGATGTCGAACGCCGAATCTACTCTCGGTGTTTTGTCTTATTCGAAAATTAGAATGTTGCGGAATTTAAGGCCTTGTTCATTCTTGTGCGACTAATTGACGATCACAAGTTTCCGGACCCGAATTTCATTCCCTGCTCGAACTCTAAGCAAATAGACTCCAGCCACTAAATTATTGCGCTCAACCACCGTTCGATGCGCTCCTTGACTCAATATTCCCGACTGAATCAATGCCACTTCCCTTCCCAACAAATCGTAGAGCCTAATATCCACTTCCTCGGCTTCGGGTAGCGTGAACGCCAGGTTGGCTCGGTCGCTAAACGGATTCGGAAAAGCTGGCAACAATTCAAACTGAAGGGGTACCTCAAACTGGTCCTCTTCTGATTCAAAAACAACCTGCATACTATTTACTGTCCAGTTCTGCGTTGCGCTGGCACTGGACGTTGCCCCAGCCACCAGCCGTAACAACACCTGCTTTCCTGCCCAAGACTGAATGTTGAATACGGACCTAATTTGGCCGCTCGAAGAGCCAATAAACGCGGATTCACCAGACATATTCGCAACATTGCCACTTAAAAATTGACCAGGATATCCCTGCGAAGGAATCAGCAGTTGCCACTCGGCTCCTCCGTTTTCAGACAATTCAACCTGACCTGCCATTTCAGATCCAAACTGGTACGAATGATTAATAACAAAGACGGCCTCCACAGAATTTGTCGGAATCTGGATAGGATTTAAATTTAAAGATGAGATAGGAATGCTTGAATTACCGGCAATCCTCCACTTGTCCGCTTGCATCTGCCACGCTCCGGACGCTGATATCGATTCGATAGGATTCGAAGTATCTCTAATTCTGAACAGAACCAGGTTTTCCGCAGCACCACTCGGGGCTCTAACTAAATTCCCTGACGGATCTTTCAATTCTAGAAAGTACCGCAACTCGTCTCCGGCCTCGGCTCCTAGTGTCAAATTAAGGGTCTTAGTAAACCGAGTCGGCTCGCTTGGATCCTGTTGAAGTCGACCTACACCTGAGGAGTTTCCCGAACGTGATGAAAAGGTCCAGTGGATAAATGCGTCGACTACTCCAACATTGTCCTCAGCCACCACCGTAATAGTAGGGACCGAATCATCAATGGAAACGACAACTTGGGAGTCCGGCTGTTCTAGAATAGAGGGAGGTTCGTTGTCTAGGTGCTCGATAGTACTGATGGACACCTGGTCAATAATCCATCCAGCATAGGCCTCTGAAAACTGAGAATTGGTCGAGTTAGTGGCAAATACGAACCGAACGATCAGGTTATCGGAGGCCGGAAGCTCAAATTCTTCCCTCCTCCATCCGAAACTAAATCCACCAAACGCGGCTTGCCCAGCTAACGGATTTGACACATCTGCGGAAATCAATCCAGGATAACCTCCTTTGGGACTGATCGTAGTCCACTCGGGGGCATCTGCCGACATAATTTGAACCAACCCGCCATCCCAAATTTGGCCACCAGAGACGTCAGGAGATACAAAGCCGTCATTTTCGGTATCGTAATAATGCCAAAATGATAAAGTTGTGGTGGATACACTTCCCAAATTAATGGGTCGTAGTTCAAGAATGCTTAATCCGGCTTCACTCGAATAGGCATCATTTAGCCTTGTAGCAACGACGCCACTTTCCTGGAATGCAGCACTCCTTCCATAGGTCGGGGCCCCTTTCTCCCACAATCCAGTACTCTCCCACTGATTATTCTCCGTCGCCTCGAACGATACATTTCTTAAGTCTCCTTCGGCAGTCACCGTCAACTCAACAAATCCGGACTCCGGAAATCTACTTGAGTTAGCCGCTTCAGAACGATCAACCGCCATAATGGCGTATTGAAGATGGGATCCTTTAAGAATCTTTTCAAAGGGGATATCCAAAAGCCCCGAAAAAGTGGTGCCAGACGCAACAAGACTAACCACTCCGCTTGAGTTAATTATCCCGTTTGGATCCCTCAGCGTGTATTCGACGGCAACTGCCCCTATGGAAAAATTATCAGTCACAACCGCGCTCAACTGTAATGGCCATCGAACAAAACCAGCGTCCAAAATCGGAATGTGAGTTATTACGGGTGGATGAACGTCTTGCCCTACTATGAATTGAAATCGCTGTGCAGGGGCCCCTTCCGGCAACAGAGTGACGCGGCCTTCTGCATCTTCAGCTCGGAAATAGTAGTAGACTGTACCAACTTGTGTCGGAAGAGACAGCTCTGCTATGAAAGCGTTCACTCCCGTGTTGGTCATTGTTATCGTTTGAGATCCGGTCGAGCCAGATTCAGCAATCAATTGAATATTGGCGATCTCCGCCGAAACACCAATGGCCTGGGCTTCAACTTCGATGGTTCCGCCTAACTTTTCAGTATTGGGAAGTTGGGAGTGCACAATTACCGGAGCATAGTTCCCTGCACTTACCAATCCTCGCCGATCAAAAATGGTGATTAAAGTGCCAACATTTACACCATTATTATAGTCTAGATCGGCTTGAATGACCGCTTCAGCGGCATCTGAAAACTTAACAGGAGCCACTAAATAGGCATGCGAAAGCAAAGACAATTGATCTGTTGTCGTTCTTCCTAACTGATCGTAGACCTCCATCATGGTCGTCGCCCACATTAGGCCATCGTCATGCACGTTGCAGCTTGATCCGGACGTTGAACAAATGCCCTGCGGATAAACGCCCTGATGATCAACAGTTCTTCCGGTCCAAATAGAGCCGTCTCCAGAATCCCATGCAAACAACTTCCTCCAATCCAATCGTTTGGACGCACCGCTATCCACCTGAGACCTTAGATAGGATGCCGCCCAATAGTCTGCCCAACCCTCGTGAAAAGCAGACCCTTCAACAGTCGACAAAATTCCCGGAGATACCGCCTCCAAAAGAGCGTGGGCGTATTCATGCCACACAACTGTCGGATCCTCGGCGTCGTCTACACCACCAGTGCCAAAACTAAGTGAGTTGGAGGAAGGGAAGAAAAAGGAATCGTCTCGGGTCAATCCCTGGGGATTGACTGACAACGGGCTTGCCTGGCGCCCTTGAATACCGAGGCTTTGAACGTATCGTTGGCTTTTATCGATGTGGTAATATGCATTCACTGCTTCAAAACCAGACTGGGCTCGCGTGTATTGAAATCCACTGGGCGACTCCTCGGCAGGAGGAACATAAACATCCGATCCGCCGGAGTTTAGACCCGTGATCGATACAAACGGACCATTTAGCACAAATTGGTTGGAGGAATTGACCGAAATGTCTCTGATGGGAACGGCAGACCTGGCTGCATCCAGTGAACTGTTTGTCGCGTCGTTGGCGTCGATGTACGGCGCACCGTAGTTAACTCCAACCGAATAAAGGGGGCTGGGATCAAACACCAATCCCGTGCCGTCGGTGCGGCTGACGCTCGCGTTTGGTTCGAAGGCCAAAACACCTTCTCGTTCCATCTTAGATTTCACTACAAATGGAAAAACTGGATCAGCTGGTAAAAACAGATCTGATCCAGAATCTTCTACCGTCTTGAGCCCTTTGTCGGACAATGATATAGCCTGATTGATCGCCCGCACCACTTCCCCAGACCTAGCATCCACTTGAACCCGGTATTCGGCAGGTTCGTTCACGGGCCAAACCATCACTTCCCAGACCAATACAGGCGATTCCGGCCGAATAATGCCCAATTTTGCTTCCGAATGCCGCCCCTTTCCGTCGGCAAAACGCCGAAATGCAATCTCAACCGCTTGTGAACTGGGTGTGGAAGGAACCACATTGAACGTACCTTCCGGAGCCAAGACCGGTGAATACGCACTCAATACCATGCTAACGCGGCCCTCTCGGTCCATGTTTACACGAACCATGTGGTCTAAGACTGGGAGTCCTTTAAACGTCTGTTGATATGTGACGTGACGACTCGAGGCAGCTACGTCATCGCTGATTAGCCGTAAATCGATATCTGGGGATTTCCACCCAAAGCCATCTCCTTCTTCTATTAAAAACTGTTCGGGAGACCGGTAAATTTGTGATTCAAATTGACGAAAACGGGATCTCGTCAAACCACTATTCACATCAAAGCTACCATTTGACCGGGTTTGAGTCTGAAAATCAACCTCGTTGACTCGTTGGACTACTTTCTTGTCTTGCCCAAGAACCGTGGAGGCGCAAAACAGGAGTAGGATCAGAATGAGATTATATTTCTTAGCCATATAGGACGAAGTACTACCGTTCAAGGAAGTAATATCTTGACTGAAAAAGTACCCAACCTTCGGAAGGGTACTAAGATAGTACCTTAGCTGCCTGTTGTATGTCCTCTACTCTATTAAGCTCTTCCCAAGAGAATTCTGGCCGACCAAAATGGCCATATGCCGCAGTTGGCTGATACACTGGGCGAAGTAAATCAAGCGATTGAATGATCGCTTTTGGACGCAGGTCAAAAACTTCTCTCACGACCGCTATCAAACGGTCATCAGAAATTTTACCGGTGCGATAGCTATCTACGTGAATAGAAACCGGATCCGCTACACCGATAGCATAGGCTAGCTGAACAAGCGCTTCGTCTGCTAAACCTGAAGCCACTAAGTTTTTTGCGACGTGGCGAGCCGCGTACGCTGCGCTTCTGTCTACCTTAGATGGGTCTTTCCCTGAAAACGCACCACCGCCGTGGGCTCCTTTTCCGCCATAAGTATCGACAATAATTTTACGCCCTGTCAATCCTGTATCACCGTGTGGTCCGCCAATAATAAATTGACCAGTCGGATTTACGTGGAGAATCATTTGGTCATCCATCAAATGAGCTGGAATAACTCTCGGGAGCAAAAATTCCCGAACATCTGACTTTATTTTTGAAATCGCTACTTCTGGTCCATGCTGCGTCGAAACGACTACGGTGTGAACGCGCTTGATCGTTTTGCCATCATCTTCATATTCAACAGTCACCTGGCTCTTCGAATCAGGCCTCAGATAGGGCATAATCGATTCGTTTTTCCGGATGGAAGCCAACTCCCTCATCAGGGCGTGCGAATAGCTAAGCGCCATGGGCATTAACGATTCGGTCTCACGGGAAGCGTATCCAAACATCATTCCCTGATCCCCGGCACCCTGTTCAACGTGAAGGCCCTTATCCGAATCCACGCCCTGAGCAATATCTGCGCTCTGCTCATGAATCGTAGTTAAAACCCCACAAGAATCCGAATCAAACCTAAGCCTTGGATCGGTATACCCAATCTCGCGAATTACTCCACGTGCTATTTCTTGAACGTCCACATAGGCCTTTGTCGTGACTTCACCCGATAAAACAACAAGCCCGGTCGTACATAACGTTTCGACCGCAACGCGGCTGTTAGGATCATCCCTGAGCATCGCGTCTAATACGGCATCAGAAATCTGATCGGATACCTTATCCGGATGGCCTTCTGAAACAGACTCAGAAGTAAACAAATAGGACATACTTATGGTGGCTCTTTTGAGTGAATCGTATCAAGGTAATATAACTCTAGAAGATTCTTTCATTTGCGAAGTATGTATCAAGTACAATCGTAAAATTGCTTCTACCCTATTCGACCCGTAATTTTGCGGATTGAATGCCCTATATCGGCCTAGAATTCTATCTGGCCCAGAATATTGTGTACTTTGTTACAGTAACATGGAAGTATGCACAAACACCCATCATAAGCAGGAGAAACGGTTATGTCCGAAATCGCAGACAAGGTACATGCAATTATCGTCGAAAAACTTGGCGTTGATGTATCAGATATTTCAGCTGATGCATCGTTCACCAATGATCTTGGTGCAGATTCCCTTGACACTGTTGAACTCATTATGGAATTCGAAAAGGAATTTGACCTTACGATTCCCGACGAAGACGCTGAGAAGATTGCCACCGTTGGCGATGCTGTAACTTATTTGACTGCAAACTCTGCCAAATAAGACACCTCGTTTTTCGTACATCACCCATTAATTTCTAATTATTGGAAGTTAGGTATGAGCCGACCTACTCGGAGGGTAGTAGTTACGGGCATGGGCGCTCTTACTCCCATCGGAAACGACCCAATTTCATTTTGGGAAGCGATGATGGCTGGAAAAAGTGGCGCCGCTCCCATTACGTATTTCGATACTGAAGCTTACGCGACAAATTTCGCTTGCGAGCTGAAAAACTTCGATGTACACGACTACCTTGATCGCAAGGAAGCGCGACGGATGGATCCATTCTGTCAGTACGCGATGGTTGTAGCCGGTCAAGCTTTGGCGGATGCCGGAATTGACCACGAAAAACTAAGTCTTGCCCAGCAAGAACGAATTGGAGTGATTTTTGGCTCCGGTATCGGCGGATTGCAGGTCTTGTTTGACCAGGCTAGAAACTTAGTAGATAATGGTCCTAGGCGCGTCTCTCCGTTCTTCATCCCCATGATGATTCCGGATATCGCTCCTGGCCAAATATCTATTCGGTACGGCCTTCGTGGTCCAAACTATTCTTGTGTAAGTGCTTGTGCTACAGGCAACAACAACATTGGTGACGCTTTTATGCTCATCAAATTGGGGCACATGGATGCGGCGATCACAGGTGGAAGTGAGGCCAGCATATCTGAGTTAGGAGTAGGCGGATTTAATGCTTTAAAGGCACTCTCCACCAGAAATGATGATCCTAAGTCAGCCTCTCGTCCGTTTGATGCGACAAGAGATGGATTTGTTCTGGGCGAAGGAGCAGGATCGCTTTTTGTAGAAGAGTTAGAACATGCTCGTGCACGAGGAGCCCGCATCTATGCGGAAATTCTTGGCATGGGGATGGGTGGTGATGCATATCATATTACGGCTCCGGACCCTTCCGGGATTGGTGCCCGGAATGCAATGAAAGCAGCGTTGGAAGATGCAGAACTCAGCACGACGGACGTCCATTATTTGAATATGCATGGTACGTCTACTGGCCTTGGCGATATTGCCGAATCCAATGCCATCAAAGCTGTTTTTGGCGATCACGCGTACAAGATGAACGTGTCATCTACAAAAAGTATGACCGGGCACATGTTGGGCGCCGCTGGCGCTGCGGAAGCCGTTGCCACAATCGGGGCCATTACTCATCAGATTATTCCGCCGACTATTAATTTTGAGCATCCCGACTCCGAGTGTGATTTAAACTATACGTTTAACACTCCTGTGAAACGAGAAGTAAAAGTTGCTATGTCCAACGCTTTCGGATTTGGTGGGCATAATACCAGTGTGATTTTCGGTCAGTATTCGGAATAAAACATGCCAGTGCTCATCTCGTCGGCTACCGTCATCGAAGCCGCTGGACATCCACCAAAGATGATCAGAGAGTGGGTTGGACAAGTGAATACAGGCACTCCAGCGGTAAGCATAGCCCACATGACCAGCCCGCAGGGCTGGACTGAGCCCGGTCAGAAACCTTCCTTTGACGAGTACACACTAGTATTGAGGGGGTGCTTAAGAGTTGAAAGTCATGGAGAAACTATTGACGTACAAGCTGGGCAAGCCATTCATTGCGAACCAGGAGAGTGGATTCGATATTCAAGCCCTTTTGAGGGTGGTGCCGACTACATTGCCGTGTGCTTACCCGCGTTTTCCCTAGACTCGGTCCATCGCGACGCAGAGTAGGTCTTCGCATTATCCCCGGACTATTCCCTTCGAGACGAGAGTTCTTTGTGGCATCTGCGCCGGTATCCCGTTTGTGAAACCGAGATTGTTTCTTCTATCGAAAAACAATTTCGCGAACGGCTTCAGAACCCACTTCGGTGTTGAGCCGGCGTCTCCATTCTTCCCTTTGGTGATGCAATTCTTGGCGCCACGCAGCCGAGCGTACTTGAACAAACAACTTGTCGCCCTTCATCCAAGAACGTTCAATATGCTGAATCATCTGTTCGCTCTGCATTCCTTCCCATTTGGCAATGACAATCCCTCTCGCAAATGGGCCCGCAAACCCCATAGATTGCACCCATGCGTTTAAAATATCACCTAGACGTTGTGGAGTTCGACTTCGTTGCATGTTGTCAACATAGGTACCCCGGTTTTCAAATGGAACCTAAGAACCTGCGGCAATCCTGATTTCGTCAAATTTCTCAATTGGCCTGATGAAGGCATAAAATGGCCGGGGGGTGCCGGCGATTTGCAGAAAACTGCCCATTGCCAGCACCCCCCAGACCACTCATCGGAAGACGCACCAAACACTACGGCGCCTTCGGCGCCATAGTTACATCAAAGACCACGGAAAAATGTAAAGGTTACCCTGCCCACCGTATATTTTGATTCGATCAGCCAAATTCAGCCAATACTATAGGGTATTTTTTCCGACATGGATGTATTCATGCCCTAAACTCAGTCTTACACAGAATGAAATCAAGCTTAGAAACGATTGCTGCGCGGGTTGGCACAGAACCCGATCTTGAAAGCCGAGCTCTCTCTCCTTCCATACAAATGGCGACTACGTATGCAAGAGACGACCAAGGAGAACACTCAGCTGGATTTATATATTCAAGACTAGGCAATCCTACTCGACAAAAATTAGAATCTGCCCTTTCGGAGCTCGAGGGAGGAACACAAGCTTTGGCATTCGCCTCAGGCATGGCGGCGGCAAATGCCATCCTGCAGTCATTAAAGCCCGGCGACCGGATTCTGCTACCTCATGATATCTATTATGGCGTCCGCGCCCTAGCCACCGACTATTTTGGGAGTTGGGGCTTGGTGGTAGACAGTGTCGACATGACCGACCTGAAAATGGTAAGAGATGCGCTGAAAAAACCAACTCGCCTCGTTTGGCTAGAATCTCCCTCGAACCCTCAAGTTAGCGTAACAGATATTGCCGCAGTCAGTTTGGAGGCCAAAAAGGCTGGCGCCACCGTAGTAGTCGATAACACGTGGTGCACTCCGCTTATTACTCGGCCTATAGAATTCGGGGCCGACGTGGTTATGCACTCCATAACCAAATATTTTGGTGGGCACTCAGACGTTCTGGGCGGAGCGCTCGTCTTTGCTAAGGAAGATATGCTGTCTGAAAGGATTCACTCGATTCAGCAAAAAGCAGGGGCCGTTCTTGATCCGTTCTCATGTTGGTTGACGTTAAGGGGAATTCGTTCTATGGCTGTTCGACTCGAACGGCAATGTGAGTCAGCACAAGCCTTGGCGGAATTTCTATTTAGGCACCCTTCGATTGAAAAAGTGCACTATCCTGGCTTGCCAACCGATCCCGGCCACGAGATCGCGTCTCGGCAAATGAAACGATTCGGAGGAATGCTTTCGATTTTGGTAAAAGGTTCGGCCGAGCAAGCGAAAGCACTTGCCAGCAATCTGCATTACTTCGCCAATGCAACCAGCCTCGGAGGTACGGAGTCGTTGATCGAACATCGTGCATCCATTGAAGGGCCGGGATCAACAACTCCTCACAATTTGCTCCGTATTTCTGTCGGGCTGGAGTCTGTTGAAGATCTGAAGTCAGATCTAGATCGAGGTTTGAAAAAAATCGCAGGCTAAGAACACCTGTTTTAAACCTTTGATCTATCCGATGCGTTTCGGTTGATTGAGGGCTTAACCTGTTGTAGTTTGGCGCGCCCATCCGGGCGCGCCAAGTCCTCCCCTCTTTTGGACATATTCTTTTCGCATGAAGCTTCCCTTTTTTTTAGCCCGCAAATTTGTGGCCGCTGAAACGGTCGAAAACACACTGCCCGTTGCAGCCCAATTGAAGTCTAGTGGCTTTTCTACTACGCTAGACCTGCTTGGAGAGTACATTAGCGACCCACAGTTGGCAACTCAGGCAAAGGAATCATACATCTCCCTTGTCCGCTCTATCGATGCCTCGGATGGCGCGATTGACAAAAATATTTCGATCAAATTGTCAATGTTAGGCCAAAAAATAGATGAGTCGTTTTGTATCGACAACCTTCATGAGGTGCTGACTGTAGCAAAGGAGACCAATACGTTTGTGCGGCTTGACATGGAAGGTACTGATGTGACGCAGTCGACCGTATCAATCTTCGAGAAAGTTCATGCGGACTATTCTGAGAACGTTGGCATTGTTCTTCAAGCCTATCTAAAACGCACCACAGACGACATTGCCAGAATGTGCGAAATGGGTGCCCGAGTTAGGCTTTGCAAGGGTGCTTACAAAGAACCTGCAAAACTAGCTTTTCAGGATATGCCGACCATTCGAGATCGGTATTTGGAACACATGGAGAAGCTGATTACCACAGGGCGCTACCCCGGCATCGCGACTCATGACGACATTTTAATTGCAGCCACCAAAGAATTTGTCCGTTCCAACGACATTGCGCCGAATCGGTTTGAATTCCAGATGCTCTACGGAATCCGAACGGATACACAACAGGCCATTGCTTCCGAAGGGTTTGGTATGAGGGTGTATGTACCATTTGGCGATATGTGGTACCCATATTTCTCCCGAAGACTCAGAGAACGGAAGGAAAACGTGTGGTTTGTCCTCAAGAATATGTTTAGGAAATAAGCTAAGCCAGACAACAACTTACACCTGTTACAAACATAGTTGTAATCGTTTGTGTAATCATTATCTTGTTCGGTCCCTCACCAATTTATGAGGACCGAATATGGTACCCGAAGTAAGTCAATACGGATACGATCCTAGTCTAATCTCCTACCTCCAAAAGGACGACAAATCTATACCCTTAGGGTCGTTCACTATTTTGAAACGGGGACCCAAACTCTATTGGTATTTCAATCTGTCAAAAGGTGAAAACCGTTTAATCTATCTCTGTTCGACCGATGACGATGGAGAAGAACGATCCTCATTTCTCAACTCTATTAAAATATTAAAACGAAAACAGAGTGGGGATACTAATCCAAAGAAGAGAAAACGATTAACAGAACTGGTAGATGATCACTCCGAACATCTACTATTAGAAGGTAGGTCCACAAGAAGAGGGACAGAACGTAGTATCAACACTATATATTCGAAACGAACTTACCTAAACCGGTTTCGAAATTATGTTTCTCAACATCCAGTTTCTCTCTCTGTTGTAACCAAAACCAGTTTCCGAGGGTATTTTGACGGTTTTATCGATCATTTGATTGATCAAGATTTTTCAAAAACCACAATTAGACAAACGTTAACAACCGTAATTCAATTTCTAGACTCACTGACGGATTCTGACGGAACGAAACCAATAATCACATCTCATCCTATCAGTCGTAAGTGGGTAAGAGAAAGAGTTGATTTACCAAGATCTATCGAGGACCACCCATCCTTTTACAAAAGACAAAATTACATCGAGTTGGTTGATACAATCACCCGTGAATGTCGGAATATTTGGAAAGTTTATTTAGAGACTAAGGTCATTCCAAACCCGAGTAAATCTGTCTACTTCACTTCACTTCTTCAACTAATTTACGGGTTCAGAATTGGTGAGGTCTTTCGATGTTATCTCGATGAAGAGATAAAGGATAGATTTCATAATGGAAAACAAGGTTACTCTTTCCTGATAAAGGATGACGAATCCGAAGGGTGGTTTTTTGAGGTTTACTTCAAAAAGAGACACGGAATCGTTTTTGTTGATTTTCGGATTTATAGTTGGACTGAACCACCATCAACGGTCTCTTTTATCAACAAGAAGGAAATGGGTGGTCACTTTCAGACCAACATTATTGATGTCATGAGGAAACTGTTTTCCACCAATAGATTTCTTGTTCGAAGTGACTTAGTGAAGTTCTACCAGTGGT
>CALFHN010000153.1 GCA_937876355.1 uncultured Bacteroidota bacterium | reverse complement strand
CGTGTCTACTTTCGCTCAAGACAGTTTGAGACCACTGGGCAACGCCGCCAAACGCAGATCGCAGATCAATTTCTGGGAAATCAACTTCTGCTGCGATATAGTCTATGATAGAGCCCGCAATATCGAGCTGTGAACACCGCTCGATACCTTCAAGGCCCGGAGAGGAGTTAACCTCGACAATTTGGGGGCCGTCTTTACCCTCGAGTAAATCCACTCCTGCAATACGCAAACCCATTATCTGCGCTGCCCGCACGGCCGTATCTGCATACTCCGGATCCAGCTCGATACTTTCGGTGAGGCCTCCTCGATGGACATTACTTCTAAACTCTTGTCCTTGAGCCACCCTGCGCATGGCCGCAACAACTCGGTCTCCAACAACAAACGCCCGCACATCCCGGCCTTTGCTTTCAGCCACAAATTTCTGAATTAGGACATTTTGCTTCTGGCTTTGAAGCAGCTCGATAATGGCCTCTGCAGATTTTACCGTTTCCGCCAATAGCACACCGATGCCCTGGGTTCCTTCTAACAGTTTTATGATTACGGGTGCTCCTCCCACGCGCTCTATGGCAGGCAAGACATCCTTTTTGTCGCGTACGAACGTCGTTTGAGGAATGCCTATTTGGTGTCGGCTCAATATCTGTAGGCAACGAAGCTTGTCTCTGGAATTGGCAATTCCGGCGCTCGAGTTGGCACAAAAAACGTCCATTTGCGCAAACTGTCTAACAACCGCAGTTCCAAAATGAGAAATCGAGGCCCCGATACGCGGAAGAACGGCATCATAGTGGGAAAGCTGTTTCTGCCTGAAATACAAATCAGGTTCGCCTGGTCGCAGATCTATTGCAAATCGAACCGTATTCAGGACTTTTACCTGATGTCCACGCTCGAGAGCGGCTTCTTTGAGTCGCCTCGTACTATAACAAGTGGTGTTTCGGGACAAAATCGCAAGTTTCATACGGTACCTTTTAAGCTCTTCAGAGGGCAATTACGAGTTCGCAACTGAATTCTCCGTGCCACGCTATTTAGAATTTGATTTTTTTACTTTTTTCCGAACAGGCTTTCCCCCATAGTAGGAATTGGATGCATCTACTAGGAATTGACCTCGAAATGCTTCCCGGCCAAGTAACATTCGGAAACCCATTTCGTCCCTTCTAGAAAGTGTAAGTTCAATAGGCCAGGTCACATTCAACAGTGATATATGGGTTATAATCACCGGTCGAACAGACGCTTTACCACTAGAGCTTCGAACAGACCTACGTTCCAATACAGGGGCTTCCGCAGAGACACTAACTTCGCTACTTCTTTGCCGGGGGTGGATTCGAAATCGGACCCAAATTGAGCCCTCCTTTTCAAATTCCTCCAGGCCCACGACATGTAATGAAGAAGATCTGGCTCCAGTATCCACTTTGGCCTTAACAGTCGAAACTCCCAGATCGGGCAAAGCAACCCATTCCCGCCAACCAAGGATCGGCAGTTCTGAAGAGGCAGTTTTTTTCATCGTGAAATGGAATACATCGTGAAATGGGATAAAGGCGGAGAAAAACAGGCAAACAAAGTAGAGATGCGCACTATCTCCGCTATATGATATGGTAATCGAGCTAGAAATCACCGTCTACAATCGCAATATCGTGCAAATACCCCTTCCTGTGGTCGCCTCCCCGTGCTGCCGACGGATGTGACTCAGCTATTCAGGAATCTTGGGTACGGAGTTGATGTACTTAAAGTGGTCGGCTGTTGGAAACATTTCCGCTCATTTTCCAGCCCAATGGTGTCTTCTCGTAAAGCTCAATCCAGGCAAACACGTTTGAAATATCCTCGATCGACCCGTCTGAATTGGCCGTCCAGCCAATAACCTCAACTTCTGCAATCACCCATCCCAGAGATCCGTCTTCTGACACTTTGACGATTGGCGCGCTTAAATCACGGTAACTGTCAAATTTCGTTCGGTTCAAATACGCTTCGCGTGCATTTTGGCGTTCAGATCTACCTAAGTGCGAAATCGAGCCGTTGTTCACTGAAATAGTAGTGTCGATTTCAATTGCCATCCAGCTCGCCAGGTCTTTTTTCACATGAGCATTGATAACTGTAGCGTGCAAATTCAACAATTCCGCCCGATCCGCCGTTGCGTCCTGGCCGTAAACTGTCGAGGCAAACAGAAATAAAAGTAGACTCGATCCGAGCTTCACAAACTTCATTCTGGCAGAATAGTCCAATTAACTACATCCTCCGAAGGCGACAGAGCTTCCAAAAACCAATGCGGCACTGTTTCTTGTTGAGGTAGCCAAAAATGCCTTCTCAATATCGTTGCTTGCCACTTTAAATGAATTGGTGTAGCTGATTTCAAGTCCGGTCTTAAATCTCAAACGTACCAACATGGACCGCCGCGTGGAATTTCGGACGAAGGCGAAATAGTCATAATCACCTTCTACTTCCCCGTTCGTTCTTTCCACTCTAATGATCGACATGCCCTCGCACTGGGCCTGCTGTTCAGCTATCACTGCGTCTTCTTTTGCCTGTTGCTCTGCCATGTTTTTTCGAATCGCTTCACAGCCTGTCAAAAAAAGAGCAGAAAACAGTAGAACTATAATGGAAATGTGGTGCTTCATGGGTTTCATTTGACGACTTGATAGCGCTAGATCACGCAAATATAACATCCGGTGCGTCATTCACAAGAGCATTTACGAGTCGAGGCATGGGATTCGAAGCTTGGAATTCGAGAGGAAGTCAGAATTACGTGTTGAGAAGAAACCTATTGACGCTTCCCAACTATCATAACGCCCTGAGAAAACAGCAAAAAGGATTCCGTAGCTCAGTTGGCAGAGCAGCTGACTCTTAATCAGCGGGTCGAAGGTTCGAGCCCTTCCGGAATCACAAGATAAAAGCTCCCAAATTGACATTTAGTGTAGGTTTGGGGGCTTTTGTGTGTTTTGGGGGTTCTGTTTTGGAAAGTATCGGCAACTCAATACGACACCTACCGCAACGCCGCGCCGCTAGGATAACGTCTGAAAGCGACTCGGCGCAGTTTTAAAAGGCTACTACAGAAACAGTTTATTGATCGTCCTGATAGAGATGT
>CALFHN010000152.1 GCA_937876355.1 uncultured Bacteroidota bacterium | reverse complement strand
CCTTGTCAGATTAGACACTGTGGAATATGTTGAAATTGGTGATATCAATGCTAACACAGACTGGTCTCTAGCGGTGAAAGGTGTTAACGCCGTAGTTCATCTTGCAGCGAGAGTTCACCAAACCGATAAAAAAGCTGGTGCCGATATAGAAGCCTTCAGATCTGTAAACGTACAAGGCACGAAATCGTTAGCTAAGAGTGCTATTGATGCTGGCGTAAATCAGTTTGTTTTTCTGAGCAGCATTAAAGTTAATGGCGAGTCGGGTACTTTTTCCGAAGCATCCCTACCCGACCCCAAGGATGCCTACGGAATTAGCAAACGTGAGGCGGAGGAAAGTCTAATTGAGATCTTTTCCGGTGCGGACAAGTCACTTGTCATTATTCGGCCCCCTCTAATTTACGGGCCTGGTGTTAAAGCTAATTTGAACGCGCTCATTCGATTGGTGAGGACTGGGATTCCACTTCCATTTGGTAGCTTCAAAAACAAGCGAAGCCTAATCGGAATAGGTAATTTGGTTGATTTACTAATCAATTGTCTAGTGAATGCTCCAAAGGGAAGCAACGTGTATCTAGCCAGTGATGGAAATGCTGTTTCAACACTGGACCTCGTTGAAGCAATTGCCAAAGCTGATAATCGTAGAACAATCAACATTCCCATTCCTATGCCGCTAATTAGCTTAGTTGCTAAATTGTTGGGCAAATCAGAAATGATGCAGAAGTTGGGAGGAGATCTTGTAATTGACTCAGACAAACTTACCAGAGAACTCGGCTGGATACCACCTTTTTCCTTTCAAGAATCTATTTCCAGAATGCTTGCCGGAGATAACGAAAAATGAAACGTGCCGTCGATATCCTTTTAGGACTTATGGCTGGTTTGTTACTAGCTGTGCCCATCATAATTATCTGGCTTGCAGTCAAAGCAACTTCAAAAGGACCTGCAGTTTATTGGTCTAACAGGGTTGGCATCGATAATACAATCTTCAAGATGCCCAAATTCAGAACGATGCGAACAGACACACCAGCTGTTGCCACTCACCTGTTGGAGGATCCGAAAAAATGGTTAAGCCCAATCGGGTCCTTTTTGCGCAAGTTCAGCCTCGACGAATTCCCCCAACTTTGGTCCATCCTCAAGGGTGACATGTCCTTCGTTGGGCCTCGCCCTGCGCTCTTTAACCAAGACGACCTGATTGCCTTAAGAACAGAAAAAGGAGTCCACCAACTAAAACCAGGACTGACAGGATGGGCCCAGATAAACGGACGGGATGAGATTCCGATTCCCGAAAAGGTAGACAAAGACACTTATTACTTAATACATCAGAGTATTTTACTTGAT
>CALFHN010000151.1 GCA_937876355.1 uncultured Bacteroidota bacterium | reverse complement strand
CCAGAAGGAATCCCTGGGAGCATAAAATGCCGATATAGATAGGCCCTAATTTCAGATTCTGACTCAGGAGCCCCTGGAACCAAAAGAACAACGCCTACCGAATCCCCGCGACCTACGTCAATGGGGCTCGATGAGAAATACCGACTATCAAACTGTCGATCTTCTGTCTGCTGTATTTTGGTAACTTTTTTTATTGACAACTCGGAAAGTGCCCCAAGGAAGAATGGGGGCCCAAAAAAATAAAGGGGATGCCAATTTAATGGTAGAAATACCACTACTGTTTTTAGACTTGATGAATGCAGGGTCTCTTCCCACACTTTTCACTTCACAGCGCCCGCTTCAAAAACAGCGCCCGCTTCCAACTAGATCTTTCTCAGCATTTGAGATGCCTTTTCACGAATTTCGGGCGGCCAGGCACGAGGAAGTTCACTCGTAAAAACCATCCTTTCTTTTTTTGTTGGGTGCTCGAATGCCAACCGACCGGCATGCAACGCCAAGTTTTTGCCATCTAGCCGGGTGCGTGAACCGTATCTAAAATCTCCAATAATTGGGAAACCACGACTTGCCAGTTGAACGCGAATTTGATGGGCCCGCCCCGTCGATAACTCAATGCGTACCAACGCGGCCGTTCCAAACCAAAAGACTTCCTGGATGACCAATTTAGCCAGCTTACCACCCGGCCTTTTAGGTTCTACGACACGGACATTTTCATCCCATTTTTTTAGCCAGTCCTCATACACGTCTCCTTCTACCGGATGACCGTCGACCAATGCAAAATATGTTTTTTGAACGGTCCGGTTTTTGAACTGTTCAGAGAGCCTAGCTGCCGCTTTTGACGTCCGAGCAAGTACCATTAAACCAGAAGCCGGACGATCTAGGCGATGAACCAACCCTAAATACACAGCACCAGGTTTTTCATATTCAACTTTTACCCATTGTTTGGCAACAGATAGAACATCATCATCTTTTGTACGATCTTCCTGTGCAAGCATTCCTGCAGGTTTCTCCACCACTAAAACATGATTATCAACAAATATTACGGGCAGTCTCATACGTTTTGAATGGCTTCCTTCTGAGCTTTACTTAATCCGTTGACAACCAATTCATAGGAATGGTTTATCATATCGAAAATCAATGAGTTTGAAATCGAGCCGTCGAGAATCACAGTGTTCCAATGTTTTTTATTCATGTGATAACCTGGGATCACCGATGGATGATTTTCCCGTAACTCAATGGCTCGCAAAGGATTACATTTAAGATTTATTTGGAGCGGAGTGGCTTCCAAGGACAACAATATGAAAATTTTTCCGGATACCTTAAACACCAAAGTGTTCTGGTCAAACGGAAACCCTTCCTCTGCAAAGGCTTTTCCCCGACAGTATTCGTAAATAGACTCTAACATTGGCTTGTCATTGGATGAGTCTCCGACCAACCGCATCAAAGCATAGTTCCCCGCAACTGCCATGTCGACGACTTTAAATTACTCAGGAGAGCTCTACAGAAAAAGTTTACACCTTCTAGCTCTCTTTTATCCTGTTGGATATCTGCTTCTAGGCCAATCGACGACGCTTTGGATCCTCATTCCCCTTAGCGCCACGGCTATCGTGTTAGATGTGTTGAGAGCTAAAAACGAAGCCGTTCACTCCATTTTTGACCGGTTTTTTGGATTTATGATGCGCCCTGAAGAAAGGCAATTCAACCCCAAACGACCAACCCTAAATGGCGCTTCATGGGTCACCGTTTCCTTCACCGTATTGATCCTTTTCTTTTCAGGACCTATCGCCATTGTGTCTTTTGTGATGTTTATGATTGGAGATGCGATGGCGGCTATCGTGGGTCGAAAATGGGGTAAACACCCCTTGGGAATGGGCACGAGCACGGTCGAGGGCACGTTATCTTTCCTGATTTCCGGACTCGTGGTTGCCCACCTTTTGGCTTCCCCTCTGTTTTCCTTTTCCTATTTTGACTTCGATTCCGTTTCGCTTATTGGGGCCGTAGTTGTGGCGGGAAGCCTCGAAGCAGCTCCGCTTCCAATGAACGACAACATTGTAGCCCCCGTTGGAGCGGCACTTTTTTTATTGGCAATGGGAGCCTTTTAATAGCTCAGCAATAACATTCTTTCGCTGACCTTGAAATTCATCATTCGAGAGCGACCCTTCCGTGGCAAAAATCACCAACAAGGCCATTCGGCGCCTCGCCGGCCTGGTTTCTTTCCCCCAGCCTGATATTATTCGTGTACGGTATCCAGTTATACTTATGCATGGATTTGGCCTTTTAGCTTTTTTGGCAAAGGGTGGTCACTTGCACGAGGAAGCCATGTACCTCCGTATGCGCGGCGTGATGGCGTTTGCCCCAAACGTTTCGCCGTACCATACTATTGAAGACCGCGCGAACATGTGGAAGGAGCGGGTTTTGGCGATTCTGAATATCACCGGCGCTGAAAAAATTAATTTGATCGCGCATTCCATGGGCGGCCTAGATGCCCGGTTCCTGATCAGCAAAGGTGGACTTTATGACCGAGTCGCTACATTAACCACAATTTCTAGCCCGCACCGCGGGTCATCGCTTGCCAAAATTGTGCTGGAACAACCGGGGAGAGTTCAAGAATGGCTTCATGATGCAGCCAATTGGATTGGTGAACACGCCATGAGCAATAGCGGTGCCGACTTCCATAGTGCGATCGAACAACTGACGCCTACATCATTGCAAGAATCGTTCAATCTTGACGTTCTGGACCACCCTGACGTTTTCTACCGGTCCTATGCGGGTGCGGCAGGAAAAGGCACGTTGCATTCAATTAACCCACTATTACGCCCATTTAATTCCTTGATGTACGCAAGAGAAGGGGTAAATGACGGCTTGGTATCGGTCAGTTCGGCCAAATGGGGAGAATATCAGGGCGAAATTGAAGCAGACCACGCCCAACAAATTGGAATCGACTTAATGCCATCGAGTTCATTCTCGTCAGTAGAGTTTTTTGCAGATCAAGTCCGAATTTTGGGTAGACTTGGTTTTTAGCAACTCACTCGTAGACGCTACTCCGATGAGTTATTGAATCATCAGATCACCATACGAAACCAATTCTCCTAACCGATCAAAAACGAAAAGGCGAACCAGGCCGCTTTTGGCCAAAAGAGCTGGACTAAATCGGAATATGTAGGCCCCTGGGTCCGTAGCATCGATAATGTCATCTAAAGTCCTGAGAGTACCCGATGCATCACGCCCCCTCAAAGACAGCCCACCCTGTACGGAGTTAAATTCCAAAACGGTAACCGGGATGGTCACAAAATCGATGGTCGCCGGGTTTGGATATGGAGGATCAAATCGAACCTTCCCCCCATAGATCGGGGACGTCCTCCAATCATCTTTATCATCATCCAAAATCGCACCCTGGTTGTCCGTTCTAACGAAACCAGACGCTGGAGCACTGGCCGATTCTACAAAATCATCTTGCTTCTGTGCAGAATCACAAGAGGATAGCACTAAGAAGAGCAGAACGAGTACCGTTTGTCTACGTATCACCGTATTCTTGTTTAGACATGGAATAATGAATTGATCTGCCTACCCTTCCTATCCGATCACGTTCCCGGATCCAACGCTCGAACATGCCCGTAATTTCTGCCTCTCGACTTTCCGTTTCTTTGTCTGGCGCACCCATTATCAAGGATGTGTCCTTTTCCATTGGCCGTGGGTCCTTTACTGGGATTTTGGGGCCGAACGGGAGTGGCAAAACTACCATGCTTCGGGCTCTTGCCGGACTGATTCCGTATATCGGGTCCTTAAAATTAGAAGATAAGTCGGTCAATTCTTGGCAGCCTCGAGCGCTCGCTAAGCGCCTTGCCTTCGTCCGGCAGTCGCACATGATTCCGTTTGATTTTAAAGTCGAAGAGCTCATCCTATTGGGACGATCACCGCATAAGAATCTTTTTTCATCATACGACCTCTCTGACACAACCTTGGTTGCTAATGCGTTGAAACTGGTCGACATGACCAGTTTTTCGGCTCGATCGTATGCATCCCTTTCTGGAGGCGAACAACAACGCGTTTTTCTTGCTCAGGCCCTCGTTCAAGAGGCGGATATCTTGCTGCTTGACGAGCCCACTACCTATTTGGACGTCCACCACCAATACGAATTTCTCCAACACGTCCGTTCGTTAGTTGACAAGGGCATTACGGTTGTTGGGGCGTTTCATGATCTAGAATTGGCAGCTCGGTTTTGCGACCACCTTATCATTTTTTCGGAGGGACAGATTTCTGCAGAAGGCCCGCCCCAGGAAGTACTTGATTCAGAGTTGTTGGCTCACGTATTTCGGATGAATGCCCAAGTCCATCACACTCCCGAAGGAACGGTTCGAATCCACTATGAAACTCCTTTAACGAAATGAAAATATATACACGTACCGGCGACGACGGCACAACTGGATTATTTGGAGGTCCACGCGTTTCTAAAGATCACATTCGAATAGAAGCCTACGGAACGGTGGATGAATTAAATTCCATTCTCGGAAACGTACGAGGTGCTTTGCCAAAGCCGTCAAGTGGAGACTTTTATGGTGCTGAAATCACCGGAGAAGGCCCCGCGATCGTAGAGGCGGAGCGTCCAAGATCCACCAACGACTTGTTAGAAACATGGCTAGACCGGATCCAGAGCGAATTGTTTGATCTCGGTGCCGATCTCGCAACTCCACTCGAAACAAAAGCACAAATTACTCGATTTCCAGAGAAGGCAGTTGCTAGGTTAGAGGAAGAAATTGACGCTTTTGACGCTTCGCTCGAGCCGCTAAAAGCATTCATATTGCCGGGTGGGCATCCTGCCGCTGCCGGGCTTCATGTGGCCCGAACGGTTTGCAGAAGAGCCGAACGCAGAGTTATTACTCTTTCAGATAGTGAGCCGATCAATTTGACTTGTGTGGTTTATTTAAATCGACTCTCAGATGCTCTTTTTACCGCCGCACGGTGGATAAACAAACAATATGGAATTGATGAGCCACAGTGGACACCCACAAAGACCAGTTGAATTTGACATTTTTGACTAATAAACGAAACTTAAAGGTCGATAACATATTTTAACCGGGTTCATGGAACGCGCATGAATTGATAATAGCCAATCTCAATTGTTCAATTTTATCTCTGTTTGCCATGCGAGACCGTCCATTACTTGTGATTGCTATACTTATTGCAGTTGGCGCCTTCTTAGTAGTCCGAACCAATAGCTTCCCGCTCGACAACTTCGATTCAGCCGATGATCTCATCAAAACTGTTACTCTTTCAATTGATGAGTATGGGATTGACCAATCACAGTATGAAGTTTCTGATGCGGTAATCGCGAACAATGAGACGTTTTCTGACCTGCTAACCCCGTTTCATGTCGATTATCAGCGAATTGTCACGTTGGCGTCTGAAAACCGTGACATATTTGACGTTCG
>CALFHN010000150.1 GCA_937876355.1 uncultured Bacteroidota bacterium | reverse complement strand
TGTCACCCAACGACATAGGGTATTTCGCATTCACGCGGAAAGCGGCCCACGAAGCACGGGACCGCGCTGTGGCGAGGTTCAACCTCGACCCGGAGAAAGACTTTCAGTACTTCCGGACGCTGCATAGTCTGGCGTTCCAGGTTCTTGGTATGAGCGGGGCGGAGGTACTCGGCGACAAAGGCCTCCGGGGTTTCAGCGAGGAGACCGGGGTAGACCTGTCTACAAGCGGCTCCGAGCACGTGGCCGATGACGGCTTTATGCTGATGAAGTCCAACAACCCCATCATGCGGGCCTTTGATCTGGCGCGGAACACACTGAAGGGGACGCAGCACGCCTACAACATTACCGATCTCCCCATTCCGTTTTACGAGTTTGAGCACCTGTATAAAGAGTACGAGCGCTTCAAGCTGCTCAACGGTCTGAAAGACTTCACCGACATGATGGTGGAGCTTTCCGAGAAGCCGGGGAGCATCCCCTTCCTGAAGGTGGTGTTTCTGGATGAATCCCAAGATCTCACTCCGCTGCAATGGAAAGTGGCTCACCACCTCAACGACCGCAGCGACCGCATGTTCGTCGCAGGAGACGACGACCAAGGCATTTACCGGTGGGCAGGGGCAGACATCAACTACTTTGTCGGGCTTCCGGGGGGCTCCGAGGTGCTGTCTCAGTCGTATAGGGTTCCACGCAGCGTCCATGCCGTCGCTGACTCCGTCGCCCAGCGCATCCGCAGCAGGCAGAAGAAAATCTGGATGCCCCGCCGCGAGGAGGGAAGCGTCGAGCGCACCTATGACGCCAGCACGGTATCGTTCGGCGACGACGAATGGCTCGTCCTGGCGCAGGCCAATTACATGCTGGATGAACTGGCCGACAGGCTCACCTCCAGCGGGCAGTACTTTGAGCGCAAGGGCTCTCCCTCCGTCAAAAAAACCATCCGGAGCGCCATCAGTTCGTGGAACCACCTGCAACAAAGCCCCGGACACGAGATCTCCCTGAAGGAAGCCATCAATCTTTATGACCACATGTCCAGCGGGGAAGGCCGCCTGAAGCGCGGAGCCAAGAAGATGCTGTCCGGCGCGGACGAACAGGACCTGTTCACGATGGCCGTCCTGCGGCAGCACTTTGGTCTGGAGACGACCGGCGATACATGGGATGTGGCCCTGGACCGCATAGGTGACGAAGACCGCGCCTATGCCACGGCGCTCCTTAACCGGGGCATCAACATTTTCGAGAAGCCCAAGATCAAACTGTCCACGATCCACGGGGCAAAAGGCGGCGAGGCCGACAACGTCCTGCTGTTCACCGACCTCTCCGGTAAGGCCTTGAAGGAGATGGAGAAGAACCCGGATGACGCCCACCGCGTCCTGTACGTTGGAATGACGCGGGCCAAGCAGAATCTGGTCCTGAAAATGCCGGAAGATTCACAAAGAGGATGGGCGATATGAAGAGTTCGTTGAGGAGACTTTGGAAGCGACTGTGCGCCAAAGAAAACTGGGAGAGTAGGATGGGCTGGGAATATTTTGTACTGATCTTCATCGGAAGCCTGCTTGCCGGACTCGGCAGCTTATTTTAAACAAAGGAGGGAACGATGCCTGCTAGAGAAGTTTTGGAGACAGCCTTGGAGCTTGTCACGGGAGACCGGGCCAGTGCCCACGGCCCCAGCCCGGAGAACCACGAGAACATAGCCCGCCTGTGGAACGGCTACATGTACAACAAGGACGAACTCACGGCGCACGACGTTGCCAACATGATGGAGCTTATGAAAGTGGCCCGGCGGAAGACCGGATCCTTCAACATGGACGACTACGTTGACGGTGCCGGATACGCGGCGGTGGCTTACGAATGCGCCGAGGCGGAAGAAAAGAATGAGGAAGACGTACTTGACACCTTCGACCCAGAGCGCTTCCGGCTCACAGAGGAAGGCTTCCGGCTCGCAGGGGATAAGTTAAAGGAGATGGCAAAATGAAAACGCTTCAGGAATCCAGAGCCGACTGGCGCTACGCCATAGAAGGCGGCGGGGGATACTGCCCTTGTTGCGAGAGGTGGGGGAAAGTCTACCCGCGCCCTTTTAATTCCTCGATGGCGAAGGCATTGCTCTGGCTTGCCGGGAAAGGGGGCCATTGGACCGATGTCCCAAACACCGCGCCAAAATGGCTCACGAGGACAAATCAACTGCCCACTGTCCGGTGGTGGGGGCTCGTCGAACGCCGGAAATCGGAAGACCCGGCGGTCAAGCATTCCGGGATATGGCGACCCACAGAGCGCGGGGTCGACTTCGCCCATGGCCGCATCTCCATTCCGCGGACAGTCTTCACGTATAACGCCCGAGTCATCCGTTTTGGAGAAGAAAAAATGCGCATTGAAGAGGCCTTCGAAACAAACTTTGATTACACGCAAGTCATGCTGCCGGTCTCCCGTTCTCCACAAGTGGAAGTGTGGAAACAAATGGAAATGTGGGAGTGACGGACCAATGAAAAATAATCTCCAGAAGCCGAAGTGGGGCGTGAAAACCGAATGGGTGCCCATCGAGCAGCTACCGCCGACACCGGACGGTATCACAGAAATAGCCATCGATCTGGAAACCAAAGACCCGCGGCTCAAGACCCACGGTCCGGGCTGGGCCACGGGCCATGGAGATGTCGTCGGGTTTGCCGTCGCATACAAGGGTTTTAACGCCTACCTGCCCATTGCCCATGAGGGCGGCGGCAATCTGGACCGGGGCATTGTCATGCGCTGGTTCCAGAAGGAGATAGCCAACCACCCGTCGGACAAGATCTTCTTCAACGCCGCCTACGACGTGGGCTGGCTCAAGCGCCTTGGCATTGACCTCAAGGGCAAGATGATTGACGCCATGTTGGCCGCACCCCTTCTGAACGAAAACCGCTTCAGCTATTCCCTGAATGCAGTCTCATACGATTACATGGGGTTGATGAAGTCCGAGGCCGCGCTCCGGGAGGCCGCACAGGAATTTGGCGTAGACCCCAAGGCCGAACTCTACAAGCTGCCTGCCTGCTTTGTCGGCGAGTATGCCGAGGCCGACGCCCAGCTTACGCTCGACCTGTGGCAGGTCTTCAAGATGGAACTGACCAAGGAGGATTTGTGGCAGGTCTTTGACATGGAGACCTCCATCCTGCCGCTCTGCATAGAGATGACGTGGCGTGGTATCCGGGTGGACCTCGACGCCGCCGAGCGCCTCCGCCAGGATTTGATCAAAACCGTCAAGGCCATGCAGTCCGACATCAAGAAGGAGACCGGCCTCGGCGTCGAGCTTTGGGCCGCAGCCAGCATTGCCAAGGTCTTTGACCAACTGGACATACCGTATGGCCGCACCAAGACAGGCCTGCCCTCCTTCACGAAGAACTTCCTCTCCCAGCATGAGCATCCCATAGCCCAGAAGATTGCCGAGGCGCGGGAATACGACAAGGTGGGCAACACCTTCCTGTCCAGCATCCTGCGCTATACAGAGGATGGGAGAATCCACGGCCACATCAACCAGCTACGGTCGGACGGCGGCGGCACCGTGACCGGGCGCATTTCAATGTCCAAACCCAATTTGCAACAAATCCCCGCCCGCAATCCCGACATGGCGTCCAAAATACGGGGGCTGTTCCTGCCGGAAGAGGGCGAGCAATGGGCGTCGATGGATTTCGACCAGCAGGAGCCGCGCATCCTCGTCCACTTTGCAAGTCTCACGAACAAGGGCCTGACCGGATCCGACGACTTCGTCAACGCATACCGAACCGACCCGACGACCGACTTCCACCAGATGGTAGCAGACATCGCCAACATCCCGCGCAAACAGGCCAAGACCATCAACCTGGGCATTATGTACGGCATGGGGCAGACCAAGCTCGCGGAGCAACTGGATGTAACACCGGAGGCGGCTAAACGGCTCATGCGCCAGTACCATGAGGACGTTCCGTTCGTTAAGGAACTTATGGATGCGGTGCAACGGAAGGTCTCGCACCGCGACAAGGGTGGGTTCGTCCGGTCCTTGCTTGGCCGCAAGTGCCGCTTTGATCTGTGGGAGCCAAACCTGTTTGTTTCTGCACGGGCCCTGCCTCAAGAGGAGGCCCACCTCGAATACGGCGACAACATCAAGCGCGCATACACCTACAAGGCGCTCAATAAACTAATCCAGTCGTCGGCAGCCGATCAGACAAAGGCCGCCATGGCGGCGGTGTACAAAGAGAAGAAGAAGGTGCCGTTGGTGCAGATACACGATGAATTGGCGTTCTCTGTATCGGGCGCAGAGGAGGCCCGAGAGTTGTGCAGCATAATGGAGGGCGCTCTGCAACTGGAAGTGCCGAGTCCTAGCGATATATCGCTAGGACCGAACTGGGGGGCCTTGATTAAGGTGGACAAATCCGATAGTGTCCCAGAGATAAAGGAATAGTACTATGAACCCTGAGAAATGGAAGTCCGTTGTCATCCCGATTGAGAGCTACCGCGTCCTAAAGGACATGGCGGCGAAAGAACGGCGCACGATCTCCGGTCAGTTCACGTTTGTTTTGGAAAAGATGACGGGGAAGAGTATAGACCCCGCTCCGCTGCCAAAGGCCTTGAAAAAGTGACGGCCCTGTTAGTGTTGGCCGTCTTCTACACGATCACGCTGGCCATAGGCGTCCTGTAGCATGGGCAAGCGCTCCGACTTTGCACGCCGGGAGCGCGATTTCTACCCGACGCCTGTTGCAGCGGTCGGGCCTCTCATACCCCACCTGCCCGAGCAGTTTACATATATAGAGCCCTGTTTCGGCGACGGTGCGCTAGTCCGGGCCCTGTCAAGCTTTGAGGGCGTGGCGCACGGCGGGCGCTTTTGTCCGACGCTGAAATACGCCAGCGACATCGAGCTTCCACCGACCCGGCACGGACTGCGCGCATACGTAAAGGATGCTCTCGCTATCGAAGAGGCGGACGCCGATGTGGACCTCTTCATTACCAACCCGCCGTGGTCCCGGCCTATTTTACACCGGCTCATTCTCCACCTCTCCGAAATAAGGCCTACGTGGCTGCTTTTTGACGCCGACTGGATGCACACAAAGCAGGCCGCGCCATATCTTGAGTACTGCCGGAAGATTGTGTCAGTTGGCCGTGTGAAATGGATTCCTGACAGCCCGCACACAGGAAAGGACAACGCTTGCTGGTATCTGTTTGACTATGGCACAAGCGCTCCGGCCCCGGAATTTTGGGGCAGCCGACCCGAGAAAGATGGTGTAGCATAGGTAGCCGCTTCGACCTCCCTGCCAGCAGCGTGCTTTGACTCCCGCTGCTGCACGTAGCGGCTACCTGGCGGTGGGTGATCCGGGCCGCGGTTTTCCGGCTCTCCGTGGCAACGCGATCCCCACCGTCTTTTTTAAAGGGTGCCTCCGTGGCAAAACAAACGAAGAGCGGCTACAATAAACCTACTCGGCCTCGCCGAAGAAATAAGCCGCGTCTGGTGCTACGCTTCCATCGTCGACATGGTGAGCCAATCCTGCTCCCGATGCCAAGACGAAGACTAAAAACCAGAAAAACCCCTCCAAAAATAAACCGTTGACGCCGGTGTTTTTTGGCCCTATGTTATGGGACTAATCTGAACTTACTGGGAATGGGAGATGAGCAAATGCAAACCGCAATCCAATTAAAACAACTTTTCGTTACGCGAAGTGAGTACGGCGCGGACAAAGGCCAGCTAAAAGGCAAGGTCGAATTCGCCGGACCACACGGCAATGTCGAGCTACCGCTGGACGAAGACACCTCCCGAGAAATCGTTGCAATTTGTGCCGGGGCCATTGTCCGCGCGTCCCAACAGGTCGCGCAGGAATTGACCGCTGATGTATTGACCGCTGATGTGTTGACCGCTGAAACGCCAGACCTGATCGCCTGAAAGAGCGGCTAAGTGGGTGAGAGGCCGTACACAATCCGCCCACAGTACAGACGGGTCGTTTGCATCCTCTATTCGGTCTGCACCGGAGAAGCACGCTACGCTAGTCCCTGCCGTTGCACGATCATGCAATGGCAGGGCAACCTTTTAATAGAAGCAACAGGAGGAAACAATGAAGATTTTTGATTGGTTACTCGGCAAAAACAGGCAAAAACCGCCCGAAGAGGATTTTGATTGGTTGCTCAACAGATCCCTGAAAAAGACCGACGCCTGTGATTTCGGAGGGACGGCCATGGCCGCCATATGGCGGGCCTATAACTGAGAAAGGATGGACGATGACCATGGAACCAAAGACAACAGTTAACTTGCCTTGGTCGCCTGAAGAACTGGCGGCGCTTCGGCAGAAAAGAACAGGCCAGTGGGATGAGTGGTACGAACGGTTGCCTGACGACCTCAAGCGCCGCCTATCGTTTCATGACCTCACACGTCTCGGCGACCTATTCAAAGAAGTTTTCGAAGTTTCGTAACGCGCCCAGCCATGAGGCGAGCGCATAGATGTATGAAGGAGTCGGAATGATGATTGATGATGATAAAAGGGAGATTTTCAAGGAAGCGTGGGAGAACATCGACAAAGCAACGGGTGACGCCGCCGCCCGGCTTTTCGCGGCCAAAAATGCTCAAGATGCGCTTATCGAAGTATCAGGCGCAGGATCAGAACCGTTGGCATGGTGTGAATCATGCGGACTACCGTTTTTTGAAGACGACGTTTTTATAACAGGTGAGGATGGAATTGCATTGTGCTACCCAGCGATGACCAACAGCGATAAAATCGGGCGGTGCTTTGATGTCTAATACCGCAATATTTTTTCGTGACGGCCTGTTCTATCCAATTGACCTTCTCTCGCCAGAAGAGTGCGGCAAGTCATTGGCGACCCAAGCGGCGGAACACGCAGAACTAAATCCAGGCACAACAAAGGTTGAAAGTGTTGACGGGGCGGTGCTTTGGTCCAACCCCGCGCCCGTGGCGCAGTCAACCCTATGAAGGAGAATGATGATGAACTTTGAAGACCTGACAATATTCCAACTAGCAGAAGGCGCGCACGGAACGGCTCAAGAGGGTTTGTGCGCAATGGAGGCTGTGGCGTGGCTCGAAGGCGAGCCGCATTCTGACCATCCCGAATGCGTCAGTCCCGTTCTCGCCGCCTACACCAGGCGTTTCAACGACCGTCTGGGTGATGCCGACCGGCAACGGTTAATCCCGTTCTTGCCAAAACTGGTTGGCACGGTTGCGCCTGAATTGGAGCAAGCCCGCGCGGAATACCTCGCGTGGCAAGCGGTCTCTGTTTTTACCCCGCGTGCGCTTGACGCGGGCGGATTTACCGAACACGCAACACGTCTTCGGAATATTCCACGCTACGATTGGAGGGCGGCGACGCGGGCGGCGGATGCGGCGGCGGAGGCGGCATGGGCGGCACGGGCGGAGGCGGAACGGGCGGCGGGT
>CALFHN010000149.1 GCA_937876355.1 uncultured Bacteroidota bacterium | reverse complement strand
AAATCGAGCTCTATTTTATCATCGATATAAGGACAATGAATTGACCCTTATTCGCTAGGCCGATGTAGGAACAGGTAAACTGTGAGCCCGTAGGACTTACCTACGCCGAACGAGGACCATCGATCGGCGTTTTTTATCTCGGTTAGACATACGAATTCAGTCTTTTAACCGTTGATCTTAGGGCCTAGTTAGCGACCATTTATATTTAGATACCTCTTATAGTTATTTACTCTCGTTATTTATTATGCCTCGGACATTTCCCGTTTCTTTAACTTCTCGCTTTTCCATTTTCGGACTTATCCTTTTTTCCATCTTTTGGGCGGGATGTGCGGGTTCGGGCAGCGTGAGATATGAATCGCCACAAGAGGCGTATGAAAAAGGCAAGGCATTCTTCGACCAAGAAGAATATCCAAAGGCCATTCAAATGTTGCAAGGGGCGTTTGACTTCGGCCGTACCCATCAATGGGCAGCCGATGCTCAATTGTATTTGGCCAAGGCCTATCGCGCCAATAAAGAGTTTCTTTTAGCAGCCAACGAATATACTCGGTTCACCCAAATTTACAGATCAGATCCTCGCGTTCCTGATGCTGAATACGAATTGGCAATGACCTACTACGACCGCTCACCGATATTTCGACTCGACCAAACCGATACGGAACGAGCTATTGTCCAATTCCAATTATTCATGACTCGGTATAAGGATCATGCACTGGTAGAAGAAGCGGCGGGTAGAATAATCGAACTTAGAAGTAAACTAGCTACAAAACAGTTTAACACGGCGCAATTATACGAAAAACGTGAGTTTTATGGTGCGGCTGCAGTGTCGTATGAGGCGGTTTTTGATCGGTACTATGACACGGATCTCGCCGACGATGCTTTGCTGGGCGCGCTTAAAGCGTATCTGGATTATGCTCGTTTAAGCGTTCCAAATAAGGTTCAAGAGCGCCTCCGGCTGGCTGAAGCCAATTATGACCGTCTTATTCAGATTTTCCCGGATAGCCCGCTTATCAAGGCAGCCGAAGTAATGTACCTGGAAGTCCAGTCCCTACTTAGTCCGACCGGCTCCTCAGATAGGCCATGAACCGGCTTGGTATTTTTGGTGGATCTTTCGATCCTCCTCATTTAGGACACCTTCAGGTGGCTCGTCAGGCTGCTAATGAACTTGAATTGGATAAGGTGTATTGGATTCCAGCCAAGGTTTCCCCCCATAAATTGGCTGAAAACACCACTCCATCTAGGTTTCGTGTTGATATGGTTCGGCTCATGACGCAGTTGGATGATCGATTTGTCGTCGATACGAGAGAAATTGAACGCGAAGGTCCTTCTTTCACATTCAAAACATTAGAAGACCTAGGCATTGAATTCCCAAAATCTGAATTGTACCTAATCGTCGGGGAAGACAGCTGCCAATCGTTGCCAACCTGGAAACGAGCCGACAGAATAAGAGAATTGGCACAACTCGTTGTCTACAAGAGAGTTAACCCATCTCAACGCGTTCGGGCTGAGGCACTTCTGAATCAAGATTATTGGTTGAAAGGACTCCCCATTGATGTGACTAGTACTGAAATCAGGAACTTAGCTGCTAAGAATCTCAATGTCGATCACTTATTGACACCCGAAGTCGCGGCATATATCAAAGATGAAGGCTTATTTCAAATCTAAATCAGTATCTTTCGACCTGCACTTACCACCTGATTTAATTCATGCTTTCGCCTCCTCAGCGACTTCGAGATCGTATTTCTCAGCTTATTTTTCCGCGTCTGGGTTCCAACATGAATCCAAGCATTTCTGTAGAAGACGATGCTGCGCGAATTGAAAAACTGCTTGATGAATATCCAATTGGAGGACTTTGTCTTTTCAACGGCGATCGCATCCGGACGCCTCAGACACTGACCAGAATCCAGAGCCGATCTAAATACCCATTGTTGATCGGCACAGATATGGAGCGTGGCCTAGGACAACAACTCAGAGGCGCAACAGTATTCCCGCACGCTATGGCGTTTCAGGCCACCGGGAAGGAAGATGAACAGTTGTTAGAAGAATCGGCGCGTGTGGCCGCTCGCGAAGCGCTCGCGGCAGGGCTGCACATCAGCTTTTCGCCTGTAGCAGACGTCAATTCTAACCCAAGAAATCCAATCATTTCTACTCGTGCCTTCGGCTCTACGCCTCAAACGGTTTCTCGTTTGCTAAAAGCATATATCCGCGGGTGTAGTGGCGAAGGATTGTTTACGACCGCTAAACATTTTCCCGGTCATGGAGACACCGATGTCGATTCTCACGAGGCTTTGCCCGTGGTTTCGAAATCGCGAGCGGATATGGAATCGCTGGAACTTGTACCCTTTAGGGAGGCTGTTAATGCGGGCGTTTCACTCGTCATGACAGCCCATGTCTCCTACCCAGGTCTGGACCGTTCTGGAGACGAAGCTACGCGGTCCAAACCCATTCTTACCGAACTTTTGAGGCAGGACATTGGGTTTAAGGGGGTTGTAATAAGTGACAGCCTGCTCATGGCAGGTGCGGATCATGAAGGAGAACATCAGGGTGAAATGGCTGCCACGCTGCTAAAGGCAGGCATCGACATCTTATTGGACATCAAAGACATCCCGTCCACTGTAGATTACTTAGAAGAGTTGGTGATCAAAGGGGAGCTGGACAAAAAAGTAATTGATGCGGCCTTGGAGCGCGTTTGGAGCTTGAAAACTCGGTTCGCAGCCAGATTTGGGCCAAGTGCCTTTATTGATCCATCGTTAGCCCAACCATTTTCTATCATTGGCTGTGACGCCCATCGCGCTCTAGCCAAAACTATCGCCGAAAAATCGATCCAAGTCGCCATAGGAAGCGCAGAGGACTTGGTTTTACGTAAAGCGGGCTTGGGTCAGTATGGAACCGCATGTGTTTTAGTGCGACCACATACTACCTACAATGATCCTACTGCGGCTCCACTTGAAAAGGCCTTCCTTGGAGCGTTTTCAGATGGTGCATTTTTTCAAGTTTTGCCAAGCGCGGTGGACAACGAGTTAGAAGACCTAATTGAACAACTGGGAAAATTTGTTAACGTCATCATTGCCGTCGTTGTCAAACCGGCTGCATGGCATAAATTTGGCCTTCTTCCTTCCCAATCCGCATTTATTCAAGATGCCTCCGCTCGCTTTCCCGTCATCTTAGTTGCACTTGGAAGCCCTATTGTGTTGGCGGATTTTGAACACATTAAAGCCGGTATCTGTGCTTACAGCGACGTCGAGCCTACAATGCTCGCTCTAGTTAAGTATCTCAAATCTCTTGAGGCAGATACGCCCGCCCCATTTCATCGTCCATAGGGAAGTATTTCTATGTCAACATTCTGTATTAAGTCTCGAATGGTCTCCTTTAAAGCAGTGTTCAGCGCCCTATTGATGGGCCTAATTGTACTATCTGGATGTACATCGCCCAATAACTCCATGCAGACCCTGCAAAATGATATAGAATTGATCGTTGCGCAATACGATAGTGCCACCGTCTCCGTATCGTTGTTGGATTCTGAAAACAATTTGGCGTTTCACCTCGATGGAGATCGGCTCTATCATGCTGCAAGCACCATGAAAATACCTGTTATAATCGAATTATTTCGACAGGCCGAGCTTGGACGTTTTTCAATCGACGAAGAGATTATTCTTAAAAACGAGTTCAAGTCCATTGTTGACGGTTCGCCTTTTAGCATCTTGGACGACTCCGACGATGCCATTTATGAGCAATTAGGGCAGCCTATGAGCCTCCGGCAACTCAGCTATCAGATGATTACCGTTTCTTCGAACCTCGCGACCAATCTGTTAATCGATTTCCTTTCCGCTGACTCTGTTCAAGCAACTTCTGAAAGACTGGGAACGACCCACATGAAAACGATTCGCGGAGTGGAAGATCTAAAGGCTTTCGATCTGGGATTGAGTAATCAGGCCACTTCGAGTGACTTAGCTGTATTGTTAGAGCGCCTTCGGACCGGAACTGCCGTTTCTCCCGCTGCAGATTCTGTGATGCTCAGTTTCTTGCACGATCAATTTTTTAACGCCATGATTCCGTCCGGCCTTCCAAAAGGGTTGAAAGTAGCCCATAAAACGGGCTCGATAACAAAAATACATCATGACGCAGCCGTCGTATACCCACTGAATGCTGAACCTTATGTGCTGGTAATTATGGTTGAGGGCATAACGGATAGCAAAATATCCTCTGAACTCGGGTCTTCCATTACCCGACTGATTCATGAAAGGATTCGAGGCGCCTCATGATCCAATGGATTCAACACCTGATTTCGGGTAACCCCGAAATTAAACCTGGCGACCTATCTAGTGAATTAAGTCGACTTGAAGATGTGATTGGCGTATCGATATCCAACCATGAACTTTTCAACCAAGCACTCAAGCACAGGTCGCTGTTGCGCGGGACCTCCGATTCACACACAGAATCGAATGAAAGACTTGAATACCTTGGTGATGCGGTACTAGGATTTATAGTCGCTGAGCACCTTTACCTTCACTACCCGGATGATGATGAAGGTTTTTTGACTCGTCTGCGAGCCAAACTTGTGAATGGAAAGGCCCTCGCCGAACGAGCCCGCGAACTAGGACTGGGATCGTTCATAATGGTGAGTGATAGCTTGACGGAAGAACAAAAAGATGGTGATAGCATCCTAGCGGATGCATTTGAGGCCATTATTGGAGCCATATATCTGGAGCACGGCACCGAAGCGGCCCGTTCGTTTGTCCGCCGAGTCGCTTTGATGGATGTAGATTTAGATCAGCTAGCCCACCGTAAGGACAATCACAAAAGCATTCTTTTGGAGTACGTTCAGGCAAAAAGCACACAACAGCCAGATTATGTGGTTATTTCCGAATCTGGACCGAGTCATGACAAACGATTTGTGGTTGCCGTGATGGTAGATGGAAGTGAATACGGCCGCGCAGAAGACAAAAGTAAAAAGCGAGCAGAACAAACGGCAGCCAAATTGGCCATTCGCCAGCTCAAGGAAGAAGATCTAAAAGTAGAAGAGTTGAAATCCGATGAATTGAGCACCGGATTCAAACAATCTTGAACGAACCCGACGTACTTTTCAGATTCTACTTCGTAGATCATTTGCCCGATTGAATACGTCTTCTCTCCCAACCCGACGCCCAGATAATTCATGTCTATTCGCCTGACGTCTTCCGACCGCTTTGCTGATCGCCATATCGGCCCATCTGTTAGTGAAATCCAAGAAATGCTCGACACGATTGGCGTTTCCTCCATGGACGAACTGATTGACCAAACCATACCTCGTTCTATTCGAATGGAGGGCAATCTGAACCTTCCGGCTGCTTTGACTGAACGGGAATTGCTCCAAAGAGCGACGGATTTGGCGGCAAAAAACAAGATGTACCGCTCTTATATCGGTACAGGGTATTCAGGAACGGTAACTCCGCCAGCTATTCAGCGGGGAATCCTCGAAAATCCGGCTTGGTACACGCAGTACACACCGTATCAAGCAGAGATTGCCCAAGGCCGGTTAGAAGCCCTTCTCAATTATCAAACCCTGATCATCGACCTGACAGGTATGGAGATCGCAAACGCGAGTTTGCTGGACGAAGGTACGGCCGCGGCTGAAGCCATGATGATGCTTCAACGTCAGTCCAAAAAAGGGCACCGAAACCACTTTTTCATCTCGGAGGAATGCCACCCTCAGACTATTGCGGTGGTCGAAACACGGGCTATTCCCTTGGGAATAACGGTTGTTGTAGGGAATCATCGAACCTTTCAGTTTGACGATTTATGTTTTGGTTCACTCCTACAGTATCCAGCTTCGGATGGGGCGGTCTACGACTATTCCGATTTTTGTAGCCAAGCTCATTCAAATGACTCCTATGTGGTCGTCGCGGCAGATCTATTGAGCTTGACGCTTCTTGAATCTCCGGCTTCATTTGGTGCCGACGTTGTAGTTGGGTCTTCGCAGCGATTTGGGGTCCCTGTAGGCTTTGGAGGCCCTCATGCGGCTTATTTTGCCACTAGCGACAAATTCAAACGCCAAATTCCAGGCCGTATCATTGGCGTCACAGTCGATGCAGATAACAATCCAGCCCTCCGGATGGCCCTCCAAACGAGGGAACAACACATCAGACGGGACAAGGCTACCTCAAACATTTGTACTGCGCAGGTTTTGTTGGCCGTTGTTGCAAGTATGTATGCGGTCTATCATGGTCCAGCAGGTCTCAAAGCCATAGCAACAAGGGTTACGGACGCCACTCGATTATTAGCTGCCGCCCTCATACAGCTTGGGCACAAAGTGCGCCATTCGGACTATTTCGATACGATTCGGGTTGACGTTCAAGATGCCATGACTGTGCAAAAATGCGCAATCCAATCTGAAATCAATCTTCGGTACTTCTCGGATGGATCGATTGGAATCTCATTAGACGAGACGGTAACGGCAAAAGACCTTTCTGACCTCATCGAAGTATTTGGCGGTGAAAACGGCATCTCCGTAGTTAACTCTCTTTCATCTACCATGGAGTCCGGATATGACGGCCAATTTAGTCGAAATACTGATTTTTTGACCCATCCCATCTTTTCTTCTCATTATTCTGAAGCGGCCATCACCCGGTACATGGCTAAACTGTCCAAAAAAGACTTGTCGCTCACGACCAGCATGATTGCGCTCGGTTCGTGCACGATGAAGCTAAATGCGGTGGCTGAGTTAATGCCTATAACAATGCCGGCATTCAACCAAATTCACCCCTTCGTTCCGGCCTCCCAAGCTGCAGGATACCATGAAATGATGGGCGAACTTCGTACTTGGCTAAGTGAAATTACTGGATTCAAAGCTACCTCTCTCCAACCGAATTCTGGTGCCTCTGGAGAATATGCTGGACTCCTAGTTATTCGCGCCTACCATGAAAGCAGAGGCGACACGGACCGTCACATTTGTCTAATTCCTTCTTCAGCGCACGGTACCAACCCTGCAAGTGCAGTAATGGCCGGCATGAAAGTCGTGGTCGTTGCATGTGACGATCATGGAAACATTGACGTGAACGATTTAAACGCCAAAGCGGCGGCCGCTGGAGACCAATTGTCTGCTTTGATGATTACATATCCTTCGACCCATGGCGTTTTTGAAGAGGCAGTCTCTGACATTTGCGACACGATACATCGATTTGGTGGGCAAGTGTATATGGACGGCGCCAATATGAATGCCCAGGTTGGACTGTGTCGCCCAGGCGATATTGGGGCCGATGTGTGTCATCTAAATCTGCACAAAACGTTCGCCATTCCTCACGGTGGAGGCGGACCGGGTGTAGGGCCGATTTGTGTTGCGGCTCATCTTGCCGAATTTTTGCCCGGTCACCCTGTTTCGGATGCTGG
>CALFHN010000148.1 GCA_937876355.1 uncultured Bacteroidota bacterium | reverse complement strand
GTCATCACGATCATTACCCCTAGGGGCCGTGACTAGTGACGATACGGGGAGGCCAGTATTCACAGAGGGTCAAGTAGTAATAACTAAGAAAGGGTTGGGTAAAGTAGAGGAGGCCGAGCCTTCAAGACTTGGTAGACTCGCTGTACGTTTGGATAAAGAGAACAACGTCAAATACTTCGATCCCGGCGACCTGGGGGCACCCTTTTAGGGTTGAAATCGAGTTTCGCCAGCAGCTCCTTCTTTTGCTAAAATACTAACCCCCACAGACCATCTAAGTCGATAAATAACAGCGACATGGATCAAAAGGGAGGGTTTGGTTTTTCCGTCACATCGAAAGTGTCAATTTCTGATGATTGGCTTTGGTTACTTGTTTAGAGGAAGCCACAAAAAATGCCCTTGATTTTCGGCTATCACTAACTCGGAAGAGCTGAGCATAATAATTGTTGCACCTTCAATCACCCCGGATCGAACAACGTCTACAATTCTAAAGGCTCAACAATCACAGCCGTTCCACTTGCCGCCAAAAAAAGCATGGATTTTCCTGATCCACTTATTTCATTGTAGTCTAAGTCTACTGCTATCACCGCATTTGCACCAAGAGCCTCAGCTTCTCTCCGGAGTTCGAGTAAGCAGGTTTTTCTAGCGTCGCGGAAAATCTTTTGTGCCGCTTTGCTTCTGCCTCCCAAAATGTCGCGAACGAACACAAACAGATCTCGAAATAAGTTCATTCCAAATACGCATTCTGCAGACACAATGTCGATTGTTTTGCAAATGCGATAACCTGCAAGTGTTGGCGCAGTAGTTATCAGAATCGACCTAACGGCCTCAGAAAATTCAGGCTCGACTTCAGTGAAGTTTACATGTTCAGGTTCAAATACTGTCTTGGATACGCCTTCACGACTCGCTCCACAACTCCAACAAGAGTCAAATTGCTCTTCAATTTCCTCTTTACAGTTCTTGCACGTCCAACTCATGGGTTTCTACAAATTTTTGATAGCCGTACAAAGGCAGGCGGCTTTACGGCAAGCATTCGCTCACCTAACAGAAAGTAACTGTTTCCAACCGCCTCTTCCAGTTGTGCGAGCCCGCAACTTGCGCTTGTTATACAGCAAATAGTAGTAGATATTACTATTTGCACCTGACCGAGAGTGAGAAGATGACTTTCATTCGTTGAAAAATGAACATCCAGCTAAGCACCTCCTTGGTCATGTTGATGTTTCGAGAACGAACTCTTGAGGATAAAATATCGCCATGGTATACGTTTTTATTTGGTTTCTTTTTGGATTTATTTCTGCCATGGTAGCTTCGGGAAAAGGTCGCAGTGGCTGTGGATTCTTCATCCTTGGTGTTTTATTAGGGCCATTTGGATTATTGTTTGCTTTTGCGGCCAATGAGGATGTTGCCGAAACGGAAAGAAAAGATGTGTCTACAGGCACCAAGAAAAAGTGTCCGTTTTGTGCCGAAATAATCAAGGCGGAAGCTATCGTTTGCCGATTTTGTGGAAGAGATCTGGATTGAAGGTCCTGAAGCAATTTGCTGTATAACGGCTGGCGGATTTACGGCGAACGAACGCTCCCTTAACAGAAAGTAACTGTTTCCAACCAACTCAGCCAGTCGTGCGAGTCCGAAACGTGCACTTGTTATGCAGATTACACTCTACTAATCCCAGTCCTCGTCTGTAACCGATGCAGATAAAAAAGCTTTTAAACTATCAATAGCTGCGCGAATGTGTAGTGAAGTTTTCTCTCTCATTCTCCCCCCTCTAGGAACCCTCTTTTCAAACAGAAATTCGCTATCCCCCGCTTGGTAGACAAACTGAGAGTAGCTGATCCGCACTCGATTCTCTCTTGCTTCAGCTTGGAGGGTATGCTTAAGGAGGACAGGCTGCCCGAAGTTTGTTTCCTCAAAAGCACCTTTCGCAATTATCAGATGATTAGGCCTATCTGTAAGCTGGACCACGTCATTTGAAGATCTATATGACAAAGCTAACCACGCCGAAATACGATCGAATAACTCATCTGGGGTGCCGTCAATTTGAATTACTTCTTGATAAGAGTAAACGCCGGAATCATTGATTTTAAGCTCAACTGGCTGTGCAGCAGCGCCCATGCAAGAAAACAGCAGGCAGCCCGCAAGTAGCTGGACTTGAGATAGCTTGAGTAACCATTGCATATCGAAGCACCTTTATTAGAACTGGATCATAAATTTCATCTAACGGGAGTTACGGATCCTTTCACACTGTGTCAATGGGGAAGCCCCCGTTGCAATCTCCAAAAGAATCAGCTACTGACCCCAAAATTTTGTCCAAATGGAATCCACTGCCTTTTCCCATCATTTGAACGAGTAATTTGTGGAAGCAATTACAAATTTTCCCCTGGAATCCGAGGACTTTAATAAATGACCGTCTCGGTAAATTGCTACTGTCACCAAGCCCGCGTCCCCTGACATGTTTTGAGCGCTGATAGAAACGAAGGAGTCTGAGGATGAAACAAAGATTCGTTGAACCCAAGGCGCATTTGCTTCAATTTGACGAATATTCCCATCAACAGCCCATGTAATATTGACTTTGCGAATTGAAGCTTGAACAACAAGATAAGTACCATCCTCTGTCTGGGCTGCATGAACAGCGGGGTCTATTTGGACCGTCCGGTTTTCCTTCTTGGTTCTAAGTCTTTCAGCGTGGATCTCTTTTAGGACATCTGAGGACTCTAAGTCGTCCCACTGAATCCATCCCATCTGACCTTGTACATCTTTGACCAAAGCAGAATTGTATTGGATATCAAAAACGATCACCGGAGAACCCTTTGGAAGCTCTTTGATCACTTCTGAAGCCACCAACTTTTCAGTGCGCATTCTCGCATTGATTCGGAGTATTGCCGGGACTCCTGTGCTGATCGCGCCCTCAACTTTTGCTATCCGAATCTCTTCGTTTAAACTCAAAAGCTGTTTTTTTTTGCCCAGAAGCTGCGATGTTGTCGACATTTTGGCAAATTCAAGACTGTCAATTTCAAGCTCGATATTCTTGATCTGTTGCCTTATCGCCGTCGTATCAGGAGTTTGCCCGTATACCACAGGAACCAACATAACCGCTGCAAGAAATACAAAGAGTCTCATGAAATACCCCGTTAAATAGTCTATGGCCGTTCACAAGCCCCATCTAGAAGCTCAAATAGCTCCTAGAGTTATGAATCCTTACGCACTGTGTCAAGAGGGTAAACTCCCGTCGTAAACATGGACCACAGAGCAGAAATCCAACACCTAGTGGCTCAAGCCATTGACGCCAAGTGTAGAAGAGGCGAGATGCTTGAAGTAGTCCGCCTGGCAGAACGAATAGTATCTCTCACGCCAAGATACCTGCGTTCTTTAGAGATGATCCACCTTCTCGTTGCGACTTGCGAAGAAGACGAAGAGCAGTACATGGACTATCTAAGAGAAATGGCTATATAGAAAACTGAGTTCATAAAAACAGGGCCCGTATTAGAAGGGGGTAGCCTCGTCAGTTGGGACTTTATTTACCCCCCCGTACCCCCTCGGATATGTCACATCTTTTCTTGTGAGGATAGGTTACGTTTCTTCTCGTTTGGTGTCGAGAAGGAAAAAGAGATGGCAAACACCTGGATCAAAGACGCAGTATTCCACATGGCGCTCAAAGCCATTGAGGCGAAGCTGGAAGGAGACGAGGCAAGGGTTGAAAGCCTTTGCACGATGATGGACATTCACCCGTGGCAGTCAGGAGCTAAAGATGCGCTGGTTAAGCTCCTGCGACTTCCCGAAAGACCTGTCAAGGAATACCACCTCTTGTTCGGGATGCTGCAGGTGGATATGGGGAAGAGCTGAGGGGACGTGTTCAGGGCGCAACGGCACAACGTTCAAGCTGAAGCGACTCCTCATCGTCAGGGCTCGTGTCATATCGGGTACTACGCCCTTTTGGGATAACTGGGGAAAGCCTTTCTGCAGCCAGAGATACGCTGTTCGTCATTCCGGGAGATGTAGGGTCTTGTGAAACAAGCCACACTCCAAACTGACGTTCTGCTGCGCCCGTAATCCAAGCTCCCACGTACCAAGCATTGCCATGGCTTTTCGACTTGATTCTCCATCCTGATTCTGCCCTCAATCCCGCCTGTCCCACACGCCCTTCCGGCCCGAGAAGCGACGTGATATGCTCAAGCTGAGCAGGGTGTGCGGCCAAGAGATCAGAGCAGGGATCGGTCTCTACGACAGGTGATTCCTCGGGCTCCGCAGCAATAGCCTGCTCTTCGCTTTGATCAACAGCCAAATCCGCCTCTTCCGTCTCTGGCGAACAGATAAAGTTGGTGGCAAAGATCAAAACTAAGACTAATACAACAAATTTTGCGTTGTTACTCACGGTTGCAGATGCTTGGTTGGCGTGACATCGCAACTTGGGGAAACTTCCATGACAAGTCAAGGCAGTCACCCAATTGATTTAGCGGGCGTCGATACGAGCGGCTTATAGCAGGTTCGATGCCAGATTAGATGAAACTCCGCAGCAAATATTGCCGAGCTGCTGAACCTTTTCCGATTCTGCATCCCTGCCCTATTCGGTATACGTCTAACTACTAGAGCGGCTAACTCTTCAGCCCGACCCTTCTCCTCTGCGATCCTTTAAGGCGTTTCTCGCCTACCTGTATACTAGTCCTGAGAAATTCGGGACCATGACCAAGCAATCAGAGGGCGGACCAAGCGTTCTGAAACGATCGGAGGGCCATGCCTGCCGGATGGGTTCTTTGACGCGGATAGTTGCAGCGAAGAAATGAATCGCAAAACTTATGGCAGTCGCATTTGTGAGCTTTCTAAGGCAAACGTGTTCGTAGACCTAAGATTCTTCAGTTTCGTCAAATTGCCAATCTTCGATTCTGACTCACAATCGCGGTTTTCCAACTCATCATCTTTGCCTAAGGAATCATAATTACTGTTGTGTTTCGTAAAGGAGGGCCTAGATTGTAAGGCATCACCTAACCCTGCTTGAACTACGGCCTCTTTCGGTAAGTCTGGGTGTGACAACCCTTTGGAGACTTGCTGATGGACAATCTGATTTACCTACCCCTTACTGACCGGAGCAGGATGGTTATAAAGCTTTTATGACGTTCAGAGTTATATTGTAGGGGAAACACGTTCGAACAGTAGACTTTTCTGCTGTCAGGAAAAGCAGGATAGCATTTTATCAGTACATGAACCCATCCCATTGGTCGTCCATTCGGACACACACTGTAGAGTTTATCGTCGTTGTTCTGGGAATAACGGTTTCGTTTGCCCTAGATGGCTGGCGCCAAGATCGCATCATTTCAGAATTGCACCTGTCTGAGATTCGAAGTCTACTCGAGGATCTTGAGCAGGATCGTGAACGGCTGTCGGAAGTCTTCGGCATGATTGAGGAGGGCGATAGCAATATGCAGCGGATCATAGGTGATGTGATGGCCTACAGAAGCGGAGCGTTATCCTACGATCAATTAGCAGCGACCCTCGAAGATATTGGCACGCCCTATCAGTACGGTACGTTCTACATGAACACGTCCACCTACAAATCGCTAGTAGCAACAGGCAGGCTGCAGCTGTTTCCCGAGGATATCAATCGCAAACTCAGGGACTACTACGAGTATGTGTCAAAGCGGGTTGATGACAATAATGCGATTGTCGACCGCATCACACTCGCATACTATAACGAACACCACCCTTGGGTAAATGCCAGTACTTTTCCAGGCATAGGGCTCGAGAGCGGTACAGAAGTAACCGTGAATCCATTTTTTATCGACCCCGACGTGCGCAGAAAATACTCTGACATCACGTTCCTGAACTCAAGTCTGGCTCTGGCGGACAGGATTCGTATCCATCGAGGTCAGGTAATACGATACAACGAGTTACGCGACGAGCTGGCCGCTTTATTGCATGACCTTTGACAAAGACTGGGCGCTGACCGTAGTCTTGGTCAGCTCTATGCGTGAAAATTGCATGCCCGAGAAGGCATTCTTCCCTGAATTCGTTCTTCCCCAGAACATCATCTATAGCGAACGCAACCCTACGGCGTTGGCATGAAACTGGGAAACATTAGTGCGTTAGACCAAGAGCCCATAGGAGCGGGTCTAGCCCCGGAAAATTGGTTGGGGGTAGAGATATGGTAGTGTAAGCTTCCCTGAAAAGAACCCACTCGAAAGTTGGAAAAAACCCATACTTT
>CALFHN010000147.1 GCA_937876355.1 uncultured Bacteroidota bacterium | reverse complement strand
ATCAGTATGCACGCGGAATTCCGAGTTATCACGAAGGCGACATTGAAAAAACACGTCTTGGAATAGACCTGTTGGCTTTTCAGGTAGCTGCATATCGATCGTATGCAGCCATCTTGGAGAAAACGGGTCAGCCGTCCAAAGCAATGGAAATGTTATCTCGGGCCGTGAGAGCTTCCAACATGATTACAGAAGCGTTTTGGAAAGAAGATGTCGGTCATTTTTCTGAACTTCTTCTAGAAAATGGAAAAACCACAATGGGTGGAGGCATGCAAATTTATGCACTTTATAATGATGCCGTACCGGATCCCGTTAAAGCATCTAGCGCCGCCGCCTCCATCTTAGACAGCGATCCCGGAAATATCGAAATGCGCTCCTACTACCCAGAAGTGATGTATCGATATGGATTATTTGGTGAAGCCCTCGACATGATCATGTTGATTACATCCGATTCAACAGAGCGCAGAACCTATCCAGAGGTTTCGTTTGCAGTGATTGGGGCCATCGCCACGGGTTTGATGGGAATCTCCCCAATTGAAAAAGGCATTGCCACCATATCCCGGATTTCAACAGAAAATGACTGGGTAGAACTTGGTCACTTTCCACATTTAAAATCTGTCTTAAGCCTTAAACATTCCGGCGCAACCGCTTCCTCTTTGAGTGTTCGTTCCGGAGAAAAAATACTTTGGAAAGCGACCTTTGCTGGTTCACACAGTGAATTGGTGGTCAACGGTCGTCGACTTCGGGCAAGTCAAACATTTGACCATCTTGGAAATCCTGTTTCCTTTATTGAAATTGAAGTGTATCCTCTCGAAAACATTACCGTCTCCACGTTGCTGTCAGACTGATGACACCTGTTGGGCAACAATCTACTGGCCATTCGGAAATTGAATTCGATGCCTACACGCAGCGTATTAAAGATGTCGTTAGATTACTTTCTTTTCTCGCTGAATAATCTCTGACGGTAAACCAAACAATGCAATCAGAATTAGATGTTTTACTAGACGTTTAACCAAGCTGAATCCTATCGACTGAACCATGAATCGAAAATCCTCCACCCTCCTACTTATCCTATTTTTGTGGACTTCCTCGTCTATGGCGCAGGTTCAAGGCCATCACCCAACGAGTAAGCCCAATTACGATTTGGCAACAAAGTTTGCGCCTTATAAAATAGAAGGCATGTTGTATTCCACCTCGGTCAATCCCCAATGGATAGAGGGTACAGAAAACTTTTGGTATGAGTGGAAAACGTCCGATGGATCGATGTCAGACTACCGGTTCTGGTTAAGAGCTGAATATTTTGTTGAACACCTTATCGGCTCCACCGAGTGGAATGCGGATATTTTGCAGCTTAATGTCGAAAAACCCATGGGTAGGTAAACAACCCAAAAATAGGTTTTTGCGTGTTCTAGCGTGTTTCAAAAGCAGGTGGGAATTATGCTGCATCCACATTTGACGACTTCAAAGACGACGCGCGTACCGCAGAAACGAGAATACACGCAATTGAGTCTTCCTTCAGAAATGCCGGTGTTTCTAACGAAATACTTTCAAAAGTCCTGCCGCATTGACAACGCCCCAGAAAACAAGGCCCGCGGACAGCACAGTAATAGTAAATGGATTTATCCAGTTCATTTTCTAATTTTAAGAATATGAATGGTCAGTTTGTGCAGTATCTAGACAAATTGTTTGGTAGAATACGGTATGTCTACGATTAAGAAGGCTGGAGGCTGGGCCGCCATCGCCTACACATTTCAAAAAGCTCGCGAAGCCGGAGGATATTTGGCGATGTGGCGCGCAATGCGCTCACGTAACTCTTGCAAGACCTGTGCCGTTGGAATGGGCGGCCAGAATGGAGGAATGGTAAACGAGTCGGGTCACTTCCCTGAGTTTTGCAAAAAAAGTATTCAGGCGATGGCAGCGGATATGCAGCCTGGAATTCTGGACGATTTTTGGCAAAAATATCCCATTCGACGACTCCAACAATCTAGCCCGCAAGAGCTTGAGGCCTTTGGAAGATTATCGAATCCGGTTCGGTATCGGCGTGGCGATGATGGATATGAAGTCATTTCCTGGCCAGAAGCCTTTAAATCGATCTCCTTAACATTAGCAAAAACCAGCCCTAATAAATCCTTTTTCTATTTCAGTGGACGCAGCAGTAATGAGTCCGGGTTTTTATTGCAGCTATTTGCACGCCTGTTTGGTACGAACAATGTCAACAATTGCAGTTTCTACTGCCATCAGGCAAGTGGAGTGGGCCTAAACAGTGTCTTGGGTAGTGGCACAGCCACGATCGTACTCAAGGATCTAGACAAGTCGGATCTCGTTTTTCTGATTGGGGCAAATCCAGCAAGTAATCACCCAAGATTGATGAAGTCCTTTATGCAGATTCGTCGACGTGGCGGAAAAGTAATTGTCATTAATCCTATCAGAGAGTCCGGTCTTGAGTCATTTAGTGTTCCATCCGACCCCATATCGCTGCTGTTTGGAACTAAGATTGCCTCTCGAATGGTGCAACCTCACATAGGTGGTGACCTAGCACTTTTATCTGGAATAGCAAAATCGTTGCTGGAAACCCGTCAATATGACCACGACTATATCACGCGGCATACCAACGGTTTTGAAGAATTTCAAGCCACGATTGAACAGACAGAATGGACTGATATCGAGCGTCAGTCAGGGGTCGACAAAGCGACCATAGAATCAATTTCATCTGAATATGCTCAGTCAAAGAATACCATTTTTGCGTGGGCCATGGGAATAACCCACCACCTCCGAGGGACAGAAACGGTTCAAATGATTGCAACCTTGGCTTTGCTTCGTGGGATGGTTGGACGAGAAGGCTGTGGATTGATGCCCATTAGGGGCCATTCAAACGTCCAGGGCATCGGATCAGTTGGCGTAACGCCAAAACTGAATAAGGCCATTTTCGAAAACCTTAGAAGTAAATTTGGCCTCGATCTTCCAACGACGGAAGGCCTGGACACCATGGGCTGCATGGAAAAATCAGCAGCACAAGAAATGGACTTTGGATTGTGCCTAGGCGGAAATTTGTATGGGTCGAACCCAGATTCAGTGTTTGCGGCCAAGGCTCTTTCGAAGCTCGGAATGCTCGTAACGCTGAGCACAACGCTGAATACAGGGCATGCATGGGCATTGGCTGATGAAACCATTATTCTTCCCGTTTTGCCCCGGGACGAAGAACCGGAACCGACCACGCAAGAGTCCATGTTCAACTTTGTCAGGATGAGTGACGGTGGGGAATCCCGCGTTGATGGTCCCAGAAGCGAGGTTTCCATTATTGCAGAATTGGCTTCGAGGGTGCGATCCGAAGGAGGGCACGTCAATTTGAATACGATTGATTGGGCTAGTCTCAATGATACCGATGGAATTCGGGACATGATTTCACAAGTGGTCCCCGGTTGGGGTGCGATGGGCTCCATGAACAAAACCAAAGCGGAATTTCAAATTGAAGGTCGCACCTTTCATACGCCTTTATTTAATACGACCAGCGGAAGGGCCCAAATCCATCCTGTTGCGCTATCTGTAGAATCCGATTCTCCAAGAAACTCGTTTCGTTTGATGACGATTCGAAGTGAAGGCCAGTTTAACACGGTGGTCTATGAAGATTATGATACCTATCGCGGAATCACGAGTCGCGATGTGGTGCTGATGCATCCAGAAGATCTGGCACGTCTTGGTCTAAATGAGGGGCAAAGAATTAACGTACAAGGTCCAAGTGGGCGAATGCCACACGTGAAGGCTGCCGCTTTCGAGAGAATCAAGCCCGGCAACGTCGCCATGTATTTTCCAGAAGCAAACGTATTACTGAGCCGCCAGTTGGACCCGCTCAGTAAAACTCCTGCGTTCAAAGGGGCGTTCGTTACCATTCACGCCTAAGGATTCGCTCTCAGTTTGTAGAGCTGTAGAAATACACCAATAGATCATCTAGCAAGGGTTTCCAGTTGTTCCAGTTGTGTGCAAATGGGACTTCGACGTACTTCAACGGATATCCTTTCTCCATCAAAATATCTCTAAATCGGCGAGTGCGGTCCTCGTTGTCATCGTGATCGCCGGACGAAAGGAAAATGTTTAAAGGCAACCTTGACGAATCCGCGTACGCAGAATGGATCGTTCGAATTGGATGTGTAGCTGGAGATTGCATGGCAATTCCTTCGAACGAGTCGTGCGCGTAGAGTCCGAAACACGCGGAATTTAAGCCACCGAAGGAAAGTCCAACAATAGTACGCGAAACGCGATTTGCCTGGACTTTATAATTTTTTTCTATCGTTGGAATAAATTCGTCTTTGTAAAACTGAATAAATCGAGGATTACAGAAATACTGCGCGTTTCGGCGGCTGAGACTAGTATTTTCCGGGATTCTAGCATCCAAAAACACCGCCACAATGGGCCCTATTTCCCCATCCTTGATCATTTTATCTATCAATTCCGGCAATTCCCCGGGATCTAGATACCAAGCTCCATCTGACAAAAACAAAACTGGAAGCCCTTCAATCGACTCATATCCCGCTGGGGTATACACCCAATATTGAAGGTTATAGCCCAATACTTCGCTCCGAATCCGGATGGCGTCTGTGAGATTGGATGGTTGGGCCTGTACTGCTCCCGCCGTTCCTATCGAACAAACCAACAAGGTTAGTAGAGCCAACCCTGTCTTCAAAAGCGACCTTGATCTATATGGTAAAACTAGCATTTTTCCGGTAAATCCTACTATTATTTGGCTCATTGTACGAATTCTACGAAATTCGTCTACGAGAAAGCAGGGTACAAACAAATCCATTGGAATCGCGTTGATTTTCGTCCCACAACCAATCTATCGAATTATCTGAAATGAGTATGAGTAAACTTTTAACTTTTAAAGGCACCGATCTCACGGTTACGTGGGATAAGACGATCTGTACTCACGCAGAAGAATGTATTCGAACCGACAGCAAATTATTCGAAAAAGGTCGCTCACCTTGGGGCCAGCCCGACCTAGTAGAGGCCGAAGAAGTCGATAGAATCGTTCGAAGGTGTCCGTCTGGAGCGCTTCAGTATGGCGCGACAATCGAATCCGCGATAGGTAATACTCCAGGAAGCTCTAAAAACGAGGGAGCAGAGCAACCAGAACCGGAAAATACGGTGACGGTTGTGCCTAATGGCCCCCTGTATGTCCGTGGAAACCTTTCCATTGTCGGTTCAGACCCCGAAAATCCAACCTCAGCTAGAAGAGTTGCATTATGCCGGTGCGGTCACTCTAAAAACAAACCGTTTTGCGACAACAGTCATGTTGAAGCTGGATTTCAAGACACGGGTGCCGTAGGCCGAGAAGGACCAGGATTAGAGGAGAAAGGTGGGGTTCTTCAAGTTCAAACCAATAAAAACGGTTCGGTGAGGCTCATTGGAAATGTAACCGTGAAAGCAGCAAGCGGCTGCTCGAGATGGAACGGTCCAAAAGTGAGCATGTGTCGATGCGGTTTATCTAAGCAAAAACCTTTCTGTGACGGCAGTCACCGCGAAGGCAACTTCGAGGCTGAATAAATCGTTCAAAGTTCAACGTATGTCTTTTAGTTTAAAAACGTCATTCTAACTGTCATGTCAAAGTGTGTAGTAGCAGCTTTTTATAAATTTGTAACCATCGAGAGTCCCCAATTATTTCGGGATGACTTGTTTCAATTTATGAATGACAATGAAATTCGAGGGACCGTTTTGGTGGCCACGGAGGGCCTCAACGGCACTATTTCAGGATCGCGCGAGCATGTCGATTCATTATTCGGTTATCTTCGCGCGGATTCTCGATTCTCTGATCTAGAGCACAAAGAATCCTACACCGACGACTGTCCTTTTCTTCGAACCAAAGTTCGATTGAAAAAAGAAATTGTTACGCTTGGCGTCGAGGGTGTTGATCCAAACCTCATTGTCGGCTCTTATGTCAATCCAAAGGATTGGAATGCACTGATAGCCAGGGAAGACGTGATATTAGTCGATACCCGAAACGACTACGAATACCAAATTGGCTCTTTCAAAAATGCTTTAAATCCTGACACCACGTCCTTCAGGGAGTTTCCTGCCTTCGTCGAGTCCAATCTTGATCCAATCAAGACTAAAAAAGTAGCTATGTTTTGTACTGGGGGCATACGATGCGAAAAAGCTACTTCGTATATGAAAATGCAGGGGTTTGAGGAAGTCTTCCACCTCAAAGGCGGCATCCTGAAATATTTAGAAGAGGTCGATGCCACCGAATCGATGTGGGAGGGCGAGTGTTTTGTATTTGACGACAGAGTCTCCGTCGACCATGATCTTTCTCGCGGTGAATATGACCTTTGCCATGCCTGCCGAATGCCCATTTCTGCAGAAGAAAAACGTAGCGAATTGTACGTCTTGGGCGAAAGTTGTCCCTATTGTTCTGAAAATCATTCTGAAGAAGATCGAGCCCGACACAGGGAGCGACAACGTCAAATAGAGCTGGCTAAACACCGAGGAGAGCAGCACATAGGATCAAACCTAGCTGAGGTTAGAGAACTTCGCAGGAGTGAAAAACTGGCCGAAAAAGAACGTCAAAGGAATTCACAGAAAGCCTAGCTGAGCTGGCGACCTGGTTTTTCGCTTCAATTCTGCATGTATGCGATATTCCTGAAGGCTAATTTCCAGCCGGTGGGACGATCATGATGTGAGCCCGGAACGAACCCGCATCCATAATAAACGGTGCACCTGGAGCCATTGGCGAAATAGGAAGACCGGTTGACTCTGGGGTGGCCCCCGGAACGTAGATTACAAACCGAACCTGAGAGTTCATCACTTCGCCCGTTGCTTCGTCATATGAAGCGTTTTCACCATATCGGATATATTGGGTGGCCTGCCCTTTTACAAAAGGAAGCGTCCCTGCTTCAATTTCTGCTTTTCTTTTATCGACTGACTCTTGTCCATTCATGCCTTCGGCACGAAGTACTCTACCCCTTGAGATGTAATCCAGTAAGTCTTTTTGAAAACAGGCCGCTTCAAAACCTTCTCTGGCAGGGTCATCCGTTGTACAAACAAGTTCATTTGTACCCTCGCGAATTAGTTTTAACGTGCCGTTTTCGTTGTAACCGTAGACACTCGCACCTTCTTTCAACTCATCTGGAGCGGCAGATATCGCCTGATTTATAGCATGCCTATCAGTAGCATTTTGCGCGCATGCCGAAGTAGTTAGCGAAAAAAACAAAACAAATAAAAGCGAATAAGTGCGTGTCATAGTCGAGAAATGTGTGGATTGAGAGATGAAATGTACGTTTTGCAATCGACAATCCCATAAAATTTCCCTTCAGATAAAAATAAATTACCTCAATCTCCATTTCATTTCAGATAGATCCTAGCTTACACCGTTCTAAACTTCGAATTTTTACCACCTATATGTTAAACGTTGCCATCTTGGGCCCCGGCGGCATTGCTGAGGACCAACACGCTCCCGCCGTTGCAGGACACCCCAAAACACAACTTTGGTCTGTATTAAGCCGTTCTCAGGATCGAGCATCAAATTTTGCTTCCAAATTTGGTCTGATTTCGCCTACTCCAACATATACCAATCTGGCTGAGCTTCTTCGCGATCCAAATGTACACGCGGTAATTGTAGCATCTCCCGATCGCCTCCATGCAGAGCAGGTTGTTGCCTGTGCTGAGGCTGGAAAGCACGTTTTGTTGGAAAAACCAATGGCAACCAGCCTTGCCGAATGTGATCAAATGATCCAGGCTTGCCAAAATAATGACGTAGTTCTGGCCATGGCTTACCACTTACGATGGCATGCCGGACACAGGAAGGTTCAATCGATGGTTCAATCCGGTGAGATTGGAAAGCTTCGACACTGCAGAACACATTGGACCTTTGCAGCTCAGGACGACTCGAACTGGCGGTCGGCGCCAGAAACTGGTCGGTGGTGGAGTCTTGCGGCCAACGGTACCCATTGCCTGGATCTCACTCGGTGGATGTTTTCTCCATCGGAAGGCGAAATAGTGGATGTCAGGACGATAATAAGCCGCTCTAAATTTAAGAGCAGGCACGACGAAACGGCGTTAGTAATGCTGCAGTTCGAATCCGGGGCAACGGCAGAAATCTGTGTTTCAGTACAGTTTTCCTCTGAATCTCGCATCGAAATTTATGGTGATTCCGGGTCCATCCGAATGGAAAGCACGATGGGGCGCCACGGCCGCGGTGAAATTTTTCACGATGATTTATCCCGTGGCGCCAAATCACTTTTTTTCGAACCTGCGAATCCATTTCATGGCGAACTCAATGACTTCATCGAGTCCATTGAAACCAGAAGGTCACCAGAAGTAAATGCGGCGGAGGGAAGACGAAATGTTGAACTGCTGCTACAAGCCATTGAGGGGTCTGATGCAGATAGTTATTGAATGAAACTATGGAGCCCATAATGGGCAGAGACTTAACCAAGACTAGATGCGACACAGGCTCACATTTTAACCCTGTTCGCTTCTTTATTATGGGCTAAATTTCTGACTCTCCAACTAACTTGCGACTGTTCACGCTATGAAACGACTTGTTCTTACACTGTTAGGAATGCTTCTTTTTGCCCCAGTTTCCTTTGCACAAGTGGAGGCGCCCTCATGGAAATACGTCAGCGGCCTTCCAAGTTCAAGGGGTGGCCGATATGACGACATGGATTTTGTGAACGATCGAATCGGTTGGGTCGTTAATTTATCTGGGGAAATTTGGCATACAGAAGACGGAGGTGAGACTTGGAACCTTCAGTTTACACAGGGTTCGTCTCGGTTTAGATCCGTCTCCTTTATGGATGAACTCGGACCAAGGGGAGATCAAATTGGCTGGGCAGGAACTGTATTTACTGCGGGAAGCGTTCTGTGGGAAACCCGAGACAGCGGCAATCATTGGGTGGATATTACCCATCGCATTGATGGCGTAGTTCCGAAGGGAATTTGCGGTCTCGTTACCGTGGGAAAGTCGACCTGGGGCGTTGGCGCCTTTCACGGGTCTCCAACAATTGTGAGAACGCATGACGGCGGCATTCGTTGGCTAGGACAAGATCTTAGTTCGATTGCTGGCGCGTTGGTCGACGTCTATTTTCAAAACGAACAAGTTGGATTTGCAGTGGGCGGCTCTGGTAGCAGTCTGGACGGCGATGCCATCGTGCTGCGCACCGAAGATGGTGGCAGTACGTGGGTAAAAGTGTTTCAATCCACTCGACAAGATGGAATCACAGGAGAATGGGGCTGGAAGATTTCCTTCCCTTCCAAAATGATTGGGTACGTGTCGGTAGAGTATCGCGCAAATCCCAATTCTAATGATGCCAAGATTCTAAAAACGGAGGACGGAGGCAAAACATGGCGAGACATGCCTGTTAGGGGTAGCACAACGAACTTAGGCCTTCAAGGACTCGGATTTATAAGCCCAGAAATCGGCTGGGCTTCGGGGCGCGGTGTCACCTCTTTAACTACGGACGGTGGAGAGTCGTGGCAGCAATTATTCAACTATAATCTTGATACTGGAGACGGCCAACTGGATGGGTCCATGAACCGATTCATTATGGT
>CALFHN010000146.1 GCA_937876355.1 uncultured Bacteroidota bacterium | reverse complement strand
TCCGCTTGAAGCATGAACAGGATTAAATTCACCCTTCCAGGCATTGGAATGATGGTGGATGAGGGCAAAATGTCACTTGACGACCCCTTAGGCATTGAGTGGCTTCCACAACTTCGCGGTGACCGTCCCGATCCTCGCGACGAAATTACGCTTCGCCACGTTTTAAATATGTCGAGTGGACTCTATCCTGTGGCCAATGGTGACTGGTCTCTGACGATCGCACAGATATTCCAAAAGACGCCTATTCTACCGCTGGAAATCGAGGACAGTATGTAGTCGTAGTACCATCCCACGATCTAGTTATCGTAAGGCATGGTTTGGATTTCAGGCGGCAGGGATTTAGCCAATGGGACCTAACCCGAGAAGTTCTAAAAGCAATTCGGTAAATTGTGAGAGGGCTAAAAATGTTAGATAAATCATGAATTTGCTTCTTTGGATCATTGCACTTATCCATGGATCCCTGTTCGTAAACGCTATTGCCAACCTTTTTCGATTTCGACGGATTCGTTTCAAGTCGTTTGCCGGAAACCTGCCCAAAGTATCGGTATTGGTGCCTGCGAGAAACGAAGCCGAAAACTTGCCCCGATTGCTTAGTTCATTCGCCATTCAAGACCATCCGAATGCAGAACTAATTGTCTACGACGATTTATCGGAAGACGGCACGTGGGATATCATCGTTAGCCATCAAAAAGAGACCATTAAGGGCCTGCAAGGCACCGAGTTACCCGAGAGATGGGTTGGCAAAGTCCACGGATGTTACCAATTGTCCCTTGCAGCCACAGGACGCGTCTTTTTGTTTATAGACGCAGATACTGAATTCCGCGAACCTGGCTCGCTCCAGGCAATGTGTCGGCGATTTGAAGCACGACCAGAGTCTACGATTTTGACGGGAATGACGCTCTTGAAGGGCGAAGGCCAGCTCATCGTAACAATGGTTGGAAACTTGATTTTGGCTTGCATCCCGTGGTGGCTTGGTAAAAATCTACCCTCTTCTCGACTGTCTGCTGTCAACGGTCAGTGCTGGATGATTGACCAGGACGATTACCGGCGGCTAGAACCGCATCGTTACGTTAAAGACCAAGTCCTGGAGGACGTCATGATCGGACGGTACCTCTATAGACAAGGGTTAATACCGCTTTTGGACGATGTGCGTCAAGACTTAGCGGTCTACATGTATCGGAGTTTTTGGGAGGCATGGAAAGGATTTCGCAAAAACACAGCAGCGGCTCTCGGAGAATCGACCTTGGTATCCACATTGACCCTTGTAGTGTATTTCGTACTGTTTTTCGTCGCCCCTTTTTCAAATATTTGGTTTTTGGTATCGATGTATGGCCTTAAATGGATCACGGATCGAACAACGGATCAACCATGGACGGTAACGCTGTTGGCTCCCATTTCTTATTTTCTAACTATTTTAATAGGAGTCGACTCTATCATTACCCGGAGTCGAGGCCGAATAGAATGGAAAGGTCGTAATATCAAAAGCAAGGCATGAACGAATTACGAGTTCGATTACTAAAAGAGACTTTTTCCATTCACAGATTGGATCCAGATCACCCGATTCCAGCTACTGTTACCGGATCTCCGGTATTTTTTATCGGTCGCACGAAAGACGAACTTTCCATTGTATGCCGCGCCAATATTCTAATCCCACATGCTCAAACCGAGCCCGACTGGGCTTGCTTTATGGTCGAAGGACCGCTCGATTTTACTCTTACGGGTATCGTGGCCCGCCTATCGGGAGCTTTGGCAGCAGCCGAAGTGAGTATATTCGCGATATCGACCTTTGACACCGATTATATTTTAGTCAAACAAAAAGATCTTGTCCGCGCGGAAACAGCACTTTCAGAAGCAGGGTATCAGCTTTAACTCGAGTGAAGTTTTTGGCTGAAATGCATACTCAATTGACAGCATTAGACGTAAAACATCTCCTTGTAAGCGCCAGCAATCCGGCCAAAGTGGAGCACTCCTTGCGCTTTTTCAAGACTGGACCTGGCGAATATGGCGAGGGGGACACTTTTCGTGGTATTAGGGTCCCGGTAAAGCGCCAAATTGCAACTACTACGAAAGATATCCCGAAGACCAACGCCAAGCATATTTGAAGGCCCAGTATGAATCGTATAACTGAATTTTTTTGATCAGTCGCATGCCGTTTTTGGAGGTAGAAGGCATTGAGCGAAGTACGATGATGGGATTCCCTTGCCTTCGTGTCAACGGCCAAGTTTTTGCTTCTTGTGAACCTAAAACAGGCAATCTTTTGATTAAATTGCCGGCGCCAGAAGTATCTAGAATGGTTGAAGCTGGTGATGGAATGTCATTTTCTCCCGCCGGAAAGACCTTTAAGGAGTGGGTAATGATATCGGAACGTCATGTTGGCAAATGGGGCGCGCTGATGGAATCAGCGCGCGTATTTGTGGCGAGTTCAGGAAAATAATTAACGTAAACACTTTGCTTAGGCCCCAACCAATCTAACAATATGAGCCGCACGTCTTCCTCCAAACATTGGGATATGATTTATGGCAAATATGCACCTCAGGAATTGGGATGGTATACACCTTCTTTAGCTACGTCGCTCAAATGGATCCAGAAATATGCGCCGTCCACATCCCTTCCAATCATTGATATTGGCGGCGGATCGTCAACGTTGGTTGACGAGTTGATCGGCTTGGAATTCGCTAATGTGACCGTTTTAGATCTCTCCCAACGTGCCTTGGACGAAGTTGAGCACCGCTTGGGACCCGATGCTTCTCGAATATCATTTAGTTGCTGCGACGTGCGTGATCCAACCTGTGGGTTGCCAGACGTCTACATCTGGCATGATCGTGCCGCATTTCACTTTCTGAAGGACTCAGAAATACATCAATACAAAACACGCCTCCTAAAATCCTTGCTGCCTGGAGGAACGTTCATTTTGGGCGTTTTCTCCGAAAACGCCCCGCCTACCTGCTCAGGCCTTCCTGTAAACCGGCACTCCTTAGATAGTTTAGGATCGGTTTTCGAGGACAATTTCAGCCTGCTCGAGAGTCATACGGAAGTCCATAGAACCCCTGGAGGTGTTGAACAAGAATACTTATATACGGCATGGATGCGAATTCCGGATGGCTTAACCTTGCAACTTTAAAGAGGTCCATCTGGTTATCGGGCTTCAGAATGAACATGCCAAGCGCGCGTACTCACCAACCCATTTGTCATGACCTTACCGACGTTTCGCCCCTCCTTGTTAAGCGATTTGCAGACCATCTCGTCGTGGGTGCAAAATCAACATGAATGCGATCTTTGGACTGGCGGAGTTGTCCCTTTTCCGATAGACATGACCACATTGCCTAGCAAGATTGCGTGGGACTCTGTTCAGTCCTGGACGGTGCTAGCGGCTGACCATGTGGTCGGTTACGGTCAACTCATTCCAAAACCAGATGACAGGCTGCATATCGCTCGCATCGTAGTCGACCCCAATTCCAGAGGAAGAGGATATGGCCGCCTCCTAATGTCTCATCTTTTGAATAGCGCACAAACGCAACATCCATCAACAATATCTTTGAACGTCCATCCGGGGAATGAAAGAGCTTTGATGCTGTATCAATCGCTGGGATTTGACCCCGTACAAGACTACGAAGCAAGCAATCCAGGAGCATTTACCTATATGCAATTTAGCCCCGACACTCTGTGAGCGTCAGGGCTAAATTAGAAATGCTGCTCGCCTAAAAACGATGCTCCTGCGACTATCGGTTACTCATCTCAATCGAACCATGAGTAGTCCGAGCCTGAATCGTGCGGCCACCGCCATTGATTGATTCTGAAACGCTTTTGTTGCGGCTCTCACCTTTTACTCTCACATTCAGGTCCCGGTCCATGTGAATTTGAGGCGCCTTAAAATCTAGATCAGCACCAGAGTTTGCATCCATTGAAATATCAATGTTGCCATGAGAAGTTGATAGACTTGCGTCTTCATCACCTGCTAGAAATACTCGAATATTACCGTGAGATGTAGTTAGATCCGCCGCACCAATCAAGTGTTCAATCTCGATATCGGCGTGTGACGTGCTCGCATTGAGGCTTTTTGCGTCAATTTCAGCAATCTCAATGTCTGCATGAGAAGTTTCAACTTCTACTCGATCAGACCGTAACGAAACTCCGGAAATATCGCCGTGCGAAGATCTAATCCAAACCAGATCTCCTTCAATTCCTTCAAACGAGACATCACCATGAGACGTCAATAGATTTACTTTTCCGTCAATATCTCCCAAGTTAACGTCGCCGTGGGACGTTTGAAGATCTAAGTTGAATGTGGACGGGATCGTAATTAATACGTGAATGTCCATGTTGACATTAAAAGACCAATTTCTGCGAGGTGATTCGGCTTCCACATGTACGGTCCCTCCTTCCTGGTATACTTTCCATTCCATCTCTTCGAACCTGGCACGCGCCCGGTCTGAATTTCTAGAATCAAGCGTTACCGTAATGGTAGCTTCTGATCCACCACCCGTCTCAATGTCTACATCAGAATGCTCAATGGCGATTACTAGATCGTCGCCTTTGTTAACGTTGAATGACTTTTCAATCATTACTTCCCCTTGCTCTGAACGCTCGTTATCGACGTTTTCCAGCGTCGAGCGAACTTTTGAAATAATGCTCTGAAGATCTCCTTCTTCAAAATTCACTTCAACTAACTCAGAATCGCCAAAACGAGAATTTGATGTCATGTTCTGAAACAGTTGAAGACCGCCAAGAACGGTCAGTACAACGAGAACAGAGCCTAAAATTTTGGTGCGCATAGTTTTTTTCGGTAAAGCAGATCGTTTATATCCCGTTTTCTAATTCTAAAAATCAAACGAGATGTCAAATTGGTTGTCGTGAGTACGGACGCTCCGACAAAAGGGTTACATCAACTTGGATGGGTTCTGGAATAAAAAGGTTTGCAGACACAAATCAGAATTGTTTGTCGAAAAGCAATACCTTGACATTGAAAGACAACCATTGTTCATCTGCAACGGATTATGAAAGACGCCTGCTACCTTCTTATTCTGGGCTTTTTATTGGGTTCTTGCTCCTCCGGTTCAGATTTCGGGCCTCCTAATTCGACCCCGAACGTTGTCATGATTTTTATCGACGACTTGGGTTACGCGGATATTGGGGCTTATGGCGCGACGGCCTACAAAACTCCAGAATTGGACAAACTTGCAAGTGAAGGAGCTCTTTTTACTGATTTTTACGTCAGTCAGCCGGTTTGCTCTGCATCCCGATCCTCACTGTTAACGGGTTCGTACGCCAACCGAATAGGGATTCATGGGGCGCTTGGACCAAGCAACACACACGGAATAAATTCGGCGGAAACCACGATGGCCGAAATGTTTAAGTCGAAAGCGTATTCGACGGCCATTTTTGGCAAATGGCACCTAGGTCATTTACCTGAATTTTTGCCCACAGAACATGGATTCGATACGTTTTATGGGATCCCTTATTCCAATGACATGTGGCCGTTTCACCCAGAAAACCCGCAGGCCTGGGTAGATTTGCCGACCTTTGAAGGGACGGAAATTATCGGATATAACACAGATCAGTCCAGATTCACATCCGACTTCACGAACCGGGCAGTTGACTTTATTAACGATAACGCACAGAACCAGACTCCCTTTTTCCTGTATCTGGCGCACCCCATGCCCCATGTTCCCCTTTTTGTTTCGGAGGAACGGGCCGGAAAAAGCGATGTGGGCCTATTTGGCGACGTAATTCAAGAAATCGACTGGTCAGTTGGCCAGGTTCTTGAAGCATTAAAAAGCGCTGGGATAGAGGACAATACACTAGTTATGTTTGCCTCCGACAACGGTCCGTGGCTTAGCTACGGCGATCATGCTGGCTCCGCCCTGCCCCTCAGGGAAGGAAAAGGAACCGCATTTGACGGCGGTGTTCGCGTTCCGTTTATAGCTCGATGGCCAGGCGTGATCCCGGCTGGGCTCAGGGTGTCTGCGCCTGCCATGACCATCGATGTTTTTCCTACGATAGCAGAAATCCTTGGGGCGCCACTACCTGAATTGCCAATCGATGGAAAATCAATTTTGCAGTTGATGAATGGATCGAGCGCGGATCCTGTGCAGGAAGCGTATTACTTTTATTACAATCGCAATGAGTTACATGCCATGCGCAGTGGAAAATGGAAACTCAATTTCCCGCACTCCTTTCGAACCATGGAAGGTCAAACACTTGGCAAAAACGGCATTCCAGGGAAATATGACTATTCAGCCACAGTAGGACTGGAACTGTTTGATCTGGAAAGTGATATTTCTGAATCCCGAGACGTATCCCACCTGTATCCCGATGTGATGGAACGACTTACGCGATTGGCGGATGCCAAACGGGCCGAACTGGGCGATGCTCTGATGGATATTGAAGGCACCGCAAACAGGGACCCAGGAAAACATATGGCTACTCCTGCGAACTAACCGGGCCCAACACATCGCGAGATTAATTTGGTAGATCCTTGCCCGAAGCAACCACCCTGCCACTGAGCCGCAATTCAATTCTCAAAGACATGCTCGAATCTCCGATTAGATCGGCGGAAAGAGATAAGGAGTGAGATCCAGGACCGCTTTCTAATGCAGCCACATTCAAGTCAACAATTTGAATGTCATGCCATGAATTATCATATAGAGTAGCCGTTTCACCACTTCTGTAGACTATAGACTGGCCTTTTTCTAGGTTGACTGAAAGCGAAACCTCTTCATTGTTGTCCAATGTAAACTTGATATTCTCGACAGAACCTCCTTCAGCTGTCAATATGAAGGATACGGGCTGTGTCTCTTCTTCTGACTCAAACTCGAAATTAGAAGCGAAAGGTTCGCCGGGCTGGCGTTCTGTGTTTAATCGCCTAAAGATGTGTGCAGTTACAGGAGAAACCGTCCATTCTCCTGTTTCCAGGACCTCAAGATGATATTCTTGGTCTCGCGACCTAAAAAGTGTCTTTTCTTCTTCTGAAAAAACATCGTTGATACGCAATTTTTCCCAGTTTCCGAGGAGTGCTAGTATCGACTCGGTACCACCATTTTTTTCCACCGCATCGAAGGACGTTACAAAACCGTACCCAGCGTCGTACCCGGCCGAAAGCGAAAGCATCCACTCGATGTCTTCCACGCTCGTTTCCGGGGTCATTTTAAACCAACCCAACATTCCAGGCATCAAGTTTCTTTGGAAATAGGCCTGGTTTTTTAGTCGGTATTCGGTCTGACTTTCCCTAAATCCTGCATACCACGGCTCACCCCAATTCATTCGGGTGTACATGTGCCAAAAGAAGTGCGTCGTGCGACTGGCGTCCGCGATGTAATGAGACCGAATATCGTCATTGAGATTATCGAACCACGTTTGAGCGAAGAGCGACTCTCCGTAATTACCCATTCCTGTCGACCTATTCCCTTCCAACCCATCAAAAGATATTTGCCTCAATCCTGCTTCGTTGTAAAGGTCCGCCAATGTTTTAGCCATTTCCAGAGAAAGCGACGTTTCGGTCAAGAAAACCATGTAGCCATGGTCGTCCAATTTGGAAATCTTGGTTCCTTCTGGATGCGAAGCGGCCGTAGTACCAAATGCTCCTCGTTCAACGCCAAGAAGCTGCCACGGCGCTTCTGTTGAAACGGCCGCAAATTTGATGATCTCATCTTCAATCTGCGCGGCCGCCAAATAACTCTTGTGGGATTGATTGAAGTATCCGGGGTCGGCAATCTGGATGATGGTTTGATCATCCGACAATTCAGCAGACAGTCCGGTGCTACCCACTTTGGCTAACCTGGCGTCAGGAGTTGGAGTGACATACGCATCGTTGGTGGTAACAAAATTCGATAGGTTGTGTGTTCCAATCATCAGCCCCCGAACTTTTGCGCGATCTGAAATTCGCTTTAAACTGGCCACGCCGTCGGGAAAACTGTTGTCATTTAATTTAAAATGACCCCACGTTTCAAATAAGCCATCATGATACAAGTACCGTAGGCCTGCTTGTTCGACGATATCCATGGCCTGCTCGGCGTTCTCCTCACTGAAATTCATGATGATATAGGCTGCGTTGGCCGTTGGGGATTCTTTCCCCCAAATCCCGTCAATCATCGGGTGTGGCAATCCTTCAGCCAATTCGATCGCGCCAAGGGTGGCTAACGTCTTTTCAACTGGCACTCCAAAAAGGGCGATTTTTGAACCAATTACCCCTCCATCGTCAAAAGAAGGAGCTACGTATCGTTCATACCCTTGGTTTTTAATGACTCTGTCGCGAGAGCGATTGCGTGTATAGGCTTGCAAGGTGCTGCCCATTGAATCTGGCTTTGCCGCCTCAACCCGGTAAAGAACCGAGCGAGATTTTGCAGGGTCCATATCGTGAAAATCTCCCCCTTCAAAAATATCCATTTCAGGCATGGCGTCATTTTCATTCCACGGATACCCGCCAAGCGTCTTAATATTTAAGGCCTGCAATCCGAGGGCGTAGTCCGCTCCCCTAGCGATCCCAACTGTTTCTCCAATTGACTCACTTATGGACGTGGCAAAAGGACCCCAAAGAACAAGATCGACCGAATCTGCATGCGTCAGACTGGTCAATTCAAACACGATATGGGCAGCTTTTTCCTCAATATTAACCTGAGCAACAAAACCTCCTGGGAAGGAGAGCTCAAGTCCGCTGCCCTTGGCTCTCGCTGATAGCGGGACGGCAAACTCCCCATTCTTTCTCAATTGCAAAATGGGCGACGGACGAGAAACGTATTCCGAGCCGTTCGTCCAGTCCTGCAGATGAACAACCTGTCCCTGTTCTGAAATGACTACTCTCAAGGTATCAGTTCTCAGAATCACGGCATTCTTCTCGGAACACCCTAACAGCAACACTCCGCCAAAGACGGCCACCAAAAAAGGCGTCTGAACCTTCTTTAGTCTCCTGGTAATAACTGAAAATGGGTGCAAGTTGGAATAAGAACGCATGATTTTGGCCGTTTTTCATCTCTTTTAATTAAGATAATCCATACATGGCCGTTTGTCCGGTTATATTTAAAATGCAGCATGTTTCCTATTTACAACCATGCCTTATGGCTAGGATTCGAATTCCTTTTTATTTCAGCGTCTTCTTTTTTTTGACGCTAACCTCGTGCTCCAGTTTACAGTCTCTGGATCTGGGAGGACTGCTTAGCGGACAGGCTCCGTTAACACAAGAAATGGTCGCGAACGGCCTACGGGAAGCGCTTCACGTGGGCACCGAGCGTTCTTCGTCAACCCTATCCCAGGAAGGCGGTTTTTCCGCTAACACATTGCTGCGCATTGCGTTACCTGTCGAATTGAGCACCGTTTCTTCTCGGCTTAGAGCCCTCGGACTAGGCGATCAAGTGGATCATTTCGAGGTGCAAATGAATCGAGCCGCGGAATTAGCTGCAGGCGAGGCCATCGACGTCTTTGCCGGAGCTATTCGCACCATGACCATTCAAGATGCTTTTTCTATTCTGAATGGCCCTCCAAATGCTGCCACAAGGTTTTTTGCAGACCGGACTACTCTTGA
>CALFHN010000145.1 GCA_937876355.1 uncultured Bacteroidota bacterium | reverse complement strand
AGGCCCCTATTTGTTTACCAAAACTCAGCCTAATAGTATGGTGTTGCGGGCTCGCACCACTGGCTGAGCTGGTCTGAAACGATTACTTTCTGGAAAGGGAGCGTTCGCTCGCCGTAAATCCCCCAGCCGTTATCCGTATTTCGGAACAGGACGCCGGATGTATTGTTAAACGTATCGTTTTACGTATTACTAAACGTTCTGAATTATGTCAGCTGTACCATCGATTATTCCGGTTTCTGAACTTCGCCAAGACACGGCCGGAGTGATAAAGAGAATGAAAACAACACAGGAGCCTGTTTTTATTACGCAACGTGGCCGAGCAACTGCCGTTTTAGTTACGGCAGCTGCGTATGAAAAAACTCAATATGAACTTGAGCTTTTGAAAGTGCTGGCCAAGGGTGAAGCTGAGATCAAGGCCGGAAAAGGTATTCCGCTTGATGTTGTTTTGAAGGAAATGGATGCGATATTGAGCGAGACCAAATGAACGTCCTTTTTGCGCCTCAGGCAAAAGCACAACTACTCCAGGCACTCAATTATATTCGAGACGACCGCCCATCTGCGGCTGAATCGTTTCGTGCAAAAGTTGGCAAGAGCCTAAGTCGTCTAGAGACTTTTCCTCACTCTGGTCGGATCGTTCCAGAAAATCCAGATCCAGAGGTCCGGGAAATCATCATCTCGCCTTATCGGTTTTTCTATCGAGTTGAAGGCGAGAACGTATGGATATTTGCAGTTTGGCACGAATCACAAATACCGAGCGATCTTTAAGATCGAATTACGGATAACAAGGGCATGGCCACCAATGTCAACAGACCATAGTTTTCCAGGCCGGCTACAGAGCCTGCCGAATCCTTGATGATTCAGCTCTTCATGTCTGCTTCCACTGCGAGAGTGTTCTGATACTTGGTTCCAGCCAGCAGCTGTACCCTCCTACACGCTTTGAGGGTCTACGCTGCCCTTTTGAGGCAGTGGCGCTCATGCCTCCACTCATAACTCTAGGTTTATTGATGGGTTCGGGTTACACGACTTTGGCGTTGGGTTCGTTTTTTCTGTTGATTACTAATATCATCTGTGTAAATCTGGCCGGTGTAACCACATTCTGGATTCAGGGTGTTCGCCCTCAGTCTTGGTGGGAGGCAAGTGGAGCCCGAAAAACCACCCCTTTGGCTATCCTTGTTTGGACGCTATTGCTGATCATTTTGGTAGCAGTCATTCTATTTACCCAACAGAATGAACTAAAAGATCTGGTAAATTGAGGCAGGAGTGGCCACATTAGCGAATCAAGTCGAGCTCCAAATGGGATGGGAGTCCCGTAGTTCGGTAAATGCGGTGTTCTTGGGCTTGGTAGTCCTCGGCCTTAGCCAAGAAAATATTGGGGACGAACGTCTGCGGGTTTCGGTCGTGAACAGGAAACCAGGTGCTTTGAACATGGGCCATGATTCGATGCCCTTTTTTGAACGTGTATGCCTGTTTGTGTAGATCAACCGTAAATGCTGTTGGGGTATTGGCAGGGATGGGATTAGGCTCTTCCCAGCTTTTCCAGTATCGCCCACGCATGATTTCGCCGGTCACCATGAGTTGGTATCCTCCAAGCCACGGCCGCGGCATCATATCGTCAGGAAATACGTCAATCAGTTTCACAACCCAGTCTGCATCCGTTCCGGTTGTAGAAGCGAAAAGTTTGGCGACTACGTTACCTGCCAAGGTCACATCTTCCAGAAGCGGTTCTGTTTGATAAACGAGAACGTCCGGGCGGCCATCAACAAGGCGCTGATCTTCAGTCATCCAAGGTTTCCAACCGGAGCCGCGGGGGTCGTAGGTCCACTCGATGGGCCTTTCTCGATATGGAATAGGGAAATTTGGGTCGCTCACATAATGGTCAGAACCGCTCGCCACTTTCGGAGCATCGAATGAGAGTTTCCCGTTGCCAAGGAAGTAAAGGTTCGTTTTAACGGCATCTATAGGTGGCCATTTGTCAAACTGTTTCCATTCTTTTGCACCTGAGTCAAAGAGGTTAGCTTCGGCAAATTGTCCGGTGCCCTTGTCTTTTAGCCAAAAGGCGAAAAATGGTCCTTCGATCTCTTTTCGATAATAGTCGCTCGTTGAGCTCCCCCATTGCGGGAGTCCGAGTGAGTCGCCGGAGTCTGTGAACCACTGGCCGTGCTTCCAAGGCCCCATTACCAGATGATTGATATTGTTAGGGTCGTTGGCTTCCATGGCCGCATATGTGTGCTGAGCGCCCCACATGTCCTCTTGATCCCACCAGCCGCCAACCGTCAGAGTTGGAACAGGAGGAGCGGTCAGACGAAGAGGTATCGCGCGGCCTTTCCATTCTTCGTCGTACGTTGGATGCTCAACAAACAGCCGCCAGGTAGGCCAATCCCACGCACCAACTGAATCGGCCAGCGCGCTGAGTGTCGGGAATGATCGATACCAATCATATGTGTCATATCGACCGGGATTTGGCGGAATGCTGCCGTCCGAGCTCGCTTCCATATCCCACGCATATTCTAGTCCGTATGAAAGCCGGAAAGCGCCTTGATGAAAGAAGTCGTCGCCCATCCAACCATCGCCCATGGTGGCCTGCGGGCTTAGGGCTTTAATGGCAGGGTGTGGGCCAAACGCGGTCGCATTGGCTAAATATCCTGGATAAGAAATGCCAAGTTGTCCAACGCGTCCATTATTGTTTGGGACGTTGGCAAGCAGCCAGTCCACGGAATCGTGTGTGTCTGATGCTTCATCAATACAGGAATCGTCCCGAACCTCGCACGCCGCACGGTTCATGATGAACTCTCCTTCAGAGTCATATCTTCCCCTAATGTCTTGCAGTACAAAGATATAACCTTCTTTGATTAACTCTCGAAATCCATAAATTATACCTGAGGTTCCGCCCCATCCCGCCGTTCCATACGGAGTTCGGGACAAAATGAAGGGTAGCGCCTGGTCTCCTTGATCTTTGGGAGACAAAATTACGGTAAACAAATGGGTCCCGTCTCGCATAGGGATGCGTACCTCTGTCCTGTTGAAGATGTCTTCAATCTCTACAGATTTTACGGAAGATGCGGGGTCAGGCGTGCCGCAGCCAACCATGGTGCATGCAAAGACTAGGGTCGCCAAAAGGCGGGACACAATGAATTTCATGTTTTTGCTCTAAAAGTGCGAAAGTACGAGGATTCTGTTCGAACGTTGTCGTCCGGTTCTAACATACCAAATTTTTTAGCTTGGGCTCTTCTACACAATTCCCTTTTTATGCGACCAAGGTCAAATCTGTCTTGTCGCCTTCGAACGTAACGCCGACTAGTTTGGAGACGCCCTGTTCTGCCATGGTGATTCCGTACATGCGGTCGGCGGCCTCCATCGTACGCTTGTTATGCGTCACTAGAATGAATTGAGTTGAATCCGAGAACGTTCGGATAAGGTGCATGAATCGATCTACATTCGCATCATCCAGCGGCGCGTCGACTTCATCCAAGATGCAGAAAGGACTTGGTTTTACTAGATAAATTGCGAAGAGGAGCGCGATGGCAGTCAGGGTTTTTTCGCCTCCAGAAAGCTGAGCCAAAACACTTGGTTTTTTGCCTTTCGGTTTTGCCATGATCATGACGTCAGACTCTAGCGGGTCGGAGTCGTCTTGGAGCATGATATCTGCCGATGCTTCATCTCCGAACAATTCGATGAACAATCGTTGGAAATTGGTCCGAATGGCGCCAAAAGTTGTATCGAAGCGTTCGCATGCCGTCGTATTTATTTCGTCGATGGTGGTCATCAATGTGGCTTCAGCCAACATGAGGTCGGTAAGCTGCGCCTTCATAAACTCCAGGCGATTGCGCTCTTCTTCGAATGAATCAAGGGCAAGGGCATTTACCGGCCCGAGATTGCGAATTTTGGTCCGAAGCATTTGCACTTCTTCTTTTGCACCTCCGCGGCTAAAACCTTCCGGGACGGCAAAAGTGTAGGCGGTTAAATCAACTTCAAAGTCTTCCAGTATGCTCGAAACTAAGTCTTCAAGCCTGGTTTCTAATTCTGCATTTCGAATAGCTCGATTGGACTCCTCGCGCATGGCGGCTTCTCTATCTCGGCGAAGCTCGCGAAGATGGGCTTCCATTTCAGAAATGGCCACTTTGGTTTCCATCAGGCTGCCTTTTGCGGTGGAAACAGAGTCGTCAAGAAGGCCTTTGTTGTCTTGTTTTACTCGAATCGATACTTGAAGCTCAGCACAACGTTTTTCGAGTTCAAGACGCTGGATACTTAAGCGGCCCACGGCATCCGTTCGCTCCACAGAACGCTTTTCTAATCTTGAAAGGTCTTCTCGAGTTCGAATGAGTTCTCTTTTTAAATTGTCAAGCCTATTTCGGGTTTGAACGGCCGTTATGTTAGCTTCGTTGAATAAGCTAAAGGCTTTGCGGCTAGCTTCTTCGATGCCGGAAAACGCTGCTTCCGCATCTGTTCGTTTGTGTTGAAGCTCCGCTACCCTTACGGTGAACGATTTTAAATCGTTGGTTGCCACAGCCAGTTCAGCATCAGCAGTATTTTTTTGGGCAGTTAGTTGAGTTGTTCTGGCGGCGATTTCAACACTGCGATTTTTAAGTGATTCCCGTTCATAGGCCGCACGGGAGAACGTTCTTTCCGCGACGGTGAACTCTCCCGAGAGTCGATCAAATTCAGATTTCATTGATCGAAGCGGGACCGATTCAAGTTCTTCTTTTACCGAGGCAAAGGTTTTTGAAGCCTTTCTAAGCAGTTTTTCGGTATCAATTGTGCGGCTTCGGGCTTCATCCAGCTGCTCTCTACGGCCGAGGCGTGCCGAGGCCGGACTACTCCCCGTGGCTTCGCTTCCAGCGTGAATGGTGCCATTTGGCCCGGACCATTCCCCCAGAGTGGTAAACATGCGACCAGGGACTTCATTTGGAAGATCGTCAAGAGACTCGACCAAATAACAACCTGCAAACAACAGGGGAATCAAGGGAGCAAAAGTTTTGTCGGTTACCCTGACTTTAGAAGCAAGGGCTTCAAACGCAGCGTGTGACGTAGGAGGTCTTAATTTCGGTAAGCGTTCCATAATTAAGAAAGTCGCGCGGCCCTTTTCGTGCGTCCGAAGGCTTCGAATGGCAGCTCGGGCCTCGGCCTCCGTGGCTACAACAATACAAGAAGCGTATTCTCCTAAGGCCACATCAACGGCAATCCTAAATGAAGTGTCGCAGCTAAGGACGTCGGCTACGGTTAGCATGTTTTCGGTGGTCCAATCCTTTGACGTTGCAAGGAATTGAACAGGCTCCGAGAAGTCATCGTAATCGGACAATAATCCTTCAAGCAATGTGCCTTCTGCCGATGCCGCATCGTGCGACCGTTCAGCATGTCGCATTTCTTGCCGAGCGCTCTCCATAGCCTGATTTAGATCGACTAATTTCATTTCTGCCGCGATCAGTGCACTTTTTGCGGAATCGCGGGCTTCTACAGTGACTTTTAGATGGGTCTCGGCGTTTTCGTGATGGGAATTGAGGTCTGTGATCGTTTCATCCAACGATTCCATCGCGAGCTTTGCCGTCTCCAAATCGGCGATTGAAATTTCAATTCGACTGGAAAGGCGGTCAATTAGTCGTTGACGATCAATTTTTGAATTAAATGCGTCCCGCTCTTCTAGCCTCAAATTGTGGAGCATCACCTGATGCTTTTGCTGAGATGTTTGTGCCTCGTCTTTAATTCGTTTGGCATCGGTAAGCTCTCCTTCTGCCTTTTCGGCAGCTGGAAGAACATCCGCCATTTCTTTTTCCGTCCGTACGAGTATTTCTGCGAGCGTTTGCCGTTGACCTGTTTCCGCAGCTCGTTCTTCTTCAAGCCGCGCTAAGTCTCTTGATATGGTGGATAGGCGCTCGGTTCCAAGGCGCAAATCAGACTCCAATGCACGCAGGGTCTCCATGTGGTCGGCCAGAAGAGTCTGCGCTTCGACGACTACTTTTTCCCTTTTGATGTGGTCGGTCCTAAAAGCTTCATAACCGGCTTCTTCCGCCGCCAACTTCGCGGTTAACCCTGCACCGACATCGGCGTATTGGACAACTTCCTTTTTAATTTTTTCCGTTTCGGACGCCAACTGCCGATATTCTAATCCAGCAAGCATCAATTCCAACGTGTGAAGTCGAGTCTCGTATTTTTTATGTTTGTTGGCTTTTTGAGCCTGACGCTCTAGGCTCACGACACGTTTTTCCAACTCATCGGTGAGGTCGCGAACCCGATCTAAGTCGACCTGAGTTCCTTTCAGTTTTCGAAGCGTTTGGCCCCGCCTAACTTTGTATTTGGTAATTCCAGCAGCTTCTTCAAAAAGGTGCCGGCGGTCCATAGCATTGTCCGACAAAATCTCTTCAATCATCTTAAGCTCGATGACCGAGTACGCACCGGAGCCCATTCCGGTATCCATGAACAAGTCTGTAATGTCTTTCAGGCGACACTGAACGCCATTTAAAAGATATTCTGACTCCCCAGATCTAAACAAACGGCGGCCAATGGTAACTTCGCTGTATTCTGTTGGAAGTATTCCTCGTGTGTTTTCGATGGTTAACAGCACTTCAGACATTCCCAACGAACGCCTTTTTGAAGTACCGTTAAAAATGACGCTGTCCATCTTGTCAGAGCGAAGAATTCGCGCCCTCTGTTCGCCAATTACCCAGCGAACAGCATCCACAATATTAGACTTTCCGCAGCCATTCGGTCCTACAACAACCGTGACTCCGGGAGAAAAATCGACGACCGTGCGGTCGGCAAAACTCTTGAACCCATGAAGTTCAAGTTTGCTTAGATACATTTTAGGTTTGGTGCAGTGAAAATCCTTTGTGCAAGGTGTAATAAACCTAGTTTATAGCCGTTTTGCAAATCGAGTTATCAACAACGCAGCCGTTCTTGAATACGATGTGTATGTTGATGATACACAACGAGTTAGAGCCCTATGAATAAGGGGCCTCAAACAACTAATATCCGTTATTGCGAAATCTTCTACTCAATCCTACCATTTAGCCGAATTCGCGTTTACATTAGATCATTCTTTTTATCCTCCTTTTTCGTACTCTAATCTTCGTTCCGCCAACCTAGAATCAAGGTGCTCCTCATGTCCAATGAGGGAATGGTAACTCAGCTTATCTCCGCTCACCGTAACGGAGATGATAATGCCGGTGATCGCTTATTTGCGCTCGTCTATGATGAGCTGCATGAAATGGCGCGGAGACAACTCAAATTTAGAAGTCCCGGCGAAACGCTCAATACTACCGGTCTTGTTCACGAAGCCTATCTGAAGCTTTTTGATCGGGATGATAACGGATGGAACGACAGGGTTCACTTTTTTTCTGTTACAGCCCGCGCCATGCGGCAAATTTTGGTTGATTACGCCCGAAGAGTCAAAGCGGATAAGCGTGGTGGAGGCGCCCATCACACGGAAATCAATGCTTCGATTATCAGTGACAGTAGAGGCAGCGTAGATATTTTGGACATGGACGATGCCCTCAAGCAGTTGGAAGAATTAAATCCTAGGTTGGCTACCATAGTTGAATGTCGCTTCTTTGGCGGCATGTCCATTGAGGAAACGGGCGCTTTGTTAGACGTTTCTTCGCGAACCATAGATCGGGATTGGCTAAAGGCTAAGGCGTTTCTGTACATTGCGTTACAAGGCGACTAACTTTGTGTGCCCGCTCCTCCTCAATTTGTTTGACGTAAAGCCCCAGCGATGAAAAAGGTAAGTCCTGATCAATGGATTAAGATTGAAGCCTTAATGGACAAGGCGCTCGAGGTACCCTCAAATGAGCGTGAAAAGCTGGTTCGTCATGAAGCGGGAAACAACCCTGAATTGATCGATCAAGTCCTGAAAATGCTCGCGGCAAGTGACGATGCTGGAGAGTTCATGGAGTCAAAAGGCCAATCTCATTTGCATGACGTTTTGGCCAAAATGGCCTCTGCAGTGGCTGAAGATGAAACCGAACGTGATGAACGCCGCATGGTTGGGCCATATAGGTTAGTCAGGAAAATTGGCCGAGGCGGTATGGGCCAGGTCTATTTGGCGGTTCGAGATGACGAAGCCTTTAAGCGATATGTTGCTTTAAAGGTCATTCGCAAAGGGATGGATTCGGAAGACATTCTTAAACGATTTAAGACAGAACGGCACATTTTAGCCAGTTTGACCCATCCCAATATTGCCCGATTACTTGATGGAGGGTTTTCTGAAGATGGGCAATCTTACTTCGTGATGGAATACGTCGATGGTGAACCAATCGACAAATTTTGTAATGAAAACCGCCTCTCACTAGAGGAACGACTGAAGCTTTTTGAGAAAGTGGCCTCCGCGGTTCACTATGCTCACCAAAATTTGGTGGTCCACCGGGATTTAAAACCAGGCAACATTCTGGTGACAACGGATGGTTCTGTAAAGCTCCTCGATTTTGGGATTGCTAAATTTCTCAATCCTGATTTAACGGGATACACTCTTCCAATGACCAAGACGGAAGTTCGGGTGATGACGCCTGAATATGCTTCTCCGGAGCAGGTCAGAGGGAATTCAGTAACGACAGCGTCGGACGTCTATCAACTGGGGATTCTCCTATATGAGTTGCTGACTGGGCACAGGCCGTTTACGTTTGAGACGAAGGCACGTGGCGAAATTGAAAAAATTATTCTAGAGGTGCCGCCTGAAAAGCCCTCTACCATGATTTCCAGAATTGAAACTCAGCCCAAAAAAACGCTAAATCCAGAAACGGTGTCCCACCAACGCAGGACGCCACTCGATAGATTGCGAAAACAATTATCGGGCGATTTGGATCATATTGTGTTGATGGCACTGCGCAAGGAAACCGATAGGCGGTACCAGTCTGCAGATCAACTTCTGAAGGACCTTGAAAACTATCGGGCTGGCCGGCCAGTAATTGCCCAAGCCGATACGTTTAAATATCGTTCAACACGGTTTATTCAGCGAAACAAGCTCGGTGTTGCAGCCGGACTTGTAGTATTCTTGGCTTTGGTTACGGTGAGTATTGTGTCATTCACATATGCAACAATTACGGCTCGGCAACGGGATCAGATTGCTTTAGAAGTTCAGAAGTCAGAAGAAGTAAAGTCATTGGTTTTGGGATTATTTGAAAGGGCGAATCCAAATTATTCCAGGGGCCGGGATATCTCGGTTCGCGAACTGATTGATCAGAGTGCTGCCGAAATGAAGTTGGAACTGGTCAACCAGCCCGAAGTGTTAAGCGAAATGTTGACTGTCCTCGGAATGGTTTATTCTGATTTGGGCGAAGCAGAAGAGGGGCTGCCCCTGATCGAACAAGCCCTTCAGTTGCAAGAATCGTTGGGCGAAGTAGATTCTCCTGACTTAGCCCACAGAATGTATGCGATGGGGTACATATTGGATGAAGCGGGCGAGGTTGAGCAGGCTAAAAAATATCATGCCGGGGCCTTGGCGATGCGAAGACGTTTGTTTGGCGAACAAAATCTACTAGTGGCCAAAAGTTTAAACGAAGCGGGAGTGGCGCTGTACTGGACTGGCAATGCAGATTCAAACCTGGTTGTTTGGCAACAGGCATATGACATTCGAAAGTCACTGCTAAAATCACCACACAAAAATCTAGTTGAGTCACTTTCAAATCTTGGCGCGGTCTATACCGATTTGGAGGAATATGGCAAAGCAGAACAATTTTATCGGGATGCACTGTCCATGCTCCGGGATATGGATGCCGAAAACAGCCCCGATTACGCTTCAAATCTACATAATTTTGCCAGCATGCTTATCGATGTCGAAGCGTTTGACGAAGCCGAAATTATGCTGAAAGAGGCCATTGAGCTTCGAACGACGATTTTTGGCGAACGTCATGAGGACACGGCCAGGTCGATCAATTACTTGGGCAGGCTGAATGTGGCGAGAGGTACGTTGGTCGAAGCTGAACGATTATTTTTGTTATCTACTCAGATACATATTGAGCAAAGTGGAGAGACTTCATTTGTAGTCGGACGGGATTTTCAAGTGTTGGCCAATCTTTACGAAACCAAAAGTGATTTCGATAAAGCAGTCGAATATTACCTGAAAGCAGCAACTGTAATTCGCATAAGCAGTGGTTTGGACCATCCCGTATTTATTCAAATTCAAGGGGAAATGGGCCAGCTTTTCGAATCTTTGAATCGTTTGGCCGAGGCTGAACGGGCATATCGTCTGGCTGTCCAATCGTATGAATCTGTGCCCGATCTTGAGCCTCACCACCTCGCAGTGGCCCAGGTACGCTTAGGAAGGATTCTGTTGATCCGCGGAAAAAAAGAAGAGGCAATTAGGCTTCTAGATCAAGCCAAATCCGTGTTCGAAACGGACCCCACCCGATTTGCAGATCGGCTTGCTGAAGTTGATACACTCCTGCGCCAAGACTAGGTCGATCGTGCTGTTTTTTTTCCTTTAGTAGACATTGTTTCAAATGTCAGACCTTCACCTTTAGGGGCAACACCGATTTTAATGGTGTCTCCGGGTTCGATCCAGCCTGAGAGAACTTCCTCCGCCAATTTATTGGTGATCTCACGCTGAATTACCCGCTTTAGCGGACGCGCACCAAAAGTAGGATCGTAACCCGTATCGGCAATGAAGTCTCGGGCCGCGTCGGTTAGTTCAACTTCCAACGAATTGCTTGAGAGGGCCAATCGGCGAACGTTCTCAAATTGGATATCCACAATTTGGCGGATTTGTTTTCTTCCAAGAGGATGAAAAGTGACAATGTCGTCGATGCGATTTAGAAATTCAGGACGGAGACGCTGTTTTAACAAACCCAAAAGTTCAGTTTCCAATTTCGATTCGTCTTGGGCTGAGAATTCGCCATTTTGTGGGTCCATGCGGGCTTGAATAATTTCGCCACCTAGATTGGACGTCATTATGATGATCGTGTTTTTGAAATCAATAACGCGACCTTTGTTATCTGTTAGGCGACCATCATCCAAAACCTGTAGGAGGATATTAAAAACTTCGGCGTGGGCTTTTTCGATTTCGTCTAAAAGAACCACCGAATATGGTTTTCGTCGAACCTGTTCGCTGAGCTGCCCGCCTTCTTCATATCCCACATATCCAGGAGGTGCGCCGACGAGCCTGCTTACTGTATGGCGCTCTTGATACTCGCTCATGTCAATGCGCACCAGAGCATTATCGTCGTTGAACAAAAATTCTGCCAATGCTTTTGCCAGTTCAGTTTTCCCTACGCCGGTTGAGCCCAGAAATATAAATGACCCAATAGGTCTCGTGTTTTCTTGAAGGCCAGCCCGGCCACGCCGGACGGCGTTTGCTACGGCGGCCAGCGCTTCGGGCTGCCCTACCACTCGTTTTTCAAGCGTCTCCTCGAGGCGAAGGAGCTTGGCGCGTTCGCTCTCGAGCATTCGGCTAACTGGAATTCCGGTCCACCGAGCAACAATGGCTGCAATGTCTTCGGAATCAATTTCTTCTGAAAGTAGCGCGCCTTGCTTTTGAACCTCTTCCAGTTTTCGTGTGGTATCGACAATGGACTCCTCAAGCGCAGGAATCTGTCCGTATCGCAGCTCGGCTACCTGGCCATAATCGCCGGAGCGTTCGAGCTTTTCAGCCTCTAAACGCAGGTTTTCAATGTCTTCTTTGGCTTTGCGAATGGTCTGGATGAGATCTTTTTCTTGGTGCCAGCGCACACGGAGCGCCGTTCTCTTTTCGTCCAAGTTGGCGAACTGCTCCGCAATTTGGGTCAGTTTCTGAGTGTCTTTTTCCCGCTTTACTCCTTCCCGTTCGATTTCGAGCTGTCGGATTTGCCGTTCAAGTTGATCTAAAACATCTGGCATAGAGTCGATTTCAATACGCAATTTGGCTGCGGATTCATCGATCAAGTCGATAGCCTTGTCCGGCAAAAATCGATCAGTAATGTAACGATGGCTCAGTTCTGCGGCAGAAACGAGGGCGCCATCCGTGATGCGGACTCCGTGGTGTACTTCATAGCGCTCCTTAATTCCGCGAAGAATCGAAATGGTATCCTCCACCGAGGGTTCTTCGACGCGTACAAGCTGGAAACGCCGCTCTAAGGCCTTGTCTTTTTCGAGGTATTTCCGGTATTCGTCAATTGTAGTGGCGCCAATTGCGCGCAGCTCGCCGCGCGCGAGGGCCGGCTTGAGGATATTGGCGGCGTCCATGGCACCTTCTGCTGCGCCGGCCCCAACCAGGGTGTGAATTTCGTCGATGAACAATACAATCTGACCATCGGATTCAATAATTTCCCGAACTACTGCTTTTAGGCGATCTTCAAATTCACCCCGGTATTTGGCGCCAGCGATCAACAAACCCATATCAAGAGCAAGGATCCGTTTTCCTTTAAGTCCTTCGGGTACATCGCCTTGAACGATTCGAATCGCCAAACCCTCAGCAATTGCTGTTTTCCCGACTCCAGGCTCACCCACAAGAATGGGATTGTTTTTAGTTCGCCGGGAAAGAATCTGGAGAATCCGTCGAATTTCGTCGTCTCGCCCAATAACCGGATCAATTTTTCCTTTGTTTGCCAGATCATTTAGGTTGCGGGTGTACTTATCAAGAGCCAGATAGCGACTCTCCGCATGCTGATCCGTTACGGTTTGACTTCCCCTAACATCCTTAAGGATCTTTAAAATTTGTTCTTTTGTGACACCTTGATGACGAAGCGCTTCTCCAATTTCGTTTTTGGAAGTGGACAATCCGAGGAGTAGGTGTTCCGTAGCTACATATTCATCTTTCAGCAGTTTCGATTCCGCCAAAGCTCGGTCGAATATTTTTTTCGCCTCAGAACCGACATATTGGCCCGAAACGGAGGCTCCTGTGACCAGTGGAAGTTTTTCCAAGGCCTGATCTGTTTTTGCTGAAAGTAGGTCGACACTGGCCTCGAGTTTGGTCAGCATTGTCATCACGATTCCAGAAACATCTCCCAGGAAAGCCTTCATTAGGTGCGGAGGCTCTACACCTTGATGGTTGTGTGAGGCCGCGATTTCCGAAGCTGTTTTAACAGCTTCTTGTGCTTTAATAGTAAAATTCTGGAGATTCATGTGTCCCTCATCCGATGATAATCGCTTTTGGTCCTTACCGTACAACCTACGACTAAATGACAGTAACTCTCTTGGAATTACTCATTGTAGGCTTATACGAAAAGCATACCAATCTACTTTTCGTGTCAGGATGACAGGAGGAACGATTTTTCGATTCGTTCGCACGTTCGCTCCGATGCGTTTGCAAGTTGGTACCTAGATACCTGGGTACGGACGTGCCAAGGTACCGACGTGCCCAGGTACCGACGTGCCCAGGTACCGACGCGCCAAAGTCACAGACAAAAGGTCGGAAAACCTCAAATGGCCACTAGTGATCGTGGACCGTGGAATCTGCGGCCGCCGATGCGCCTGAATCCGCCGGTGTTTTTGCAGCCGCCGCTGCGCCGGTGGCTGACGGTGTTTCTTTGTCTGTTTGTGGCTCGCCCATGCCCTCAGTCATTCCTTCTCCGCGGAGAGAAACCGTTTGAACAAAGTCTAAAAGTACCGTACCGGTTCCGTTTAGCCGGATTCCAACCCATCCTGAGCCCGGGTCATCGCCGTGTCCGTGGGTAACGAGCAGCTGATCGGCATATGCTCGGAAATGGGTTTGGTCGGCAACAACTCTGTAGCTGTTCCATCCGTTGGGGCTAAACGGCTTGCTCTCTAGCAGATACATATCCCCATTTTCGCTCCGGCCAATTTTCATCTCTTCATGGGACACCGATACAAAGTTGTAGTTCTCAGCGTCGACAACGTGATGCACGAACATAATCGATCCGGTAAATCCATCTAGGTTCAACCGAGCGTCCATTTGAACGGTCTGCATTGGGAAATCAAAAGTTAAAATTGTCGGATCACCGGTCGTGGTTAGGGCGAGCACATCACCATATTCTCCTCCGTCCTGGATGGAAGTGTTCAGGCCACCATCCGTTCCGTAGGTCGATAACGAGCTTTTCCAAGCCGCTGCGCGCGTTGGTTTCCAAGTCCAACCACCTTTTTGATTGTTCAGAGGAGCGGAGGTTTCCGATGAACCGGACGTCGGAAGTACTTCAGTGCCGGCTTCGCCCACCGCTGCAACGCCAACCCCATATTTGAATACTAATTCAGCCCCGCGGTCCGCAGTTGACCACACTAAAACGAGTCCGCCAACTCCGAGAAGGTACATGACGGCCCTAATTCCGGTGCGGCCCTCCAAATTAGAAAAGAAGAAAATCGTCCGAAGTACCGTGTATCCTCCGAAAAAGTATACCAGATAATGTGCCATATTTGCATGATTGGTCAGAACGGCGTTTGCCTCGGTAGCCAAAAAGACCGAATCGGCAGCTTGTTTTCCAGCAAAAAAAGCAGCCACGGCCGCTAGAGTGCCAAACATGTACAATAAAAAAGCGGTGTTTTTCCACATGGACTCACCCTTAAAAGCCAATCCAATGGTATCGACGAGCGCCGCGACAAAAAGTAAAGCAATTGGAAAATGGACAATCAGGGGGTGCACATTTGGTGCCCAATCTGGTAAAATCGACATAATGGGTGGTCGTTTTTTAATGTAAGTGTGCGGCTAGTCTCGCCGCACGTTCGCCAAGTACGTCAAAAGGGGGAACCCGGTTGCGAAGCCCGCATTTGCCAAGAACAATTGGCACTGCATCTAAGCAACCCGAAAATCAGAAATGGCCTTGACAAAATACCCTTCAGCCGAAGCTAAAGAATGGTGGGACAATTTTAAGAAATTGCTGGATGACAACAATGATTGGCCAGGAGAATATGTGTTTAAATTTATTGCCCCAAAGCAGCAAATTGAAAAATTAGTAGCGTTGTTTGAAGGCCACGACATGGATATCAAAGCATCATCCAAAGGTAAATATCAGAGCATCACTTCTCGCGTGAAAGTAAAGTCCAGCGACGAAATAGTATCGTATTATCTGCAAGCCGGAGCCATAGAAGGCGTGATTTCACTCTAATTAGAAGGAAGATCTCCGGTCTAGATGGTTTAGTATCATGTCCACCTCAGCCTCTGTATTGTACTGTCCTAGGCCAATTCGTAGCATCCCACCTTTGTCAGTTAGCCCCAATCGAGCGATAATCTCGATCGCGTAGTAGTTGCCATCCCAAACAAAGATGTTGGCCTTGCCAAGGGACTCAGCCATTGCTCTAGGATGAGCACCTTCTTTTGTTATGGCCACGGTTGGGACTCGGTCATTCAGATCGCTTCCAGCCGTAAGTCCATGTACAGTAACGCCTTGTATACTTTCTAGCCCTCGTATTAATCGTTCACAAATTTTCCGCTCGTATGTTGCCACCGCGTTGAAGCCTGAAACGATTCGGTCTCGCCGAGTCGCTCCACCAGTTCCCATCTCCATTCCAATCCACTCCATGTGTTCAATGGCGCCCAACGTTCCGGCCATGCCCTCGTGAGATTGCGTCCCTGTTTCATAGGCGTGGGGCAGTTCCGCCGAAGCCGGGCGTACTTTGTACGGGCTTAGCTTTTCGAGAAGAGGCCTGCGGGCCCACAATAAACCTTGGTGCGGCCCGTAAAATTTATACGCGGAGCAAGCTAAAAAATCACATTCGATTTCTGCCACGTCGGTTACAAAATGTGGCGTTAATTGAACCGCATCGACGAACACCAGAGCTCCAAATTGATGCGCCATTTTTGTGATGGCCTTGACATCGTTCACCGTTCCAGTCGCATTGGACGCATAATTTACTGCGACAAGCTTCGTTTTTGAACTTAAAACTTCATCCAACGAAGTAAGGTCGTAGCGATACGTTTCTGGGCTAAAGTCGAGCCACTTTATGACTAATCCGTGATCCTCAGCCATCAAGAGCCACGGACTAATGTTGGCGTCGTGATCCATCCGAGTGACTATAATTTCATCCCCGGCTTTAAGCGATTTCCCTATGGAGCGAGATAGGTGAAGGGTAAGTGTGGTCATGTTCTGACCAAATATTATTTCACCAGGATCTGACGCCCCAACTAGGTCCGCCATGGCAGCGTGGGCTTCGTCCAGTAGGTTGTCTGACTGTCGAGAGGTAATGAAGGCACCACCACCATTCGTATTCATCGTGGTGAAATAGTCCATCATCCGAGTCATGACTCGTTTGGCGACCTGAGTTCCCCCTGGATTGTCAAAATAGACTCGCTCTACACCATTGTCCGTTACAGATAAAGATGGAAATTCGGTCCTGACGCGATTAATGTCGTACTTCATGAGCTAGCTTTTTACTTAGGAGTTTTGAAATCTACGGCATCTCAGATTAAGATTGCTTCAACAAAACAGGTTTGCGAGGAAATCCACGACATTTCCCCTTGCAGATATTGAATCAGAGCGGCCTTGCAGGGTAATCCACTTCACGATTCCTGGCCGAGAACCTAACGTTTGAAGGTAAGGACTTGGTTAATTTAACCTTGGCACAACGATAGGCAACCCTTCCCAGAAATAAGGGCATTGCGGGCACTAGAAGTCCGCAGACAGTTGGGCCAAAGCGTTAAAATATGTAGAGGGCTTACTATTATGAATGTATCTCATCATCATCAAACCATGCCGAAAGGGGGCTCCATACGATTTGCGATCGTGCTGTTAGTAGCCCTCTTGGCAATGCTGCTTCTAAGTGCATTTCGGCAATCTAGTCCTCCCATGGGGGCCGTTGACGAAGGAGAACGCGTGTTTAATCAGGTGTGCAATACGTGTCATCAATTGAATCCTCCGGCTTCAATGGAAAATGGCAAACCGATTGCCCCACCCATGAAAATGATTCTTCGTCACTATTCAATGAAATATGGCACTCCTGAGGAGCTAAAAAGCGCACTTGATTCATGGTTGACCAAACCCGAAATCGAGCGATCTTTACTTCCAGCTCAAGCCATTAAAGAACATGGATTAATGCCGCCGTTGACCATCACGGAAACGGAAAGATCAGCTGTAATTACGTATCTTTTAACGTTACTTCCCGACGATGGCCCAGGGGAAATGCCTGGTATGCAGGGCATGAAGGGTATGCAGGGCATGAAGGGTATGCAAGGCATGAAGGATATGCAGGGCATGAAGGATATGCAGGGCATGAAGGATATGCAGGGCATGAAAAATCGCAAAATGAACGGTCAGGAAGGAGCAAAACCGCAATCCCATAAAATGGATTGATTTGTTTACAAAACCCGCAGGTACCACCTTTAATGAAACAATTACTCTTTCTGGCAGGATGTTTATTTATCACTGCTGGGGTGTTTGGGCAGTCAACGTTAATGGTACCTGACCGTGTTTTCGACGGTGAAAATGTCCACGAAGGATGGGGCGTTGTTGTCGAAGGGCGTCGAATAACGGCATTAGGACCAGTCTCGACGCTAAAAGGAGATGTGACTATACGTCTTTCTGGGACTACACTTTCCCCTGGATTTATCGAGGGACATTCCCACTTTTTATTACATCCTTACAATGAAACGTCGTGGAATGATCAAGTTCTTAGGGAGTCTAAGGCGGAACGGGTAGCAAGGGGAACGGTGCACGCAAGAGAGACCCTTTGGGCTGGGTTCACCACCGTTCGAGATTTAGGATCCGAGGGGGCGGGCTACTCCGATGTAGGGCTAAAAATTTCAATTCGGAAAGGGATCATTCCCGGACCCACAATGCTTGTCGCTGGAAAGGCCATGGTGGCAACCGGTAGTTACGGTCCATCTGGTTTTGATCCGGACTTTGATGTGCCGTTAGGCGCCGAAGAAGCTGACGGAGTTGATAATTTAATCCGCGTGACACGAGACCAAATTGGCAACGGAGCCGACGTAATCAAGGTCTACGCAGACTATCGATGGGGACCGGGTGGCGAAGCCATGCCTACCTTTTCTATTGACGAACTAACTTTAATTAGAGAGACGGCTGCCAGCAGTGGGCGTCCGATGGTGGCCCATGCTGGAACGGCCGAAGGGATGCGACGAGCTATTCTGGCCGGGGCGGAAACCATTGAGCACGGAGATGGCGGAACGCGCGAGGTATTTAAATTGATGGCCGAGCGGGGTGTCGTATGGTATCCGACTTTGGCCGCAGTTGAGTCTATTTCATCGTATTCCGGATGGAAAAAGGGAGTTGACCCCGAACCCCAACGTATAGCTATTAAAAAAGCGGTAATGAAAGTGGCTATGGAGGAAGGAGTAACTATCGGAATGGGAGGGGACGTTGGCGTTTACACGCACGGAAAGAATGCTTTAGAAATGGAGCTGCTAGTGGAATACGGGATGAGCCCTTTACAGGTTTTACGGGCATCCACATCGGTTAACGCACGCACGTTTCACGTTAGTGATCGTGTTGGGAGCATCAAACCTGGGCTTTTGGCGGACCTCGTGGCCGTTACGGGAAAGCCTGACCAAGATATCAAAGCAGTATGGAACGTTGTTTTCGTAATGAAAGACGGGGAAGTCTTTCGAAAAGACAATTAAATCTCTTTAAATATCTTCACGTCAATCCATGACACCGTATTTCCGGGACTGGGTTCAAGCTTTGAGATCGTCGCCTCAACTTTCAACTTCTGGCGTTGCGCCTGGACTAGGAGTTGATTGATTTCGTCTGCCTTGTGCTTTATTTCTTGTGCCAACAAGAAGTCTTTGTCTCTCAATAATTGATCGACAACCGCATCAAAGTGCTCTGTTTGTTTTTTTGGTTCCACTTGAACGGATCCGGCAATGTTTAAGTCAATGAGTTGGAAGGCGGCCTACTCACCTTTGAATACGAGAAAAATCAGGTATTTCGTCATAGCGTTAAACAAATTGGGGTCGGCGAGCTTTGCTCGCCGACCCCAAAGCTGTTCAATCTGAATCGCTATTATTTCAAGCGAAATGTGATTGGAAGCGACATTTTAACTTTTACCGCTTTCCCACGCTGTTTACCAGGTTTGAATTTGGCTTGCAAAATGGCCTTTATGGCCTCTTCATCACAACCGGCTCCAATACCACGGGTGACGATCGGGTCATGTACATTTCCTTGTTCATCAACAACAAACTGCAAGAATACGCGGCCTTCCACTCCGGCTTTTTTCGCAATTTCAGGGTATTTGATCTTTTTCTGAAGACCAGGAAGACCACCAATTAGCTCCGGTGATTGCTCTACAATCACAAAAATTTCAGGTTCTTCTTCTACTACGTCTTGTTTTGGGGGAGGAGGAGGTGGTAGATCGGGTACGACGTCAATGTCGAGTGTCATATCAAGGTCCAACACATCATCTTCCAAAACTTCGTCGTTTGGTACTTCTACAGGGACCGGCGGACGAGGAGGTGGGGGTGGTTTCTCAACCTGTTGAGTTTGAACCATTTCTTCCATCTGAACAACTTCTTGATCAGAGAGATTTACTTCAAACGTTTCGTTCACTCTCAAGTCGAGACGGAACGCGACAATCAGTAAGACTAATGCGATTAGCAATCCTGATTGAACAAAAAGCGGATACCTTTTTCGAAGATCGGCTTTATCTGTTTTTCTAAGTGCCATATTTCTGTTGTGGGCGCTAGTTAGGTCGCCATTGGCGTGAGCATCGGTCCAAAATTTAGACTGAGGCAAAATTATACGTCAACTCTAGTGAAATCGAAAGTGAAAACGACGTGCCATCGATTATAAATGGCAATTTTTTCGTTTCTCAACCTCACGTTCACAATAAAGACCTATAGAACGCGATCAAGTTGCCAACGCTTTCAAATTTATTCTTTTGGCTTCCCTTGGAAAAAGCCCCAAATGCTCCACGTGGCAAGACCGATTAAGGCCCCAATCGAGTCGGCAACGGCGTCAAAAACATCGGCTGTTCTTCCGATCGGCAACACTTCCTGAAACCACTCTGAAACAAATGAAAAAATGAGGATGGCCCCAACAACTTGAACGGCCTTGTAAACATACCTACCCGCTACGGCCCGTAGCCAGGCGACTGTTAAAACAAAAAACAACCCAGCATGAATCAACTTGTCAAATTCGAAAATTGACACGCTGGGAATTGATTTTCCCGGGATCGTAAGTAACACCATAATAAAGATGGTCCATAAAATGGCCAACGTAAGAGGTCTAATTCGAAACGACATAGGGCGCTGGAAAGCTGAAAAAACGAATAATGGAGGCCTATCGATATAAAGCCATGGCACGGGGCAACAATTGAACAATATCTCCTGCCATTAAAGTGCCGGAAGCGTGTTCTTCAACGAAAAGGTCAGCAGTAGTTCCTGCGATGTGAATTCCGCATATCGCGCTTTGAAAAGGTGCAACTCCCTGCGCTAGAAGCCCCGCAATAATTCCGCTTAAAACATCGCCGGATCCAGCGGTGCCAACAGAAGGGTTGCCGGTCGGGTTAATGACAACTTGGCCTGTTGGATTGGCGACAATGGATGGTTGACCCTTGAGCAAAACGATTACATTCCATTCTTTTGCCAATACACGGGCCGCTTCAATCCTGTCCTGCCTCATATCGGGGTTTTTAGCCTCAGATCCTTGAAGCCGAGCGTATTCTCCGTCGTGTGGGGTGAATATCCAACGTCCAAAGGAATTCGCGCGGACCCATTCTTGTTCGTTTCGAAGGGCATAAAGAGCATCTGCATCGACAACTGAGGGCCCTGGAAACGAAGTCAACATAAATTTGACGAGCTGGGTAACATTTTTATCTCGTCCCAAGCCTGGCCCTACCAACATAGACTTAGCCTTCTTCCATCTGGAATCAAGCCTGTCGATCAGGTCTTGAAGCGCAGCCGAATCCGAGCTGGTCTCCCACGATTCTACGGTGATCTCGGTCAGTTTTTCTTCAAGTAGAGTTCGGATGTTCGCCGGTCCCATACAGACCACATACCCACTCCCAACCTTTGCGGCTGCTAGAGAAGCCAGTACGGGAGCCCCCGGAAATGTAGCTGAACCGGCCACAACGAGAGTTGGTCCGTGTGAATATTTGTGGTCCTTTCTCGTTTTTTCTGGAAGACACGACCGTACAAACGAGACATTGGACACCCGGATTTCGTCTGCTCCTTGGCAGTTAGAATCAATCACAAATGGCGGGATGCCGATATCCACAACGTGAAGGGCCCCAACATAGTCCGGCCCATCTTCAATCAATAGACCGGGTTTTAACGATGCCAAAGTCACGGTGACATGGGCATGGACGGCCGCCCCCAAAACTTTACCGGAATCTGACGATAAGCCTGAGGGAATATCGACCGAAAGTACGGGAGCAGTTTGAGCATTGACCCAAGATATAACGTCTGAAAGTGGTTGCCGAATAGTGGAATTAAGACCCGTCCCAACCAACGCATCAATCACAAGGTCTGATGGTGGCAACGCCGACAAGGACGATATGTCTGAAAACGTTGTAATGGAAATAGATTGCTTCTCAGCCACCTTTTCAAGAATGCCAAGATTTAAAGCTGCATCACCAGAATATTCCGCTTTTTGTGCAAACAATAGTACCGTGACCTGATGTCCATAACCTGAAAGATACCGGGCCATCACCAGTCCATCTCCTCCATTGTTTCCTTTGCCACATAGGCAGACAATGTGCGCTGAAGGTGCGGGTATAGCTAGGGTATCCTTCTCCGTCCAGTCTCGGCCGCTCCAGCCTAGGTCAGCATCAGATTCCGAACCACAAATGACTTCAATCATTTCTTGAGCAACTTCGGCAGCTTCCCGGCCGGCGGACTCCATAAGGGTAAATCCGGGAATTCCGATTTGTTCGATTGTGATCTGGTCTGCCCTCCGCATGGAAGCAGCGCATAAAACAGGGGTCATTTGAGAAAGTAAACTCATGTGAAATGCCGATTTCGCTAGTGCGGAGGCTTGTTGAAGAATGGGTTTTTGTCCATTTCGGGCTAGGTTGTGTGCCTGGTTTGCGTCACTGTCTGGGTGGGGGAAGAGGCCATTCACCAAATTTAACAGTATCTGGAAGGGCCGTCTCCCATCGGGCCCGGATAGGGTCATTTACCTTGATCCAGGCAATGGGCTCCGCCGGAGACCATGGAGATAGTTCACCTGAAAACCAATTGTTTTGAGCACTTTGAAATACGCGCAGAAAAGCTCTCGTTCCACCGGGAATTTCTTTAATCACGATAGTGTTTTTTACACGTTCTACTACTCTGAAAATGCGCTTGGCTTGATTCGCTGAATCCATTCCTTCAACAATAAAGTTGAGCCTGTCAGCACCTGGTTGCCTTTCGGCTACGAACGAAAGTGATCCTAACTTTCGCTCCGTTGCGTATTGAAAAAAACCGGTGATCACTGAATCTTGTCCCCCAAAATCTTTTTGATTGATATCTAAGAAAAAGGGTTGATTAAAGGAAAAGGAGGAAGATTTTTGAAACGCGAAAAAAGTCGATTCGACTCGTTTGAAAAGTGCAGGGTAGATCGTTCCTGTGGTGTCCCGAATGGTTGCAGAAAAGACGGAATCGACTGGAGCAGTTGTACGAAAACCAAATGTTTCTGTTGGCCAAATAGTACGAGGAATCGTTATTGAAACCACCGCAGTATCTGGCATCCATCCCAAAAAGGAGGCTGTTTTTGAAGGCAGCGCCTCAGTAGAAACAATAAATGGTGCTGAAATATTCGTTGCCACATTTAAGCTGGAATCGGTAACAGCAACGCTTCCCCGAATAGAATAGGATCCCTCTGGAAGTGAGTCGCCTCGTGCAAAAATGGCACGAGGGTTATCCTCCAAAAAGTACAATTCTAGGTCTGAGGCAAGCGTATCCAGAGAGTCGAACACAGCAATCTGCCCCAGATTATGCTGTTCTGAAAACGGTTGATCATTCAGTTTTAGACTCAAAAGTTCTGAAAAACGCAATTCTAAATCACGGGGCGATACGTGTCGAACCCGTTCTAATGTAGGAGGAGTTGTATCTCTGGTTGCTACAATCCACGGGAATTTTGGGGCCACCGCGACGGTGTCGGCCGTCAGATAGTGAACTGGCGGGACGCCAAAAGGCTCACCAGGATCAAGCAAACGATTTCGATTGCGATCCTGAATGGCAACTACATAATAAGCTCGGGCCACAACGTGCTCAAAAACAAATTCGCCTGCCTTGCCGGTTTGCGTTCGGTAAAGGGGCTTACCCGCTGTTGAAGACGAGTCGTCATTAGCAAAGGCAAAAACATCTATCCCAGCCACCGGATTCCCGTCCAGACTTCGAACCACCCGGCCCTTCATTTTGGCGGCGTCAATGCTTTCGCCCGTTGAAAAAGCGATTGTGATGGGACGTTCCAACGTAATATTATGGACATCTCGAAGCGTGGCTTCAAGGGACACAATGTATGTGGTTTCGGCCCGAGGATCTTCTGGTAATCGAACACGGATTCGGCGTCCTGATCCTGAAATTTCAGGAATTCCAGTTAAGTCGGGTGAAATAGAAAAAGCCGACGTAAATGAGCGTAGGTCCACCGCTTCATCGAATTCAAATACAAGATCTCGACTCGAAAAAAGTGTCATTCCATTCTCTGGAACACTTCGTACAATGGACGGAGGAGTTGCGTCCGCTGGGCCGCCGGTTGGTGGCACCGGTACCGCACAGGCCAGAGGTAGTCCACAGAAAAATGCAAATAGTATCCTTTTCATTACCCGCCGTCGGCCCGTCGGCTCCGTAAGTTGAAGAAGAGATAGGTGCCCACAACAGTGGCGGCTACCAAAACGAGGGGTTGGATAAATCGGAGTATGCCCCCCTTTGGTGGAATAGAGGGATTAGTGGCTGGAAACCCCTCGTACCCTAATTCTGGTGCGATTTCGCGATCTATTACATCTGTTCTCGTGTCACTACAGGTTCCAGCGTCCACCAGAGATTCCCCTGCCAGGCTATCCGTTGGCACCGATTCGTCCATATGAGCACCTTTGGAGCCACCTAAAATCTTATAGGAAAGACCTAAACTGACCCGCCTGGTCAACTGTTTTCGGCCTTTTCTGGAGAGGTCCACCTTGGCCAATTCAACATTGTAGGTCAATCGGAGGGCGCTATCGTCCTCTGAAAGCCTGAAGCCTCGGGAGAGTAGACCATTTTCAATACTAGGAGTCACAATCGCCGCCATGCCCGATCCCTCAAGCTGCAATACAGAAGGGGTTGGCAGGGCAGACTCGAAACATGATAACGCTATGTCTGCCATGACGTTACGATGTGTCATTTGGCCGAACGACGGTGAAATTCCAACTGTCAATGACAGCAGAATCCACTTCATCAACCTAAATGTTTGATTTCGAGCCATGCGGGATATTTGATACATATCTGAGACCCCAAGATGCAACCGATCTGGTGGAAGATCAACCAGATCAATAAATATCAGTCAGACCGAAAAGCCGAAGGCCTCAATCTGCAAACTATAATCTGCAAGCTGGCAATGGACGGGCAAAGATAGTACAACCAGGTGGCTGTTTAGGCGTAAATCCCCCTCAAACGCAAGGCGTCTGCCACTTTTTTGACTGCTAAAACATAGGCTCCAATCCGAAGAGTGGTATCATGCTCTTGCGCCTTGTCGTATACCGAATCGAATGCTGCACGCATCATTCGATCCAATCGGCGATTTACGCGGTCCAACGTCCAAAAATATCCCTGACGATCTTGCACCCACTCAAAGTAGGATACGGTAACGCCACCTGCGTTTGCCAAAATGTCCGGAATTACGGTACAGCCGTTGTCGCTTAACATGGCATCGGCTTTTGCGGTCGTCGGACCATTTGCGCCTTCTGCGATGATTTTTGCTTTGATTTTGGTAGCGTTTCTCGAGGTAATTTGGTCCTCTTTTGCGCAAGGAGCCAATACATCGACATCGAGCGTCAACAACTCTTCATTAGAGATCGGTTCGGCATCCTCATATCCTTCCAAGCTGTTTCCGTGCGTGCTTGAATATTCGATCATGGCTTGGATGTCCAATCCCTTTTTGTTGTAGTAACCGCCCGAAACGTCGGAAACGGCAACTACCGTGCAACCTTGCTGAGACAACAGGTCCGCCGCGACCGATCCAACGTTGCCAAATCCTTGTACAGAAACGGTGCTCGTTGCAGCACGCATTCCCAGCCGTTCCATGGCAGCCAACGTGACGGTCATAACGCCTCTACCCGTTGCTTCACGTCTGCCTTCTGAACCGCCAAGCAGGATTGGTTTTCCGGTTACCACGGCAGGCACGGTTCTCTTCTCGCGCATAGAATACGTATCCAAGATCCAGGCCATGATCTGCTCATTCGTATTCATGTCAGGAGCCGGAATGTCTTTGTCCGGACCGAAAACGTCTGCCAAGTTGGCGGCGTAGCGGCGAGTAAGGCGCTCCAATTCCCCACGGCTAAGTTGTTTTGGATCGCACACAACACCTCCTTTGGCGCCGCCGAATGGCACGTTGACAATGGCACATTTCCACGTCATCCAAGCCGCCAATGCTTTCACCTCATCCAGATTCACGTCAGGTGCGTACCGAATACCACCTTTGGAAGGACCCAAAATGTCGCTGTGAATTACGCGGTATCCTTCAAACATCTTGATAAGGCCAGTATCCATCATCACGGGAATAGCAGTGATGTGGATTCGAGCGGGAGTAACGAGGTATTCGTAAAACCCCGGATTTAGATCCAGGATTTTTGCGGCAACATCGAAGCGCTCAACCATCGCCTCAAACGGATTATCTTCGTTTGGCATTGGAGAAGGTTCGCGGTAAATGGCTTTTTTGTACGGATCGTTGAACTGCATCGCTTATGTTGGGTCCCTACCAGGAAAAGCGCTTCCAGGAAGTAAGGCACTGATTGGTAACTTGTAAAATGATACATTGGAAACCATGATGGTGTCATAGATTCCGTTTCGCAGGAAGGTACCACTGCCGTAGCTTTATCTATTGATCTTTTCCTCCATTCTATTCCATTCTTCACTTATCATTCGTTTCTGGGCGCTCTTTTCGTATGAAAGCTGGACCAACAGATCGTCGTATCAAAGAAATCGTGTCTATGAAGCGAAAAAAGGGTCGTGATGAGCTCGATTCGTATATCATAGAAGGGCTTCGGAGTGTCGAATCGGCACTTGGGGCAGGCGTTCCATTTGTGGATTTGTTTGTGACGCCGGACCTTTCGGAAGACGAAAGGCTGAGTCGCGCACTGAAAGGCCAGAATTGTCCTATGACGATCGTTTCAGATAGGGTGATGGGAAAACTTTCAGATACTTCTTCTCCCTCTGGAGTTCTTGGTGTGGCTCGCATGCCCGAGCCAACGACAAAATGTATTTCCTGCATGCGGCGCGTGTTGATACTCGATGGTGTTCAGGATCCTGGTAATGTCGGTACGTTGATCCGCTCAGCTGCTTGGTTTGGGATTGAAGCAGTGGTTGCGGGACCAGGCACCGCCGATTTTTTCGCTCCGAAGACAGTCCGTTCGTGCATGGGCGGCTTATGGGACCTTGTATTGGAACAGGTGGAATACCTCCCGGGGTTTATTGCGACCAACGTGCGAGCTGGCGTAGACGTCCGAATTGCAGATATGAATGGGTTGTCAGTTCGAGAATGGAAGCCAAGCGAAAATTCCATGATTGTAATTGGAAGTGAGGCTCACGGAGTTTCTGAGGCGGTTCGAGCAGCTTGCTCAGGAACGGTTTCGATTCCGGGTGAAGATCATTCTAGAGGGGTAGAATCGCTTAATGCTGCCATAGCGGGGAGTATTTTGATGTCGCATTGGAATTAAGCCGATATCTAGAATCAATTGGGTTAAGATCGTATATTCATTGATCTTAGCGGGCTTATTTTTTCACTTGTCCTATTCATCAGGAATTGAGCGTATTCTCATGGAAGTACCTTCACTACATGGATTAGGGCTTGAGCACGGCATTCTTACCAAAGAAAAGCAAAAAGAGGTTGACGCTAAGAGTAATTCCATTCGAATTGGGCTGCCCAAAGAAAGTTCGAATGAAGAAAGACGGGTGTCTATTTCTCCTTCCGGTGTTGCGGTTCTGATTGCCAATGGCCATGAAGTGATAGTCGGAAAAGGAGCGGGTGAAGGTGCTCATTTTTCAGATGTTGAATATTCAGAAGCGGGCGGCCAAATCGCTGCATCCGATTCGGAGCTGTATTCAACAAGCGATCTCATCGTGAAGGTTGGGCCTCCGACCGACTCCGAAGTTGGCCTAATGCATGAAAAGCAAGTGTTGATTTCGGCTCTTCATCTTGGTGGAACGTCCCCAACTTTTTTAAAGCGGCTGATAGATTTGGGAGTGACAGGAATTGGATTTGAATTTATCCGAGACTCCGATGGTACTCTTCCGATTGTCCGAATGATGCACGAAATCATGGGTACGATGTCCGTTCAGACGGCTGCCCGGCTCCTCGAAAGTGCAGAAGGCGGCAAAGGTGTGATGATGGGTGGAATTTCCGGTGTCCCCCCTTCAAATGTGGTTATTTTAGGGGCTGGTGTGGTGGGCGAATGGGCGGCCAAGACGGCTCTTGGTTTCGGTGCACACGTAATTGTGTTGGACAATGACCTTGGTGCGCTAAGATCTATTGAGCACTATCTCGGACGTGGAGTTACCACGGCTATGGCCACCGAACAGTACATTTCTCAAGCTTTGTTAACTGCGGATGTTGTGATCGGAGCCATGTTAACGGCTGGACAAAAAGCCACCGTAATTGTCACAGAAGATATGGTTGCATCGATGAGGGCAGGATCGGTCATCGTAGATACGGTCATCGATCAAGGAGGCTGCGTCGAGACGAGCAAGGCCACGACCCATTCGAAACCCACTTTTAGGCGCCATGGAGTGATTCATTATGCAGTACCTAACATGCCATCCAATGCAGCCCGTACGGCTACGTATGCCTTGACCAATGTGCTGGTGCCCTATGTCATCAAAATTGGAGACGCTAGTTCCGTAAACGAAGCGCTGTGGACCGATGTTGGGCTTAGAAATGGAACGTATACGTATCGAAAGCATCTTACTAAAAAGAGCCTGGCCATGATGTTTGGGATGCCGCATCGAGATATTGAACTATTGATTGCATCAGGAATTTGATCCGGGAGCGGATCTGTCGTTTCTTCTATGACCTGCCCGGAAGTGTTCAGGATTCGTCTTTTTAATGGGGATGTGATCCCCGATCTAGGCACAGAACATGGAAAAGTATGTGAGTCCCGAAGCGGTTCGCGTTCTCGGAGTATTAATAGAGAAGGAATTAAGTACGCCTGAATACTATCCCATGACGCTCAACGCGTTGGTGAACGGATGTAATCAGAAGTCCAACCGAAACCCGGTTGTCGAATATGGCGAATTCCAAATAAGAGAATATTTGGACGAATTACAGAGGCTTCGCTTGGTTGGGCATGCTTCGGTTGCTGGTAGCCGATCGGAAAAATTTAGGCACGCTTCCGCCCAATACTGGAGTCTGGGCACCAAAGAGATGGCTATCATGGCCAGCCTGATGCTCCGGGGGCCACAAACCGTCGGAGAACTACGAGCTCGTACCTCCCGAATGGCCGAGTTTGAAGATATTGAGGAGGTCTCGGAGCGGTTAGACCAGTTGGCAACACGCGATGAGCCATTGGTCGTATCCATTGGACGATTACCGGGCCAGAAAGGAGAACGGTTTGCGCATTTGTTGGAAGGACCTGGTGCCATTGAAGCATTAATTGCAGCCGGGGCGTCAGGTGGAGTTGGTCTTTCGGTGGGCGCGGTAGCCGGGCTTAGGGAAGAACTGGAAGAAATGCGAACTCGATTATCAGGCCTCGAAGAAAAATTTGAGGCATTTCGCAATCAGTTTGAATAACGTAGTGTGCATCCGGACACCACTGGATCCTCATCGACCAAAAACCAATTTAAAAATTTTTCAGGAACTGTCCTGCTGAGAATAATAAACCAAACGATATGTCGCTGATTAAAACAGCTATTTCTGCACCACGAGGGTCCATTCTATCATGTAAAGGTTGGCATCAAGAAGCTGCCATGCGCATGTTAATGAATAACCTAGATCCCGCTGTGGCCGAGCGCCCCGAAGATTTAGTTGTTTACGGGGGAAGCGGCAAAGCAGCTAGGGATTGGCCGAGTTATTTCCGCATCGTGGAAACGCTGAAACGGTTAGAAAACGATGAAACCTTATTAGTCCAATCCGGAAAGCCTGTTGGCGTTTTTCGGACACATGAAGAAGCCCCCCGTGTTTTGATAGCCAATTCTCATTTGGTCCCTCGGTGGGGGAATTGGGACGAATTTCGGCGGCTAGAAGCGCTGGGGCTTACCATGTATGGTCAAATGACAGCCGGCTCGTGGATCTACATTGGTACCCAGGGTATCCTCCAAGGAACGTATGAGACCTTTGCCGAATGCGCCAACCAGCATTTTGACGGTTCCATGGCTGGCAGATTGGTGGTCACCGCTGGACTCGGCGGAATGGGTGGCGCACAACCTTTGGCAACAACAATGAACGGCGGAGCGTGTTTGTGCGTCGAGGTTGATCCTATTCGCATTCGAAGGCGTGTTGAAACTGGATATTGTGATGCAATGAGTGAAGACCTGGACTCGGCACTTGATCGGCTTTCTGATGCAGTGGCTCGAAAAGAGGCGCTATCGATAGGGCTATTAGGAAACATTGCTGAAGTTCTTCCAGAATTGATCCGAAGAGGAATTGTACCTGACATAGTTACAGATCAAACATCCGCTCACGACCTGGAACTGGGGTATTTGCCGATAGGATATACAACCGAAAGCGCCGAAGAGTTTAGAATGAAGGATCCTGTGGGCTATAAGTCGGCCGTATTGGACGCCATGCAAGCGCACATTCAGGCCATGCTGGATCTCAAAGCAGCCGGCTCCATCGTTTTCGATTATGGTAATAATCTTCGAGGTCAAGTAGCAGATCATCGGGGCATGACAGAAGCGTTTGACATTCCAGGGTTCGTGCCAGAGTACATTAGGCCGTTGTTCTGCAAGGGTTCTGGCCCATTTAGGTGGGCGGCCCTCTCTGGAGACCCTCAGGATATTAAAGTCACAGATGATGCGGTATTGGAAACTTTTCCGCAAAAAGAGGCCCTAGCCAGATGGATTCACAAGGCCCGCGAGCAAGTACATTTTCAAGGTCTACCGGCCAGAATATGTTGGTTGGAATACGGGGAGCGGGCCGAAATGGGATTAAAATTCAATTGGATGGTTAAAAACGGCAAGGTTAAAGCGCCGATTGTGATTGGGCGCGATCACCTGGACAGTGGTTCGGTCGCATCGCCGAATCGCGAAACCGAAAACATGAAGGACGGGTCCGATGCCATTGCAGATTGGCCTCTCTTAAATGCGATGCTCAATACAGCTTCTGGTGCGAGTTGGGTTTCCCTTCATCATGGCGGTGGAGTGGGAATTGGATATTCGATTCACTCAGGGATGGTCTGTGTGGCAGATGGAACCGAAATGGCTGATCGAAGACTTGAACGTGTTCTTACGAACGATCCAGGAACGGGTGTAATGCGACACGCAGACGCTGGTTATGATGTGGCCGTTGATACCGCCAATGAACGCGGTGTCGATTTACCTATGGTGAATGGATGAGGCACCATATTTCAGTCAAAAATTTGTACGAAGATATCGAGGCCATGCTAAATGGCCTTGCAGCAGATTCTTCGGCCGTCGAAAGGTCCCGAAAAACCTTGGAAAAGGCGATATCGGGCGGAGAGGTGGTCTACGGAGTTAATACTGGTTTTGGTAAGCTGGCGAACAAGAGAATAGGTCAAGAACACCTGAGCCAGCTTCAACGCAATCTGTTGGTGAGTCATGCGGTGGGAGTAGGGGATCCAATGCCCAAGGAAATCACCCGAATTATGCTGGCGTTAAAAGTTCAGGCGCTCGGGTTGGGATATTCCGGAGTTTCCCCTAAGACATTTGGTCGATTGTTGACCATGGCCAAGAACGACTGGGTGCCCGTTGTGCCTTCGAAAGGAAGCGTAGGAGCCTCCGGCGATCTTGCTCCTCTAGCTCATATGTCTCTCCCCTTGATCGGTCTGGGACATTTTTGGGGCGATGATGACAAGCCCATTCCAGCGATCGACGTTTTGGCAAAAGCCGGACTTCAGCCTATCGAACTTCAGGCCAAAGATGGACTGAGTTTGATTAATGGAACTCAATTTATGGCTGCGTACGGCGCCTTTATTTTGAATCGCGCATCAAATTTAGTTCGAACTGCCGACACGCTTGCTGCCATGAGTTTGGAAGCCCTTCAAGGAAGTGACAGGCCGTTTGATGCCCGGGTTCATGCATTACGACCTCACAAAGGCCAAAAAGCTGTAGCAGATAACATTCGATCTTTGTTGGCCAACAGCCAAATTTTAGAATCTCATAGAGATTGCGGGAAAGTGCAGGATCCATATTGCCTTCGATGTGTGCCACAGGTCCACGGTGCAAGCCGAGACGCACTTTCCCATGCTTTAGAAATGATCGAGACTGAACTGAATTCAGTTACGGATAACCCGTTAGTGTTTGAGGATGGGGACGTGATTAGTGGCGGCAATTTTCACGGTCAACCTTTGGCGTTGGCCATGGACTATGCAGCAATTGCATTGGCTGAATTGGCGTCAATTTCTGAGCGCCGAATCTACCTATTACTTGAAGGGCACGATGGATTGCCTCGTTTGTTAATGACCGAGACGGGCCTAAACTCTGGGTTCATGATCCCTCAGTACACGGCCGCAGCGCTCGTTTCAGAAAACAAAGTGCTTTGTCATCCAGCATCAGTGGATTCAATTCCTACCTCTCTCGGCCAGGAAGATCATGTATCGATGGGAAGTATAAGCGCGGTCAAGCTGTTACAAGTTTTGAAAAATTTGGAATATGTTCTCGCGATCGAACTTCTTACTTCCGCGCAAGCCTTGGACTATCGACTTCCCCTAAAGCCGGGCAAAGGTGTGGCGGCGGCTCATTCGTTTGTGCGATCCCGTATCCCGCATCGCGAGAAAGACTACCTCTTTCAGGACGACCTAACGCCCAGCCTCCAAATCATTCAATCTTCAGCGCTTCAAAGTGTGGTTGAAGCAGAGGGGTGTATCCTTGCTTAATTCCGGGGTTCTACATCACATTGGTCTTCTGGCCACATGCGCGGGTGGAGGTAGCCAAGCTCACATACATCCGATACTGAATGCCGCAGTTGCTTTTGCCAGTGGCCGGATTGTTTGGGTTGGGGAAGAAAAACAAATTCCGTCTAGGTACAGCAACCTTGAACGGACCTCGGCAGGGGGGCGCACGGTTATTCCAGGTTTAGTTGATTGCCATACCCATCTCGCCTTTGGTGGATGGCGGGCGGACGAGTTTCGAATGCGAATTGAAGGGAAAGGATATTTGGATATCGCTGCCGCAGGGGGAGGAATTCGTAAGACCATGCGGCAAACCAGAATGGCGACAGAAGAGGCCTTACTTGAACACTGTCTTGGTTACGCACAAAAATATTTGCAGCTTGGAGTTACTGCAATAGAGTGCAAAACGGGATATGGTCTTTCCCTTGAAGAGGAGTTAAAATTGCTTAGAGTTTACCGAAAATTAAGCCATAAAGTGCCCTTAGATGTGGTTTCCACACTATTAGCCGCTCATGTTGTGCCTCCTGATGATAAATGTAATCGTGATTGTTACATAAAAATGATATGCGAAGAATTGATTCCTCGAGTGGCGGAAGAAGGACTTGCCGATTTTAATGATATTTTTGTCGAACAGGGAGCGTACACGGCTGAGGAAGCAGAGCACATCCTAGGAGTAGGGCTGACCTTTGGTTTAATTCCAAAGCTGCATGTAGACCAGCTCAGCGACGGGGGCGGTGGCGAGTTAGCCGCACGGGTGGGCGCCGTGTCCGCGGACCATCTTGAGTATACTTCACCAGAAGGCATTGCCGCGATGGCAGCGTCAGGCGTTACGGCCGTTTGTTTACCTTTCGCTTCATTGTATTTAAATCAGCCTCCAATGCAAGCCCGGGCTTTCCTTGACGCTGGAGTAGGGGTTGCTGTTGCAACAGATTTTAATCCAGGATCTGCGCCAAGTTATGATTTGCCGCTGGCCATGATGTTGGCTTGCACGATGAGCCGAATGACGCCTGCGGAATCGCTGAAAGGCGCCACATTACTTGCTGCTAAAGCAATTGGAAAGGACCACGAATATGGGTCAATAGAAGTTGGAAAGCGTGCAAACTTCGCTGAGTTACAAGTACCGGATGTCGATCATTGGTTGTATCATTTTGAATCCAACTCCTGTGCAAAAACATGGATAGATGGAGTTGCCGTCTATCAACAAAATTGACTTTCAGGTTTAACAACCTAATTCAAATAATCCTGCCCCTGAATGAAAATTGCCATATTCACAACTGGAGGAACCATTGACAAGGTTTATTTCGATGCAAAAAGTGATTATCACGTAGGTGATCCACAAATAAAGATCATTTTGGGCCGCGTGGGAGCCACTGTTGATTACGAAGTGATCGAAATTTTTCAGAAAGACAGTTTAGATATAACCGATGAGGACAGGCAATCCATAGTCGATCATATCCTGCAAACCGATGCCTCGCATATCATTGTAACGCATGGCACGGATACTATGGTTGAAACTGCATTGGAATTGAAACAGCACGTTCCTGGCAAAACAATTGTGATCGTGGGATCATTGGCACCTGCGCGGTTCAGGGAATCCGATGCCGAATTTAATATTGGGGTGGCCGTTGGAGCAGTGCAATCACTGGTGGCGGGTGTATATATCGCCATGAACGGTCAAATATTCGATCCGGAAATGGTGCGCAAGAATAGAGACGAAAATCGATTTGAAAAGTTAACTAACTTTGAAAAGCCAAAATAGTCACTTATCGACGGAACAGATGTGACAACATATCCATGATGAATTTCAAAAACATCATATGGTTGCTGTTCTTTGGCACGGGGGTGATCACCGCTGGGGCGCAAAACCTGTGTCCAATAGAGTGGGTAAATCAAATTGCACAATTTGAGGATACCACACCGATTGCTTTTGTCCGTACGGTTCAACCAGGGTTACCTTATTCTACGACGAATCCTGTTTATTTTAGATCTCAACTGCAAACGGACGCCCTGGCGAACGTATTTCGGCACGATCCCCGAGACCCTAGTTTTGTAGAAGTGGTACTCCCCGGATTAATTGGAGACGGGACCCGATTAGAAGGCACCTATGTGCGAGCGGGCAGCGAACGTCTGGATGGATTTTTTGAAGCCGCGTCCAGTGCGGATGGAGCGGACTTCCGTTTTTTGCCAGACACTACCGTGGCACTTCCCTGTAATACCGTCATATCGGAGTGTTCTCGCTTCGATGCGGTCAACGCGTACTACCATGTTGATCAGTTCGCCAGAAAGTTTTGGGTAGAGCAACTGGGTGTTAACATCGATTTTCAGGTCGATGTAAAAGTCCACGTCGGAGGTGACGGGGCTTTTGCTACAGCTCCTGAAAATGTGCTGAAGTTCAGATTGGGAGACATTTTTATGAAAAATGCAGCCTTGTCTGATGATATCATATACCATGAATATGCCCATCTGGTAGCCGCACGATTGGGTTTTTTCCCCACGTCAATTCAAAGTGACCAAACTAGAGCGTTGTCAGAAGGATATGCTGATTATTTCACGGCAACATATACCAATGATCCCCAGATTGGAGAATGGGTTGTCACGTGTCCGGACCGCCAAAATTGTGTTGGGCCTGCAAACGATAAAGAGCTCCGGTCCCTAGTATTGGACAGTGATATTTGGAACTGGAAATTTGGGTTTCCAAGTTCTGATTTGGAATACGGATTTTGTTTGCGCTACCACACCGGCGATGGGAAATGCAAAGCGTCCTACAATAACTTTGCAAATCGTTATGTCTGGGGGATGATTTGGTCTGCTGCATGGTGGGATCTTCGGATTCAACTGGGACCTCAAATCGTAGATCAATTGGCTTTGAAAGCCGTCCAAAACCACACGTTAGAAACGGATTTTACGGATGCTGTTGAGCATATACTTTGGGCAGATCAGGTTTTTTTCTCTGGCCAATACAATGCCGTCATTAGGGATACCTTTCGTAGCAGAGGATTTGTTTTACCTCTGGTTCAAGCACTAGATACGCCGGCTGAAATCCCTGCTTTTAACTTCAGTATATGGCCCAATCCGACCTCGCATACTGTGGAGGTTAAGTTTGATACCCAAACTACGTCTACTCTAACGATTGCTTGGTATGACCTCTTGGGAAGAGAAATAAAAAACCAAAAAATCACTCCAGACCACATTGGCACCCAACAGGTAACCCTATCCACTGAGAGTCTTCCTAGTGGTGTTTACATGTTGACGATGGAAGTAGGAAATAAACGAGAATCGAGGCAGCTGACCGTAATTCGTTGATTGTAGCGTTCTCCTTTTGATTGCAACATGTCGCCGGGTCTTGGGTACTTCCCGAATGATACCGTATTCTATCAAAGAAGGTCTTTCCGGATTCAGACGGTCCACTTTTTCCTCGGTGGCAGCCACGAGTGCTATGACCGTCGCGCTTGTTTTGGTTGGGTTGATAGCCATTATGATGTGGCAGGCCAACGAGGTCTCTGATTGGCTTAAACAGCGTGTTGGTGAGGTTGAAATATTCCTAGACGATACCACTGAAGCAGTAGCCCAATCGTTATATCTGAGGGCCCAATCCACTCCTGGTGTTGTCGAAGCCGAGTATGTAAGTAAGGAGAAAGCGCGAGAAATATTTCAGCAGGAATTTGGGGATGAAGCGACTGTTTTTTTTGAAGACACTTTTCTTCCTGCTTCGATTAAGGTTCGAGTTGAACCAGACTTTATTAATTCGGATAGTTTAAATGTTCTCGTAGCTGAGTTTTCGTCGTGGAATCGGGTTGACGAGGTCGTGTTTAATAGGCCCCTATTGGTCAAAGTACAAGGAAATCTTCGATTGTTAGGTTTGATAGGCGGGGCAGTCGGTCTATTGGTGCTCCTGGCATCTATCTTTTTAGTGGCCAACACAATAAGGCTAGCCATCTATGCACGCCGGCTAATGATTCGAACCATGAAATTGGTTGGAGCCACAGATTCATTTATACGGCAACCGTTCATCGTCGAAGGAATAATCCAGGGTCTTATTGCCTCCTTGCTGGCCCTTTTCATTATTTGGGTGATCCATGTTGTTGTCGTGGCCTACGTGCCCCAGCTCGGAACTCCAGACTTTGCTTCTATAGCTTCTTTTGGAACAGCTATGATTCTATCTGGCGTACTTTTGGGATGGATTGGGTCGGAAAACGCTGTTCGACGCTTTTTGCGTAATGTATCTCTTTACTAAAAACGCAACGCGCTGATAGTGGATTTAAGAAAAATCGACCTTATGTTCTATTTGTGAAGCAAATTTTCGTCATATCTGCCATATTTATGGCCTCTCTAGTCGTGTTGGTGCCATCGGTGAAGGCAACCGAGTCACTACACTCTGGGCATGGGAATCATGGTTCGTCAGTTGCAGTAACGGCGGACAGTTCAAACGACCAAGCTTCACCTGTGTCAGATTCCATAAGTTGGAAAGGCCATTTTTCCGGTACGGAATTGCTGCCCAACGATTGCCAAAACGGGCACTGTCCTTCATGTTTTACTAGCGAAAAATCGTTAGATATGTGCTCGAGTTGTTTCATGGAAGAAGGTCCTTCACCCTTTGGTATGGTGCCCTCGGTAATTTCGGTGAAAGACCAAGCGGCAGTGAAATATTTGCCCGAATGGAAAAAGGACACTTCTGAGCCGCCTTCCAGGCAATTCTATTCGTCTAAACCTTCAGCCTCTCCCCCAGATCTACATTCTGTTCTGCGCTTGTAAAAAGAGTTTGTTCGGCCTCGCTCGTTATAGACGAGGGCCCAAGGGCTTTGACAATACGTGTCTTAGCAAACTCTAATTTCTCCTTGCACGTGCAGATTTATGTCCGTTTCTCGAATATTCCTTACCCTTTTATGGGTGGGACTTCTTCAATCTTCTCCTGTTTTCGCAGCTCCATCCTTTTTTGTGCTTGACGAGCCGCGAGAACCAGTTGCTGGTTTCGAGGGCGTGGCCTTACAAGCCATGATCGCCTTCCAAGCCGCGACCTCAGACACCGCGATCGCTGACACCGTTCTTATTTCCACCCAAAACGATCTGATTCGTTCGATTTTGCAGTCGAATCAGGCTATTCAGTCGCTCCGTAGCTCTGCAGAGGCCCAAATGGTGCGAGAGCGTTATGTCGGGGCATTTCCAGATCCAACTCTAATGGTTACCGGGCAACCCTTGCCCGTTTATACGGCCAGAGGCAAACAAGTGCTCGGAATACGTGTGGAGCAAATGATCCCGTATCCTGGAAAACTGGCGTTGATGCGGAAAATGGCCGTGATCGAGGCTGAAATTGGAACCGATAAAGTCCAATCATTTGCAGTTGAAGCCATTTTGGAAGGTCAACTGGCATTGAACGAAATCAATAAATTTACAGCGTTGAGGGCCGTTAACAGGAGATTTCAAGAGCGCTTGGATGGATACGAGGATTTGGCTCTTCGAAAATATGAAGTTGGGGAGGGCAATCAGCAGTCTGTACTAAAAATCCAGTTGGAGCGGGCCCGCTTAGACCAATCAAATTTGGAATTTCTAAGAGTGATCGAAGCGAAAAAGCTACTTATTGAACGCTTGGTGCAGCGGCCAATCAAATTGGAATCAACAGGATTGAGTTTGGACGGAGCTCCGAGGGGTGATCCGGGAATTGATGGTCCTGATCAGGCCACTCTGGAATTAGAGAGCCGCAGCGACTTGCGAGCTCTTTCCCGGTCTTTGGATCTAGCTACTTCACAAAAACATTTAATCGAGTACTATAACCGTCCTGATTTTGGGGTTAGCCTGAACTGGATTGGAATAGTGAAGTCCGACATGCCCGCGTCTTCCGATGGCAGAGACGCCTTAGCTATTGGAGTATCTGTCAAAATACCGCTGGGTCAATCCTCATACCGATCCAAAAAGGAGGAATCGCAACTCCAGATAAGGGCAATTGGAGAACAAATTGAGTCATCGAAACAGTCCATCGAGGACCTTTTCACTGAAGTCAATTCCAATACTATTTTCGATCGAAAGTCCATTGATCACATCAATTCATCCTTGTTACCCTCCGCTGAGGCGTTGATAGAATCTTCCGTTTTTTCCTATTCAAGCGCAAGAGGGGACTTTTTGGACCTATTGGATGCCGAGCGTACTCGGTTCCAACTTGAGATGGAACGAATTGAATTGTTCAAACGACTAGGAGCAGGACAACTTATGCTCGATCGCATATCAGGTCGTTTGAACAGACTCATATCAGAACAATTTTAACTGGCTGAAATCATGAAAAGTATTCATTACGTGTATATAGTTGCTCTGATCTTAGTGACTACCGTCGGGGGGTATTGGCTGGGCCGCACCTCTTCGGATGAAAATAAAATTGCAGATCCTGTTGCTGAAACTTCAAATGCTGAATCAAAAGTTCTGTATTGGCGCGCACCCATGGATCCGACCGAGATATACGATGCTCCGGGCAAATCAAGCATGAATATGGATCTGGTACCAGTATATGAAGAAGATCTTCCTGCGCGATCTGCCGGAAGTGTTATGATCAACGATGTCGTATCCCAGCAAATGGGTGTTCGATACGGCCAAGTTCATAGAATGGATTTAGATCGACTCATTAGAACGGTGGGCGAAATCAATGTTAATGACGAGACCGTGGTTAACGTAAATGCCCGCGTTTCTGGATGGGTGAATACGCTGCATGTTGGTTATGAAGGAGCGACTGTCAAAAAGGGAGATCCTCTCTTCGATATCTATTCCCCCGAGCTGGTGGCCACGCAAGAGGAGTACATTCGCTCGTTGGAATATCTCGAATCACTTGCCGATGGCTCAAATGAAACTGTAGTACAAGGGGCGAGGCGACTCGTCGAAGCTTCAAAAACGCGCCTCTTAAACTGGGAAATTTCGCCTGAAATAGTAGAACATTTGAATCACACCAGAAAAGTCCAACAGGCTGTCACGGTTTCTGCGCCCGTGTCTGGCATTGTATTGCAAAAAGACATCATAGAGGGCGGATTCATCAATAAAGGGAGCAATGTATTTCGCATCGCTGATCTAAGTCAGGTATGGGTCCATGCTAGTTTCTACGACTATGAACTTCCATGGATAAATCTCGGGCAGTCCGTAGAGGTAGAACTTAGCTACCTGCCAGGCAGAGTTTATAAGGGGGTCGTGTCCTACATATATCCAGTGTTGAGAGACCAAGCCAGGGATGTTCATGTCCGAATTGTAGTTTCGAATTCCGATAGGGAGCTTAAACCTGGTATGTTCGCCAACGTGCAGCTCACAGGCAAAACGCTAAAAAATGTGGTGGTGGTTCCATCAGAAGCAATCATCAGATCTGGCAAACGCTCTTTAGTATTCGTGACCTCCGAGAATGGCTCGTTTGAACCTCGAGCGGTGCAGATCGGGAGCGAAGGTGGGCCAGGCAACGGCTTGACTCATATTGTCAGCGGCTTAGAGGCTGGCGAGCAAGTCGTGACGTCCGCGCAATTTTTGATTGCGTCTGAAAGTCGATTGCAGGAAGCGATTCAAAAAATGAGAAGCAATCAGGCCGGTGTTTCTGGAAGTGTACCCGGCGATGTATCCAAAATGGACCACTCAAAAACGGAGATGTCAGAAAAGGAGATGTCAGAAATGGAGATCAAGCCGATTTCACCCCCTGACTCAACAAAAGGCGCCACTCAAGCGCACGACCACTAATTTTAGTCGATCTGAATCCGGAGTTTTCCAATGTTAGAACGAATTATTGAATTTTCAGTCCACAATCGGATCATGGTCCTGGTTTTGGCCGGCCTTACGGCACTGGTAGGATGGTATGCCGTCATGAATACGTCTGTCGACGCTATTCCCGATCTATCAGATGTTCAAGTCATCATCTTCACAGAATTTCCGGGCCAAGCACCGCAAGTCATTGAAGATCAAGTTACATATCCGCTTACAACGGCCATGCTTTCTGTCCCGTTTGCCAAGACGGTCCGGGGGTATTCCATGTTTGGATTGTCTTTTGTCTACATCATTTTTGAGGAAGGCACGGACATGTATTGGGCTCGGAGTCGGGTACTAGAGTACCTGAATTTCGCTTCTGGCAGAATGCCGGCTGGGATTACTCCGTCGTTGGGCCCCGATGCCACCGGAGTAGGTTGGGTGTACGAATACGTGCTGGATGGTGGGGATAAATACGATTTGCAACAACTTCGAACGATTCAAGATTGGTTTTTAAGGTACGAGTTGACCAGCGTTCCAGGCGTTTCTGAAGTCGCATCTATTGGAGGATATGTCAAACAATATCAAGTGGAAGTCGATCCCAATCGACTTCAAGCTTATGGTATTCCGCTGAGCAAGGTGCGAGTAGCGCTCACTAGATCTAATGCTGACGTTGGCGGCAGATTAGTTGAGATGGGAGAAACCGAATTCATGGTTCGCGGCTTGGGATATATCAAATCGATCGAAGATATCGAAAACGTGCCTGTTGGAGTTGATGGAACGGGGACACCCATTCTCATAAAAAATGTAGCAAATGTACACATAGGCCCTGAACTCAGGCGAGGATTGGTGGAATGGAATGGCGAAGGGGAGGCGGTCGGTGGAATCGTGGTAATGCGTTACGGTGCAAACGCACTAGCGACCATCGAAGGTGTAAAGCGGAAATTAGAGCAATTGCAAGCTGGTCTTCCGGAAGGGGTGACCATCAAATCAGCATATGACCGCTCCAGCTTAATTCACCGAGCAATCGACAATTTGAAAAATAAATTGCTTGAGGAGATAATTGTAGTCACGTTGATAGTGTTGTTGTTTCTCCTTCATTTCCGAAGCGCTTTTGTAGCTGTTTTTTCTCTTCCCATGAGCATACTGATTGCTTTCATAATCATGTACTCCCAAGGATTAAGCGCCAACATCATGTCCCTTGCGGGGATAGCTATAGCCATTGGGGCGATGGTTGATGCTGCCATTGTGATGATAGAAAACATGCACAAGCATCTAGAAGTCGACGCTGGTAAAAAGGACCACTGGCAGATCGTGATTGACGCTTCCAAAGAAGTAGGACCCGCATTGTTCTATTCCCTTTTAATCATCACCCTGTCGTTTTTACCGGTATTTTCTCTTCAGGGTCAGGAGGGCAAGCTGTTCAAGCCATTGGCCTACACCAAGTCCTACGCAATGGCTGCTGCCGCATTGTTGGCCATCACGGTGGTCCCAGTGCTCATGGGATACTTCATTAAAGGACGGATAATTCCAGAAAAGAAAAACCCAATTAATCTTTTCTTTCAACGGATTTACAATCCTTGTATCAAAGTCGCTCTGAGATTTAAATGGTGGACTATCGCCCTTTCTACAGTAGTACTTTTAGTAACCTTTTGGCCCCTTTCTAAGCTGGGATCTGAGTTTATGCCAGCGCTGAACGAAGGCGACATCCTGTACATGCCCACCACGGACCCGGGCATTAGTATCACAAAAGCGCGCGAATTAGTTCAACAAACCGACCGGATTCTGATGACGTTTCCGGAAGTTCATCACGTTTTTGGAAAAGTCGGTCGTGCCGAGACGGCCACAGATCCAGCTCCTCTATCAATGATGGAAACCACCATTATGCTCCGGCCACAAGAGGAATGGCGTGACGGAATGACCGTAGAAAAATTAATCGATGAATTAGACGCAGCGATTCAATTTCCAGGCTTGACCAATGCATGGACCATGCCGATCAAAACACGCATTGATATGCTTTCTACTGGTATTAAGACGCCGGTTGGAATCAAGATTATGGGGCCAGATTTAGAGGTATTGTCGAAGCTTACGTCGGATGTTGCCGTTTTACTGGCAGACGTTCCAGGTACACTGAGCGCATTTCCAGACAAGCCTGTAAGTGGTAATTTTTTGGATTGGAAAATTGATCGACTTGAAGCCGCCCGGTACGGGCTAACGGTTGGGGATGTGCAAGACGTCATTATGTCTGCCATCGGAGGGATGAACGTGACCCAAACGGTTGAAGGGCTTGAGCGATATCCTGTCAATGTCCGATATTCTCGCGAGACCAGGGATAATTTGGTCGAACTTGAACGGGTCTTAATTGCTACGCCGAGAGGCAATCAAATTCCTCTTAGTTACGTGGCCAAAATGGAATTAACCAAGGGTCCGTCCGTGATCAAAAGCGAAAACGCACGTCGTACGGCCTGGGTCTACGTGGATATCAGGGATATTGACATCGGGACCTATGTGAATGGGGCGAAAGAAGTCGTCTCTCAGAACATCGTGTTGCCAGCCGGATATTCCTTGGTTTGGAGTGGTCAATACGAATATATGGAGCGAGCCAAAGAACGGTTAAAATTGGTCATCCCGTTTACCATATTTGTCATTTTTATGCTCCTCTATTTAAATTTCCGTAGCGTACAAGAAAGTTTGATTGTGATGCTTTCAGTGCCATTTGCCGCGGTCGGTGGTGTCTGGTTGATCTATTTGTTGGAGTACAATCTTAGTGTGGCCGTTGGGGTCGGGTTTATTGCTCTAGCGGGCGTGGCGGCCGAAACCGGTGTGATCATGTTGATTTATCTCGACCAAGCGTATAAAGCCGGAATAAAGAACGGTGCCATGACAGGAGTCAAGGACTTATATGCTGCCGTGGTACACGGAGCAGTTGAAAGAGTCCGGCCCAAAATGATGACCGTAGTCACGATTATGGCGGGGCTGCTTCCCATCATGTGGGGACACGGCACGGGCTCTGAAGTAATGCGACGAATAGCCGCCCCGATGATTGGGGGAATGATATCATCGACGGTGCTTACTCTAATTGTTATCCCCGTTATCTATTACGTCTGGCGGGAACGACAAATTGGATTAAAAACTGCTGACATTCCACAGCCAATTGCGGCGGACTAAAATTGCTAGGGACTAAAATTGCTACGAACTAAATGAGGTTTAATTGAACACCTACTCCGGATGAGAGTGATTTCTAGTTATTTGGAATGATTCCTACCATTCGGAGTGGGCCGCCGCTGCCCCCTTCGATTTTCATCGGCAACGCGATAACCAAGGCACCGGTGACAGGCAATTTATCCAAATTGGCAACGTTTTCGAATGCCGGAATGTTGGCGCTAAATAAGTTTTGATGGGTCTCAAATAGGGTAGACTGACCAAAATCGATGCTTGGTGTATCGATTCCGACGGCTTTGATAGTGCGTTCGGTGGCAAGTAGAGTTGCCACAGACGGGTCAATTCCTGGGAAATGCAGCAGAGCGACCCCTTCTGTTCCGAGTACTGCGGTGCCCATATACGATTCGCGATCAGGCCAGAACTTCCCAAATCCTGTTCGGAATAAAACGATAGAGCCATCTGGTATCGCCCCATTTTCAGCCTCCCACGTTGCGATGTCAGCAGTTGAAATCAGATAATCTCGATTTTCGGCAGCTTGCACCTGGACATCGATTACTATTGCGTTTCCCATCAAGCTCTCTAACGGAATCTGATCATTCGAGTGTTTCCCTTCGGCAAAGTGAACTGGCGCATCCAAATGTGTCCCACCATGTTCAGCGGAGCTAAATGAATACGCGGTGTAGTAAAAACCTCCTTCAGTTACACCTTCAAAATCGGTCGATTTGACAAAACCCGGAGCCGTTGGCCAGTAGATAGTGTTTTCATTATACGCGTACGACATATCTACCAAGGAGCCCTCAGGAAATGAAAGTGAAGCCGGTCCTTGTTGCTGATTGCAGCTGGTGATGGCAAAAGCCATCACCAACAATACGGCGATGCTGGAGGAGGACCCGAGGTTGGGCTGAATATTTGAGAAGGGTGCCATTTCAGAATGTTGTAAGACCTTGGTGAATTGTAGATAGAGAGTATAGATGGTTCGCACAAAAAGAACCAGTGTTCGTAGTATGGCTCAGGATCATTTATTTCTACAACAGAGATCATTTTTCGACGATTAGAACCATGCGAGTCGGACTGATATACGATTTATTTGAAGATTACCCTTGGATCCAAGGCGAGGCGTTCGATGCAGACGTAGAAAACGAACCGGAAGAGACCGTGCTGGCTCTCGAGTCTGCTATTAGAGCCTTAAATCACGAACCTCTTCGCGTAGGTCCGGCCCGTAACCTATTGTCTCGCATGGATAATCCGGATTTTGACGTAGCCATCAATATTGCAGAAGGAGGACGGGGACGTAATAGAGAAGGAGAAGCGCCAACGTTATTGGAAATGATGGGGGTCCCTTTTATTGGTTCGGATGCGCTCACGTTGTCGCTGAGTTTAGACAAAGTCTGGACCAAAGATTTGGCCGTCAGTGCTGGTTTGTTCACACCTAACTATGCCGTTTTTTGTGAAAATGAAGAAGTTGATTGTTTACGCCTTCCGCGCAGATTTCCGCTTTTTGTGAAGCCTAGGTACGAGGGTTCTGCAAAAGGACTAACGATAGCCAGCAAAGTGCAGTCGATTCAGGAGTTACGTAACCAAGTAAGTGACATCACTTCGAATTACGGTCAGGATGTTTTGGTTGAAGAATTTGTTGAAGGTAGCGAGTATACGGTTGCGGTAATTGGTCACAATCCGGCGCGTACACTGCCCGTCATCCAAAGAGCCATAGAAACAGATACGGGAATCGGACTTCATGTCCTAGACCGAAAAGGCCTACCTGAGCAGGACTACTCGTTCAGCTTACCCGGAGTGCTGACTTCCGAATTAGAAGCCCGACTTCAAGCCTCGGCACTAACCATCTTTCACAAATTGGAGTGCAAAGATTTCGCCCGAATCGATTTTCGAGTCGATTCAAAAGGGAAAGAGTGGTTTTTGGAGATTAACCCTCTGCCAACCTTTGCGCCAAACGGGACATTCGCTATAATGGCGGAATTACAGGGTGTCCCGTACTCTGAATTTTTAGCTGGTGTACTGAAGGAAGCGTTTCAAAGGGTTGTGGCTTGAAATACACGGCGGAACAGTGGAATGATTGGCGTTGGCACATGAGGCATCGGATTGATTCCGAGATGGCCTTGAGGGAGTATATCCAACCCTCTGAGACGGAATCCGAGGCCATTGAGGCCACAAAAGACGTTTTTCAGTGGTCCATCACCCCCTACTATGCTTCATTGATGGATCCATCGGATCCAAACTGCCCGATTCGTCGCCAAGTTGTGCCATTAATGGATGAACTGGCACCCGATGTGGTGGGAATGGAAGATCCGCTAGAGGAGGTGGCCCATTCTCCGGTCAAAAATTTAATTCATAACTATCCAGATCGGGTCGCTTTTTGTGTGACCAGTCAGTGCGCCATTTATTGTAGGTATTGCCTTCGTAAACGGATGGTCGGCGAGGCCGAATTCATGATGCGAAAAGGCGAATTACGTGAGGCCATAGCCTACATTGCGGCCCATTCCGAGATTCGAGACGTTCTGCTTACCGGCGGCGATCCACTAACGCTTGGCGACGCAAACATTGATTGGCTCCTGACTGAACTTCGGGCTATTCCTCACGTCGACCTAATCCGGATCGGTTCGAGAATGCCCGTCAAGTTGCCACAACGCATTACTCCCGAGCTTTGTGAGGTGTTGTCGAAACACCATCCAATTTGGTTCAATACCCACTTCAATCACCCAAATGAACTGACCCCAGAGGCGGGCGCGGCCATCGACAGGTTGCTCAGGGCTGGAGTTCCGGTTGGTAACCAAACGGTGTTGCTTAAGGGTATCAATGATTCGGTTGAAACGATGCGCGAACTTTGTCAGGGCCTCGTTCGCATGCGCATCAGGCCATATTATCTGTATCAGGCCCAACTTATTGGAGGAACGGCGCACCTTCGCACGCCCATCGAAGTCGGAATGCACATCATGCACGAACTACAGGGTCGGCTAACCGGTTTTGCGATTCCGAAATATGTTCTTGATACGCCCTTTGGCAAAGTGCCCCTAACTCGCGACTATGTGCTGGGTCGCAACGCCGAAGGGGTAGTTATGAAATCCACCCGTGGCGATATTTGGGTCGAAATGAACGAAGCCCCGCTACCTGGGCAAGTCCCAATAGGGCTTCCGGAAATGGATTCCTTTGTAAAGTAACCGGGTGAGAGGATCTCTGGTAAAAATGGAAGCGGCGGCTGGGTTGGGTAAAAACCCAATCCAGCCGCCGCGAACCGACCCTCTCAAATTTTGTGTCTATTCCGCTAAGCCGGAATGGCTCTTGTTCACCTCAATAGGCCGAAACTGAGCTACGATTTTTACGACGTGTTTTCCGCTGAGCAGGTTTGTCTGCTTTGAATGGCTTGGATTTTCGTTCGCCGGTGCCTTTTTCTCCATTTTCAACAACTTGACGCTGTTGGACGGCATAAATCGTGGCGCTGGTTGGGGAGTAGTTGGTCCTTGGTCCTAAAACTGGCAAGCTGTCAAACATATCAATCACCCCAATTTTCATTCTGAACGAGTTAGAGCTAAAAGTGTGTTCTTAATCCTAGGTCGGGAGGGATTCAAGAGTGGGCTCCTGCCTCTCGGCAGGAACCCACCTAAAATCGAATATCGCACACACGACGAGACTACTTGAGAAGTACCATGGTCCGTGTGAAGGTCTGACCACCGGCATCCATGCGGACCAAGTAGGACCCGCTCGGACGGTCGCCAGCTTCCCAAGTAACTTGGTGCTGTCCTGCGGCGAGTGCTCCGTCAATCAACAGTCCTATTTCGCGTCCCAGCATGTCGTAGACGGCAAGGCGAACTTGACCCGTAGTTTGTACGCTGAAAGGAATTGTGGTCTGAGGATTGAATGGGTTTGGATAATTGGCCTCCAAGCTGAAGCTTGTTGGGATTTCACTTCCAACAATTTCGTCTTCGATAGCAGTCGAGACGCGGAAGTTGGTTGACAAGAAGACACCTGATCCGCTCGTTCCAATTATCAAAGTCTGGCTTTGAGGATGTACTGCAAATGCAATAACCGGCATGTCTGAGAGACCGAAGTCGCTCCATTCATTGGTCAATGCATCGTATTCAATAACACCTGCGTTCCAAGTACCTCCAAAGATAGTCGTTCCTGAGAACGCCATGGTACGGAATTGGAATGCCTCGCTACCGATACCGAATAATGACCACGTGCTCGTGAACACATCGTAACGGTACATACCCGAATCGGTGGCCGCAAACAGTTGTCCTGCATAAGGTGTACCGAATGGTGCATATGCCATGTCAAACACATATGGATTGGCCAAACCATTGACCGGACCGCCCATTGGGGCAAATGTAAAGCCAGTATCAAATGATTCGTGGATACCATCGCCTAGCGTACCAACCAAGATGTGGTCAGAGTTGTCTGGATCGATGGTTACCGACCAAACAGGCTGAATGAATTGGCCCTGTGAGTGCCAGGTATCTCCTCCATCAGTAGACTGGAAGAGCGCGCCTTCGCCGGCAATATTTGCACCAGCGTAGATGACGTTCTCATTGTTGGGATCAATTGCCAAAGCAATGATCTGACGCGTCGGAAGCGCGAGGAATTCCCAATTGCGTGCACCGTCACGTGAGCGCCAAATACCGCCTTTTCCGTCGGCCCAAATGCCGATGAATAGGGTGCCATCCGAAGCGCGTTCGATAGCAAACGTCCAGAGGTTGTTCAATCCGCGGTTCATGCGTGTCCAACAGTGACCACCATCATTTGAATACAGAATTCCGTAACCGTAGGTAGCGGCCCACATGTCGCCATTCGGAGCTACTACGATGTCCTGAATTACTGCACTCGTCATGAAGTTAGCTACTTGGTAAGCAACGTCTGGAATGCCGTCGAAATTGGTGTCGGTAATCACATAGATCCCTTCGCCAGGAGCGCCAGCATAAATTTCGCCCATCGGACCAGCCGTCATAGACGCAACGGTAAAGATTGGCAGATTTCCAATGGATACCCAAGCGTTGGTGATGAAGTTGTAGAAATACGCACCCGACTCACGGGCTCCAGCCAACAACTCACCATTTGGACCAGAACCAAGGCTTTCGATTGGTTCGTTGTCCAGCCCGGTTCCAAATTGAGCCCATGTGGCTCCGCCGAAGATGTAAACACCATCCGAATTGGTTCCAGCCAGAATTTCGCCGTTGGGACCGCGGAATAGTTCATTAATCTTACCAGTTGGTAAGCCTGAATTTACAGCCGTCCAAATCCCACCCTGGAATTTCTGAATCCCAGATGCTGCAGAACTTGCAAAGACTCGGTTGTTGTTTTCATCAAACACAACAGCAAGTACTTGCTCTCCGATGAACGGATTAGATCCGGCTCCAACGGTTGACCATAGTGCACCATCGTACACTTGGACACCACCGTGGGCGGCTGCGTACAAAAAGTCTGTATTATCGTTTAGATCAACCGTGACAATAAAGTCTCCGTTGGCCGAGATTGGGAATTCATACGTTCCACCTGGCCCCGTAACGGTTGATGCAAGAAAGTCGTCGTTCCCATCATATACACCAACGATGTTGTTGTCACGGTACAATTTAACGGTTACGCCTGCGAGTCCAGTTCCGGCTGGAGCATTTGGACCTACAACAGGATGAGTATTGTCATTAGTTACCGTAACAGTGTATTGAATTTGGTCTGAGTTGGCATCAACCGTAACGGCGGCATCTTTATCCAACATAAGATCGATGTAGTCAGGCTGAACTAAGACCGTTCCTTGAATCTTGTTGTCGGTCTCGGTCAAACATGAAATGCCTTCGTAGTCTAGCCATCCGTTAATTCCCAAGCTAGATACTGGAATCGTAACGCCTGTAAAGGGGTCAATCGGAATCTGCATTACAGAGCGGTGCGAGTCGCCATTAACGCCAAGCAAGCGGCCGTCGGGATGAAAGCCAAGACCTTCAACGTTTGGTACGTCTAGGTCTCCAATGTCGGTAGTGGCTCCGGTAGCTTTGTTAATAGTGATGAGGCGCGAGTCGTTACCATCATTATTTTGTATCGCATACATCACACCATTTCGAGTAGAGATGGCGATATCGTCAATATCCTGTAGGCCGTTTATTTTCTCAACTACGACATAGGTATTACCAGGTCCGAAGGCGTCGACAATCGCTGCTCCTGTGGCAATGTTAACCCGAATCAGCACATCGTCCTTTCCGACACGACGAACCGCAGCATACATTTTTTTTGTAAACGGGTCGTAAGCGAGTCCATCGATATCCAAGAAATCGATACTTCCTTGAGCGCCGTTGCCTGAGCCAAAGTTGCCAATAAATGTAAAGGCACCGGTTGAAATGTTGAGACTACCAAAACGTTTGTCATCAGAACCGTATAAAATACCTGTAGAAGTGTCTTGTGTAAGAGCTTCAATATGATCCGTCCCTGTCAGACCAATTGATAGTTCTGTAAACACTTCATTTAGCTTTGTTAGACCATCTGGGCTGTTGTTTCCAAAACCATCGTTGTCCGCAATCAGGTAGCAAAGCGCTTCGTCATTCGGATCTCCGTCGTTCATACAGAAACTGACATTCGAGATGGCGTTTACGGTTGAACCAGAGGTACCGTTTGGGTTACTCCATGTCGTACCCATTCCAGATAATAGTTCATTTCCTGCTTTTACAGTAAATGTATAACCTGATTTATCAATCGTGAATCCCACAAATTCCCCAGGCGATCCCACTTTGGGAATCCAATTTGAGAATGTGATGGTGACTCCGTTGACAACAACGGTAGAACCATTTACGCCAATTGCTGCGCCTTCCAACTTACACGCCACGATAGGCGCTTCATAGGTTGTGGATTCTGATTCAGCCGGTAGGGCTGCCAGAATAAAGGCCAAAACAACCAGGAAAGAGGCAAATTTGAACATATTTCCGAAAACGGGAATGATAGAACGCATAGTGATTTCGACAGACTTGAGCTGTTTGGTACCGCTTGTAAAAGCGTGATCAAATGGTGAGGGAGTCAAGTTGTGTCGCATTATGGAAGTAGTTTTGGTAAGGTCTTGCGCTTTTTTGCACAAGCGAATAGCGTCTTTCAAAAGCCGTGCCAGTCTCATTTTGAACTAAGCGACCCAAACGTTTCGAAAGGGCACGAAGGAGACGGTAAAAGCGAAAATCCCCCCCGAATAACCACTTCGAGGGGGATTTTCAAGAGCCATCTAGAGAGGCGTCCAGACGACATATCAAGGACAATTAAGACAGATCAGTGAAATCGTGGGAGTAACCAAGGAGGATTTCATAATCCACGATGTCTCGATCTCAATTGTTATTTCCAACTATTTCAAATGCCGTGCCAAAACTCGTATTTTTGCACAAAACCGTGTAAAATGGTTCAAATGATGTTTTCCCATCCCAAATGTGAGAGGAATATCAATTAAAGTGAGATATTTGTATCAAAGAGAGTCAATATCTATTTAAGGTTTAATTGACTTTTGCTATGGGCGCCAATAGCTTGCGAAGACTGCAGATTTTGTCATTCATTTATCCTTTTTGGACCTCGGATGCTCCGCGTTCTGTTTATCATTCTAGCAATAGTATCTGTCTCATTGGCCATTGTCCTGGGAGATTGGAGGCTTTACGTTTTAGCTGTAGTGCTTGTTGTTGCGGCTGCGGCAGTGATTACTGCAAAAATGAGGCGACGTCACAAAGATGCCCCAGGAGCATATATGCGCGCTCCAGAGCAACCTGAGGAAGACCTTGCCTCGCTTGGGATTGTAGATATCAAGCCCGCCCACTCGGCTTCAGGAGGCCCTAAACAAACGGAAGGAATTGACGGTGACTTCGATGATTTCACCGTTGGCGATTCGTATGAATTCAGCTCCAATCCGACTGATATTCCCATTGGATCTGCTGAGTCACCCGTAATTGGCAAACCTAGGACGATGGCGCCCCGGTCCCGAATTATGGTCTCAGAGGCATCGTCGCAGTCGTTCGCAGACGTTTTAATTCCCGCCTTGCATTCTCTACGCGCTTCCATCGATGCCAACACCGTATGTTTGCTTCGTCAGGAAGATATACCCCTTCGATACCATATCGAAGTGATGATTAGCCAGAATTCCTATGCCCGAAACGGAGGGTCGTATGCGGCTAAGGAGCCGATGTTGGCCGGACACAGAGCCTTGGTACCGGTCGTGTATCCAAGAGTAGGTCCAAACGGTTTCCCCAAAACGAAGCTAGGATACTACCACGAAAAAATTAATGTCCGCCAAGTCGCAATGGTGCCGGTGGTACCCAAGAAGTTTGGCGACCTTTTCATTTTGTTGGTGGATACAATGAATGATGTAGGTCTTGAAGCCGCTTCTGTACGAGTCTTACTCGAACAATATGCACGTTTGGTTTCAACCATTTTAGATACAGAAGCGGAAGGTGGATTGGCCGACCTCGATGCTACGCTTCCATTAAAACCTCGGCGAGAAATCATTACCGAAGAAATGGAAAGGGCGCGTTCTGAGCATCATCCTCTTTCGTTAGCATTGGTGCATTTCAACAGTGGGGAAGATGGTTCAGAAGATGTTTCTGAGCTTGAAAGTGCTTTTTACACTCGGTTAAAAAATGTTGCAGTCGATGCTAGAGTCGAGCGATTTGGTGAATTGACATACGGCGTTTTTTACCACGGCGCCAATCCTGGAATAGCGGCGTGGGCTAGTCGAATTCAAGAAGGTTTTCCAAAAGATCATGAGTCCTTTCCTGGTGGCGTGAGCGTTGGGGTAGCTGTGATGAATGATCGGCACCAAAACGCCGACGAACTGCGTTCTGACGTCACAGCTGCTCTTCAAGAGGCGTTTCAGTCCGGTGAGTGTATCATTGTCGAATAAGGAGTAGCGACATGATTTTTGTCACTATTGTATTGGATGGAGTAGGGATCGGCGAACAGCCAGATGCCGGTGCTTATGGGGATCAGGGTAGCGACACGCTAGGTCATGTACTTGAGCAAGAACGGCCCACCCTGCCTCACCTTGAGCGGATGGGATTGGGTTGCATCAGGCCATTTACGTCGATGAACGCCAATCCAAAACCAACTGCTAGCTTTGGGAAAATGACCGAAAGCTCAGCTGGCAAAGATTCTACAACCGGGCATTGGGAAATGGCAGGAATTCTTCTTGACGAGCCCTTTCCAACATATTCAAGTGGTTTTCCGGCCGATCTCATCTCCGCCTTTTGCCGAGCGACCAATGTTAGGTGCGTGTTGGGAAATCGACCCGAGTCAGGCACAACAATCATTGAGGAATGTGGGGAAGAACATCTAAAAAGTGGAATGCCGATAGTCTACACATCTGCAGATAGCGTTTTTCAAATCGCTGCCCACGTTGAGAAAGTGCCGTTAGAAACGTTATATACGTGGTGCGAAATCGCAAGAAACACCATTTGTGTTGGACCCCACAATGTGGGCCGAGTCATAGCGAGACCGTTCGAAGGCATTCCAGGGGCATTTCATAGGTTGTCGACTAAAAGAAAGGACTTTTCTAGGCTTCCACACCGCATTACCCTTCAGGAGACATTGCAAAAAGGGGGCATTCGTACCGTGTCGATTGGAAAAGTTGCAGATTTGTTCGGTGGCGTTGGTTTTGACGAAACTATCAAAACAGGGACAAACTCCATTGGGATTGATCAAACGATCCAAGCCATAAAACGAGCTGTAAAATCGAATCAGCGCACTTTTATCTGGATCAACCTAATCGATTTCGACCAGGAGTATGGTCATCGAAATAATCCAAAAGGATTTGCCTCGTCTTTGGAGGAATTTGATCGTTCTATCCCTGAATTATTGGGAAGCCTTCCCGAAGACGCACGATTAGTTATTACTGCAGATCATGGAAACGACCCTACAACTCCAGGTTCAGATCACAGCCGGGAATTCGTTCCGTTGTTGTATTATGGCGTGTCCGAAGTTGGCTCGTTGGGAACGCGTTCTACTTTTGCGGACCATGCAGCCACAGTGGCCTCCTATTTTAGAGTCGCCTTTCAAAGTGAAGGCACGGCTTTTTAGCTTTTAACGGATCTAGTCAAGCTCATGAAAATGATTTATCGCAATTCCTTTAACCTCCCATTTCGAGAAATAGCATGATACTGGGAAAAGTAATTGGTACGGTCTGGGCAACACGTAAAGACGAACAATTGCGCGGTCTAAAACTCCAAATGGTGTGTGAACTAGATCCTGACGGTACACAAAAAGACAAAGTGATTGTTGCCGTAGATAGTGTCGGTGCGGGAGTAGGGGAAACGGTTTTGTTCGTCCAGGGATCAAGCGCCCGGCAAACAGAAGTGACAAAAAACAAACCGATTGACGCTGTAATCGTGGCGATTGTTGATAAAATGGACATAGAAGGAAACCAATCGTGAATATTGGTCGGGTAATCGGAAATATTTGGGCGACCCCAAAAACGGAGTCACTCATTGGCCAACGGATGCTTTTCGTTCAGCCAATGACATTTTCAGGAGCGGACGTTGGAGGGAAAATTGTAGCACTCGATACCGTTGATTCAGGCGTCGGGGATACCGTAATCTATGTAAGTTCGACAGAAGCTACCATTCCATTCAAGCCCAAGATGATTCCTGCAGATGCCACGATTGTAGGCGTTGTTGACCAGGTAGATCACAAAAATGGGTCATGGAAGCCTCATTCTCGGTAGAGCGCCGCACGCCCTAGCCATTCTATCCAACCGTACTGCCTAACAATGGCACAAAGCGGAATGAATCCAATTCGACCGATTCAAAGGTGCTTTCGCCGGTCCGAACTACATGGGTCATGATCTGTTCTTCTCTGGGGCCCACCGGAATAATCATTCGCCCGCCACTCTTCATCCCTTCGGGCAATTTCAATTGCTGAAGGAGTACTTCCGGGACTTCTTGGGCACCAGCCGTAACGATGATACCATCAAAAGGGGCCATCGAACTCCAGCCTTGCATGCCGTCTCCGAACATGGTCACAATTCTGTAACCCAGACTTTTGAGAAGTGGGTTAGTGCGTTCGTACAGGGCTCTCATTCGTTCAATGGAAAACACCTTTGCCCCCATTTCATACAGGACTGCCGCCTGATAACCGCTTCCTGTTCCGATTTCTAGAATCCGTTCATCACGTTTGGGCGCCAGAGCTTGACTCTGCGTGGCAACCGTGAACGGTTGCGAAATGGTCTGTTTAAGACCAATGGGCAGGGCCTCGTCGTTGTACGACCGGGCGTGAAAAGCCTGATCTACAAACATGTGACGAGGAACTCGGTTAATGGCGGCCAACACTCTTTCATCCACAATTCCCTTTTCACGCAGCTCAATAACGAGTCGGTTTCGTCTGCGTTCAAATTTCCAATCTTCGTTCATGGGGAATATGGCTTAGGCTAAGCTTTGGCAGGCGGAATGGTGTCGGCATCGGCTGCCAAGCTAGGTGCTAGCGCCTCCAAAATATACTCGTCTAGAAGACTAAGACTTATATCTGATTTCAAAACCCCGTTGCTAGCTATACTTATTTGACCAGTTTCTTCTGATACTACGATCACAAATGCGTCCGTTAACTCGGTAAGGCCAACCGCAGCGCGATGACGCAGCCCTAGTTTGCTACTAAGTCTCATGCTGGTTGAAACCGGTAAAATGCAGCGAGCTGCTTCAATCTGGGTGTCCCTAATGATCACAGCGCCATCGTGAAGTGGGTTTTGGGCATAAAAAATAGTTACCAAAAGGTCCCTACTAATTTGGGCATTGAGCTGTGCACCTGTTTCGATGTAACTACGAAGACCCGTGGAGCGCTCAAACGCGATCAAAGCTCCGATTTTTCGCGTGCTAAGGTCTTCGATCGCCAAAACAATTTCTTCGATTCTCACTTGTTGCGCCGGGGAACGCATGAAACGTCTTACTAGTGGATTCAGACCGAGTAGAAGTAAAAGCCGTCGTATTTCAGGTTGAAACAGAATAATGACGGCGAGGACAAACACTTTTGAAATGGAGCCAAAGAGCGCCTTTAGAATCGTCATATCGGCGGCAGTTACCAATAACTGGACGATATACAGGGCAATGATTCCCGCAAAAAGCTGAACGGCAATCGTACCCCGCATCAACTGGTAAAGTTTGTATAGGACGTACGCCACCAACCCGATCTCTACGAGGTCGACAACACGTATCGGTATGACCCAATTAAATAGTGTCAAGGCCGTTCAGGCTGATTGATTTGGTTGATTCTCATTCTATAATACGTCATCTACAACTTTGAGGTACGTCTAGTTGCGTCGAGAGCGCCAAGGAACTGCTTTGTTTCGTAAACATCATGAGTTCGCACCAAGGAAGCACCAGAAGCGATACCCACGGCTGTTACCCCTAGTCCTCCAAGAAGGCGTTGGTTAGGAGGAGGAATGTCCCCATTTTCGGAAAGGATCTCGCCGATCGTGCTCTTTCTGGATACTCCGATCATTAGCGGCCAGCCCAACGATTGAAAGTGATTCAAGTCGGATATCAGCCTCAAATTGTCATTGACATTTTTGCCAAAACCAAATCCAGGGTCCAAAATGAGTTGGGTACACCCACTTCTTTGGGCTGTTTCTGCAGCATGTTTTAGATCTCGGAAAACTACCTCAACGATATCGAGCTCCGATGCGTCATGTGAGGTTGAAGGCTTGTCGGCTCCTGGAGCCATGTCGTTGGTAATCCCAGTTGAGTTGATCACATGGGGCATGTCCCCTGGAAGACCCACTGAATGCATTAAGATCAATGGTGCGTTAAACGTTGCACAGACTCCAGCCAATTTTGGGTCGAAACGAAGTGATGTGATATCATTAATCATGTGAGCGCCCGCCTCGAGAGCGGCATGGGCTACTTCGCTTCGAAAAGTGTCCACAGATATCCAGACATGTGGTTGAGACTTTACGACTTCAACAACAACCGGTACGACTCGTCGCAATTCTTCTTCAAGCGATACCAATTCAGCTCCTGTCCCATAGATCGTTCCTTTTGGCCTGGAAGACGCACCGCCGATATCAATGAGCCGCGCTCCTTCTTGACTCATTTCATTGGCGCGCGCGGTAGCGCGCGCCACATCCAAATACTTCCCTCCGTCTGAGAAAGAGTCAGGCGTAACATTGAGCACGCCCATTATGTGCGCCCCTCCTAATACAGGAGTGCGACAATCCAAAACGTGGTCTCGGTTTCTAAGAATGTACGGGTCATGCTTTTTTTGCATCACAATTGCACGAATACAATGATAGGCAAAAGATAGCGATCAAATTCTGGATCCATGTGCGAAAACAGGCATTAAATCCATACAATTCAAAGACATCAATCCAGTGCAACTTTTGAGCACTGCGGCCTCTTTATATTTATGCCGATCCGTTTTCCCCGAAATAGCGAAACCAGATGGCCTCCGGCCTTAGGCCCTCTAACGGTAATACGGGATTTCAAGGCAAATCCTGTGGGTACTCAAGTGGCGGTTCTTCGGGGGTTACTTGCCCGTGCTGCCCATACTGAATGGGGAAAACGTTACCACTTTGCCGAGGTGGCTGAGACCAACGATCCCATGAAGGTGTATCGAGAGCGGATGCCCATCAACTCGTATGAAGCCTTTCGTACTGATATTGGACGAATTAGAAACGGCGAAAGTGATATTACATGGCCGGGTACCTTTCAGCACTTTGCCATTTCATCCGGAACAGCCTCGACTGGCAAAATCATTCCGCTGTCTGTCGAGATGCTCAACATTAATAGGCGTTTTACCCTGTCAGTGGCTCTCTCTTATTTCGAAGCAACCACCGACCCTTCTTTTTTCATGGGGAAGTTATTATCCATCCCGGGCCGAATAGAAGAGGATCCTCTTCATCCTGGAACCATGATAGGTGAGGTCAGCGGATTACAGTTTTTATTTGCTCCCTGGGCGATCAAGAAATTTTATCAGGCCGTTCCGCAGGAGATCCTTTTTTTACCGAATTGGGATAAGAAATTGGATGCCATGGTCCAGCATACTCTAAATACGGATGTTCGGGCTATTGCTATGGTCCCGTCATGGGCCATCGTGCTTTTCAAAAAGTTGATTGCGGCGCACAATGTTGCAACGGGTAATAGTGCTTCTACCGTTCGAGAAATATGGCCTAATCTTCAGGTGTTCTTTTCGGGGGGCGTAGCCTTATCGTCATATCGAGCTTTGCTTGAGCACCAAGTTGGAGGACCTCTCGACTTTATGGAGAGTTATGGCGCATCGGAGGGATATGTATCCTTCCAGGACGATCCTCGCTCTACCGATATGTTGGTACACCTAAATTCGGGCGTGTACTTCGAATTTGAACCCATCGACGGATCGGGTTCCCGGGTGTCGATTGATGGAGTAGAAACCGGGGTTAAATATCGAATTTTCGTATCCACTTGTAGCGGTCTTTGGGGATATGAAGTAGGAGATGTAGTCAGATTTACTTCGATCAAACCACACCGAATGGTTGTGGCAGGCAGAACGAATGAAATGCTGGATAAATATGGTGAGGCCGTTTACGGAGACGAGGCCCGAACTGCCTTGGGTAAAGCGTGTGAAGCTACTGGAGCACAGTTTTCTAATTTTCATATCACTTCTCTTCCGGTTTCCGCTGCCTCCCTCCCCGGCCACGAATGGTTAATCGAATTTGAATCTGAACCAACCGATCTTGATGTTTTCTCTGGAGTAATTGACGATCATCTTCAAGCGGTTAATCGACATTATGTCATTCGCCGGGAGGCGGGGGCATTTCGAAGTCCCACTATTTCACCTCTCCAGGCAGGAACGTTCCATAGTTGGCTCAAATCAACGAAAAAAATGGTTAGTGCTCAGACTAAAGTCCCAAGAATGAGCGAAGAAAGAGAAATTGCTGATGCCCTTCTGAAAATTTCGGGAAACAATACGTAACAAGAGGATATAAAGTGTTTAGAACCACATGCTAGGGGAACAACCACCGACCTTTCCTCGTGCATGAGGGCCGTTAACCCGGGCATTGTCACTCGTATCCCGTTTACAAGTGATAGATCTAGTAAAAGCTAACGCTTACCGAAAAGCTACCACGAATTCAGATAGAGGAAGGGGAGTATGTACGTCCCACGCCAGCAACGCATGCTGGACCAGTACCTGCAGGAAATTGGTCAAATCCAATTGTTGACTCCGCAGGAAGAGGTCACACTCGCACAGGCTATTAAGTCCGGCGACCAAAACGCTTTGCATCGCCTTACGCGTGCAAACTTACGTTTTGTCGTTTCTGTTGCAAAGAAGTATCAAGGTCAGGGGCTAACTCTCGCCGACTTGATAAATGAAGGAAACTACGGCCTCATCAAAGCGGCCCAGCGGTTTGACGAAACGCGTGGTTTTAAATTTATTTCGTATGCCGTTTGGTGGATTCGCCAAGCTATCCTGCAGGCTTTGGCTGAACAAAGTCGGGTAGTTCGATTACCGTTGAACCGAATTGGAACGATTTCCAAAATTCGCAAAACAAGTGCTCGTCTCGCTCAGACCCACGAGCGCCAGCCCAATATTGAAGAGTTGGCCATTGAATTGGAAGTGGATGTGGAAAAGGTTCGTGAGGCTATGCAGCACACGGGTCGCCATTTGTCTATGGATGCTCCGTTCAACGAGGATGACGATAACAGTTTGTTGGATGTCCTTCCTGATGATGAAGACACCAAACCAGACGATTCCCTGATGGATGAGTCGCTCAAGATTGATATTGAGCGGGCCTTAAATCTGTTGCATCCTAGGGAAGCTGAAATTACACGACTCTATTTTGGAATTGGTCGAGAACACCCATTAACGCTCGAAGAAATTGGACAACGGTTCGGTTTAACCAGGGAGCGAGTGCGTCAGATCAAGGAAAAGGCCCTTCGCAAACTGCGACAGAAACATCGCAGAGAAGAGTTGCAAATGCACATCGGCTAAGTGGTCTTCGGATTTAAAAGGCGGCTTCCCGAATGGGAAGCCGCCTTTTTTTGTGCTCTAGTTTAGATTTTGGAGCATCGGCTAATTCTTTCACAAACTGCAGGTTGTCATTTACTATTTTAAGTAGATGGAGCAACATTTTGGCAGACATATTAACGAGTTGGAGGCCATTGTCTCGTTTTTAGAACGTGCGGTTCTTCAACTTGGTCTTGATGCTAAAACTACGTTTTTTGTGAATATGGCCGTTGAAGAATTGTATACCAACATGGTGAAATACAATGGAGACGGTAGGGGCGACATCTTGATTGGGGTTGAAACAGATGCAGAATCTGTAATCATCCAATTAGTCGACTTTGACTCCAAGCCATTTAATTACGCTGATCGGGCCGAAGTAGATATAGACGCCTCGTTGCATGACCGAAAGCCCGGAGGGCTCGGAATTCACCTCGTAAAACGGTTTATGGATGAGGTGAGTTATCAGTATAAAGACAGAAAAACCAGCATTAGGCTGGTAAAAAATCTCAAAACAATGCTTGAAATAGTACAAGACGCACCTAATTCCATTCGGTTAAGCGGGCGCTTGGATGTGGTCCAATCCGAAAAGGCGTTCGCCACTTTTATCGACTGGGTTTCTGGTCCTCTCGTCTCCAGTCCTGGTATCTGTTGTTTTTGCCCAAAGTGAAAAACATACAAGGGCGTGGCTCGGAACTGGATTTGATACGGATCAGGAATTGCTTGGGTTGTTGATGGGAGGAGAATTCTCTCAGTCGAAAATCGGAAATTATCTCACGACCCTAAAAGACCATTTTGACGGTACTATCGTAGCCGACATGTTTTGCCTGATTCGAATTCGCATCGAGCTATCTGTTCGGGCAAAAGGGGTATTAATGATGAGAGAAGCTGGATTTGAGCCCAAGCCGGACGAGTCCTTAGATGCCAAGTTTGTTGAACTTCGCTACTTAGAAAAAGCGATAGGTAAAACGGGTTTGCTTGCCATCGAACCCATTCATAAATGGTCCGGCCAAGACTTATGGCAGCTTAACATGCTGACCGATTAATTAGCGCCACCCACTACTTTGGAAAAATCAGACCCAGGTTCGATTACAAATCGTCAATAGGGTGATTAATACGTTTACGTCGGGCGGCAGCTGCCACAGTTATGGCGGCAATCAATAGAAGAGAAACCATCCAAGCAGCTGTTTTAAACGCGGAGACTTCCTGAGCAGCATTTGAAATCCCGATCATGACTTGCCGATCGGTCGTGGCTTCACGCTCAGCCATGTTGGCTGCCGATACGTCTTCGGAGGTCGTATTTGTCGAAATAGATTTAACCATTTTGCCTGCGTGGACAGAGTAAACCTCAGCAAAATCAAAAGGCTTTATCAGCAGGATAAGCAGGAAAACAATGGTGCCGAGTGCGGCAATGACCTTTTTCAATTCGATTCTCCGATGGATGAGCATCGCGGAACATGGTCCGCCTGACCGAATGGTACAAAAAAGTTCTCACACATGCGAAGAACTTGTGAAGGGGTTTAGCAAAAGCACAAACGTCGCCCTTCAAAGTTGGAAAGCGGTCAAGAAGTGTGGTGGGGATTGGCCTTAGCGAGCGGTGGTCTCTAACAGTTTTTGGACAATGTCGCTGGTTTGTTGGGTTAGATCGACGGCTATTCCATTCTGTTGATGCACTATAACTCCTTCCTCATTCAGGACAGTAATAATGTTGGAATGAGCAAATTCTCCGTCGGGCATTTTTTGATACCTAACTCCTAACAGGGCCGCTATTTCGAGTACGTCGTCGCTGCTGCCCGTTAACAGATTCCAGTTGCTTTTTGCAAGGTTCATTTTCGTTGCATATGCCGCCAGAGTGGATACATCATCCCTTTCGGGATCGATGGACACGAGTACAAATCCGATTTGTCCGTTCGCTTTTTTCTCAATTTCTTTCATCGCAGCGACTATCCTCGGGCAAGACATTTCGCAGGACGTATAAGTCATGGCAACCACCTGGATACGTCCTACCAAGGCCGACAAATTCAGAGCGGTAGCATTTTGATTGTGCCAATTGGACTCTACTTGATAAATCGAATAATCACCTGCGCCTGGAGCGTCCGATTCCAAAACCATCGGCATGGAATCATGCTGGGAGGCATCATGAGATTCTTTTTCAGAACATGAAATGGAGAAAAGACTAATCAGAGTTACAATTAAAAAACGCATTTTATAAAGACCTTACAGTTCGAAAACCTAGGTTAGAGCCGGAATATGAGGCGCTGATGCTACCCCGAAAGGCAAAGCGCATAAAGGCAGTATAATCAGTGAAATCGGAAGCTCCTACAACGCCACTTCCGCAAAACAATTTGCGCTCCAAATTGGCGTCAGCTCTTGATTCTCCAGTGATTAGTGCTGAATTGAAATCTAACACCCATTCCCAAACGAGTCCGTGAAGATCACGAACTCCCCAATAATTCCCTTCAGATTGACCGACTTTTGGCAATGGGTTTGGTTGGGGTTGATTTGTGAGAATTAGGAGGTTTCGTTCAAAGTCCTCTTCGTCTTTGCCCCGAGGCGAGTTTTGGCCGGCACCAGCTACGTATTCCCACTCAGCCACAGTGGGCAGCCGGTTTCCTTTTGATTTTGCAAAGGCTTTTGCGGCGAACCAAGAGACTCCGGTTACGGGTTGATCTACACCAACTGTACCCAAATCGGTATCCCCTGCCCAGTTTATGAGGTATGAGGACTCAGCAAATAAGGGAGAAACATAGGACCTCTGCCATTTAGGATGCGCCATTACGAATGTCAAAAATTCTCCGTTTGTGACAGGGTTTTCGTCGACGAAAAACGCTGAAACGGCCACTCCGTCTACGTCTCCTCCATTATCATACAGCGCTTGATATTTGCCAGCTGCAATCAAGACCATTCCGTCGGGGACGACAGTCCTCGCGGTTTGTCTAGCATAAAGGGCTGCTGATGGTAAAACCATCAGCAGCCCCATCCACAATATCGTGTTGCAATATTTCAACTAGTAGTCCGGTTATTCAACTAATGTTGTGACCGAACTTTTGCAACTTGAGCGGGAGTCATTTCAGTCCCTTCGTTGCCAAAGGAATTCATGACATAGGTTAATACGTTGGCAATTTGTTCGTCGGAAAGATTCACGCCGGGCATAACGCCATTGTAGGTCACTCCATTCACTTCAATCGGGCCAGATCTACCGTTGATCACAACGTTTGCAGCTCGATTAGGATCTGCCATGAGAAAGTCAGATTCGGCAAGTGGAGGAAAAACTCCAGCAATTCCTTTCCCATCGGCCTGGTGACAAGCGGCGCAATTGGCAGCAAAAATGCGACTTCCCTCTACCATTCGTTCTGCTTTGTTCTGCGCAACTAAGGCTGCAGGAGCATCCCCGTCGATGTCCTGAATACCACCACCTTCGGGTAAGTAAACACTTTCAGATTGAAGCCCAGAATAGATTTCAGGCTTGGCATCGCCGGTGACGGTGATCATAGCCAAGGCGCCCTTGTTGAAGGCTCTGAAAATAGAGTGGTCAACGATAATGAAAGTACCTGGAACGTCTACGGTGAATTCAACCATAGCCGATCCGCCAGCAGGAACTAGAGTAGTTTGCACATTCTTGTTAGCAATTGATCCGCCTTCTTGGTACGCAAGGTCAAATATTTCACCGATTACGTGGAAGGAAGACACCAAATTTGGACCACCGTTACCAACATAAAGGCGAATGCGGTCTCCCACGTTAGCAGTTAGCGCTTTGTCGCCTGTTGTACTCCCGACAGATCCGTTAAAGACGACGTAGTCAGGCGTTTCAAGCAGGGCCTTTGACATATCAAATGGTTGCAATCCGGCAGCGCCGTATGCGCCTTGAGTGTAAAACTCACTCTGCATGACATAGTATTCTTGGTCGACTGGGGGTAAACCTTCTTTCGGTTCAACCAAGATGAGCCCGTACATGCCGTTGGCAATGTGCATTCCTACCGGTGCAGTCGCGCAGTGATAAACATAAAGACCGGGATTCAAAGCCGTGAATGAAAACACAGTACCTTTCCCTGGCGCAGTAAATGAAGAGGCAGCGCCACCACCTGGGCCTGAAACGGCATGCAAGTCAATATTGTGCGGCATTTTTGAGTCTGGGTGGTTGTTCAGATGAAATTCCACCTGATCGCCTTCGCGAACTCGAATAAACTTACCCGGGACTTCGCCACCAAACGTCCAAAATGTGTAATCTACACCGTCTGCGAGGCGCCGAACGACTTCTTTAGTTTCTAACTCAACAATCACCTTTGTTGGGTAATTACGAGCGATAGGCGTCGGAACTACCGGCGCGTGGGTCAAGATTGCGTTTTCCTCACCTTTCAGCGTTTCAGATTGGCAACCTGAAACAGCTGAAAAAGCGAAGGCCATAAATAGCAAAAGCACGCTTCGGCCGATAATTGATTGAAAGTAAGTCATGATGTCTTCTGAAAGTGGGGTTGAATGGACTCTTTGTTACCCAGCGAAATTGCAGTGGTGATTTAAACCCTGCAATCGGCGAGATAGGATAAAAATAAGAAGACAAATTACTCCGAAATATAATGGTATCCCTCACTCGGAGGTCGGTTTTGTCTTACCATTCAAGCGAGGGATTACCCTACACTGGTGAATGTATTCAATTACAGATCAGAAGGTGGTATGTTAGCATAGTTTTCTGCAAATTACCGTCAGGAAGAAAGTTGGACGATGATTCCCTCATGACATTAAAGTTGGCAAATATCTATGTCTTGGATAAAGAATGCATTTATTGATATCGCAGTAACGGCCGTTATTTTAGCGTACGCTTTTACAACCGCGATTTGGGGGTGGTGGATTATCGCCATATATACACCGCTTATGCTTCTATTGAAGGTGTTCGCACTTTCAGGTGCTGCGTCAAACGTTCAAAGAAAAGCGGATAGTGTACCTAGTTGGTTTTATCATGTCTTATACGGCGTTAATGTGGCTCTATTGCTGTACTCTTCCTTTGTCTACGCTGCTATTGGTTGGGCCGCAATCTGGATTCTTTCCACGATCGCAGAATCTCAAAGCCGCCCTCAAAAAAAGAAGTAATCATTTTCGAATAGGCGCGTCGTGCTCACCAATTATTACACACTTCGCGCTCTTATCGAAGAGTGGGGCCCCCGTCTCGCTGGCGCTGTTGTCGTAGAAGGGTATTCCCAACACAAAGGAAGCTTGATTCTGGTATTCGAAACCTCAGAGGGGGCCCAGTGGTCACTCAATGCTTCTGTACAGGCACCGCTCAGACACTTGTTCATGTATTCGGGATCCAATCGATGGCGCAAAAACGTTGTAGACGTTTTTGCGCCACTTCGGAATCAGCAAGTGGCGGGAATAGAATTGGCGCAGAGGGACCGAATGGTCATTCTCAGGCTAACCTCAGGAGATTCAGTCCATTTTGCCATTTACGGACCTCGTGCCAATGTTTTTTTTAGGCATGGCCCAAATAAGACTCTTTCGTCATTTCGAGGTTCGAATGCTGCGATACCGGAATTGAGAATCGCGCCCCCACCACCAACACCTGAGGAAATCGAGGCGCATCTGTCCAAGGGAAAACATTTAAAAACATTGGTCCCACTTTTCCCTAAGGCACTAATTGAAGAGTTGTGGAGCAGGACAGGCCCAATAGAGGATCCTCAGATTCTGTCCGCTTCGATTCTACAAATGTTGGATGAGCTTGATAGTCCCAAATCATTGGTTTATTGGGGTGAGGGGCGCATTCCATTTTTTTCAACCATATTTCTGAGTTCTCTAGGTCTTGAACCGGAAGAATTTGAATCGGTCGACCAGGCTGTTTGTGTCTGTGCACGGCGGAAAATGGCCGTCACGCGATTCTCAGGGTTGTATGATCCCTTGCTTAAATCTATCAAGGTTAGAGCGGTGGGAGCTCGGAAGAGCCTTGGCAAGGTAGTTTTGGAATTGGACAAGCCCAGTCGAGCTGACCTGCATGAAAAAATGGGCCACTTACTCATGGCGCAGCCTAGACTGTATACCCCCGGCAGCCTTCACGTTACCGTACCAGATATAATTTCTGAAGGCCCGGACGTGTTGATCGTAATGGACCCCAATCGTTCCGCAATTGAGAACGCTGGCCGCTACTATGAAAAAGCCAAAGCAGCACGCGCGGCTCGGGAAGTGTCGTTGGAGCGACTACAGTCTTTGCAAAAAACGGCTGCCGACCTCGAAAAACTGTTAGATGAGGCGTTACATTTAGACACCGTAGAAAACGTAACGAAGTTCCAAACAAAACATGAAACCTGGTTGAGAGCACTTCGAGCAAGTCCCGATGATCCAGATATCGTCCCTTATCGACGTTATGTCTTGGATGACGGGTACGAGGTGTGGGTCGGAAGAAATGCAAAACAAAACGACCAATTGACCCTGCGAGACTCACGGAAGTATGATTTGTGGCTCCATGCCCGTGGTGTGGCGGGCTCTCATACCATTCTTAGGCTTCGAGGCCGAGAGGATAAACCTTCCAAGAAGATCATAGAACAAGCAGCTGCCATCGCAGCGTGGCACAGCAAGGCTCGCCCTAGTGCACTTGTCCCTGTTATTGTTGTCGAGCGCAAATACGTCCGAAAACCGCGAAAAGCCCTTCCTGGCGCAGTCTTAGTTGAGCGCGAAAAAGTAGTCTTGGTTGCCCCCAAACTTCCGGAATAAGACTCTTTCAGGTCAGTTTTTACCCGAAAAAATGTCAATGGAGGGTTCTCCTGTCACTTCCAGCATGCCAAGAGCGCCTTTATTCATTGCTCGAAAAATAGAGTGGTCTACCAACATATACGTGCCGGGTACTTCCACTTTTAACTCCACGATCACAGCCCCACCCGCTGGTATCAGGGTTGTTTGTATCGTTTCATGAGTAGGGAATGGCCCCCCTTCGCCGTAGACCACGTCAAACATTTCTCCAATAATGTGAAACGATGAAATCAAATTTGGGCCGGCATTTCCTACAAACAATCGGATCGTCTCACCAACTTTTGCCTTTAGTGCTTTTTCACCAGTCATAGAACCAACAGACCCGTTAAAAACGACATATTCTGGATCTTCGGAGAGTGCTTTTGTCATGCTAAACGGCTGAAATCCTTGCTGGCCATATGGTCCAGTCGTGTAGAATTCACCCTGCATCACGTAATACTCTCTGTCAACTTTTGGAAGCCCACCTTTAGGTTCAACCAAGATCAACCCGTACATGCCGTTGGCAATATGCATTCCTACTGGCGCGGTTGCACAGTGATAAACGTATAGACCCGGATGAAGGGCTGTAAAAGTGAACGAACTAGTTTCGCCTATGGGTGTGACTGAGGCCTTTCCACCTCCATGAGGTCCAGTGACTGCATGAAGGTCAATATTGTGGATGAAGAAATTGTCAGCATGGTTATGCAGCTCAAATTCAATTTGATCGCCTTCACGTACTCGAATGAATTGACCCGGTACCTCTCCACCAAAGGTCCAAAAGCGATATTGAACTCCGGTATCGAGTAATCCAAATTTCTCGATGGCATCCAATTTTACATGCACTGTAGTGCCGTAGTCTCGGCGAATAGAATCTGGAACAGCAGGCGCGTGGGTTAGGACTGCCGTTTCGTCTCCCTTAAAAGACGCTGGGTGATCGCCTCCAATTATCGTGTCACAACGTACAAGACTCAGCGAAAAAAGAGTGGCAAGGGCGATATTTCGCATGACCGTCTAGGTTAGGTACATAATTTTTGTAAGGACATTCACTCCGTCGCGTAAAAGAAAGAAGAGTAATAAGTCCGAAAACTAATATCGGTTTATCTGAGGAAACAGTTAAATAGAATTGAATGAAAAGGTCATTCTTCCGTAAGATTTACGACAAATTGGGCTTGATTGACGTAGCAGATAACGGCTGGCTTTGTACCTTTGTCCTTCTTTCAAACACGCAAAACATGATCTTATGACTTGGTGGGAATCCATTCTACTGGGCTTAATACAGGGAATTACCGAGTTTCTCCCGGTATCCTCGTCCGGGCACCTTGTTCTGGCCCAACATTTCTTGGGTCTTGATGCCGCTGATTCTGATGTTTTGTTTGAGGTGATGGTTCATTTCGGAACCATTATGAGCATTTTGTGGGTGTACCGCTCACGGATTCTGAATCTAGTTCAAGGTTTTGTCCAAAGTGCCATTCATCCCACGGACTGGGAAAAGGCGTATAAATCAGAAGAACACTTTCGAATGGGCATTCACATTCTGATTACGATGATTCCAACCTTTACCGTTTATGCCATTTGGGGCGGTGCAATTGAGGCCGCTTTTTCTTCTCCGCGTTTGGCCGCAGGAATGCTTTTGGTGACGGGTGTCCTACTCATTTTGACTAGACTGGTTAAAGCGCCCACGGGAGCAGTGACCGCGCCCAAAAGTTTTGTGATCGGATGCGCCCAAGCTTTTGCCATGATTCCAGGGATTTCCAGATCTGGATCGACGATTTGTGCCGCGCTTTATCAAGGCGTGGATCCGGAGAAAGCAGCCGATTTTTCTTTCCTGATGTTAATCCCAGTGGTTATAGGCGCTACAGTTTTTAAAATTGCCGATGCATTTTCTGCAGCGGCCGTTGCGGACTGGGCTATCTTATTATTAGGGACATTGATTGCTTTTGTCTCTGGGATTGCAGCAATTCGTCTCGTGCTGGACTTTGTCCGCCGCGGTCGCCTTCAATACTTCGCTTTCTACTGTTTTTTAGTCGGTGGATTGGGTCTGGCTTTACTTTAGGACCAAGATCCAAGGTTGCAAGCTACCAACCTCTTTAAACTCTCTGTCTCATTTTGATAATTTTCCCTTAAGGTTCCGTTTCAGCGCCCGATAACGGTTGTGGATGCCATTCACAGAGGGTGAACTATGCATTCGGATGTCAAAACCATCCAACCGAACTTTCAAGGACTAGTTTAATGAAATATCGCATTTTCGTAGTTGACGATGACAGGCATTATGCTCGAATGCTCAGCTACCGACTGGATAAAAATGCGAACTACCATGTAAAGGTATTTCACAGCGGAGACGAAGTGCTCAAAAGTTTGGATGAAAAACCAGATTTGATGCTTCTAGACATCATGATGCCAGGCATTGATGGGGTTGAAGTGCTTCGTCGAATGGTGACTCGTCATCCAGAAATTCCCGTTATCATGGTTTCGGCACAGGGTGTAATTGACACCGCCGTGGAAGCAATGAAAATTGGCGCTTATGACTATATCACTAAGGGTCAGGATGATTTGGTTAAGCTCGATTCAATCGTTCGGAATGTCTTAGAGAAGGTGTCTTTGGAAAGAGAAGTCGACAGTCTTCGATCCGAAGTGAGTGAAAAATATCAAGTTGGTGGGATGATTGGCGAATCACCTTCGATTACCAATGTCTATCGAATGATCGAAAAGGCCACTCGGGGAGACCTGATGGTGGCAATTCAGGGTGAAAGTGGAACGGGTAAGGAATTAGTAGCCAAAGCCATTCATTACGCCTCAGGACGTAAGCGCGGCCCATTTGTGGTTGTGAACTGTGCAGCAATTCCACGAGATTTGATGGAAAGCGAGTTCTTTGGACATGAAAAGGGGTCCTTTACGGGCGCCTATGCCCGAAAGATCGGCAAATTTGAACAGGCCGATGGGGGCACCATTTTTTTAGATGAAATTGGCGAATTGGACCTCGACCTCCAAGCCAAATTGTTACGAGCGCTACAAGAGGGAGAAATTACACGGGTCGGCGGAAGCGACACTATTGATTTTAGCGCACGCGTAATCAGCGCCACAAATAAAGATGTGGTTCAGATGATTCGCGAACACAAATTTAGAGAAGATCTGTATTATCGGCTGTTTCAGTTTCCCGTTCCGTTACCTCCACTGCGGGAACGAGGACAAGACTTGCTGCTGCTTTCCAATTATTTTTTCCGCGAATTCACCAAATCGCACCCCGAATTCAAAGGTAAAAAACTTTCAACGGAAGCAAGAAGAGCTATTGCAGCCCATTCTTGGCCAGGAAACATTCGCGAACTGAAAAGCGCCATCGAACGGGCAATCCTATTGAGCGACGAAGCCGAAGTAAGCGCAACAGATTTAATGATATCTGATCTTGGCACGATATCGCCTTGGTCGGAACGAATGACACTCGCGCAAGCGGCAGAAACCAGTTTCTCTGCACCTCGAGTCGAAAAGACGCAACCTGAATCCCATTCAGTAAGTACACCCTATTCCGGAAACGACTTTGACGAAGAAGACATTTCTCTGGAAGACGGCGATGGGGGCATCGTATCGCTTGAAGAACTTAAGCAGCGCGCTGTGGAGCGTGCATATCGGCTTTGCGATCACAACGTGGATCGTGCGGCTGTTGAGCTTGGGATCGGAAGAGCCACCATGTATCGATTACTGCGAAAGTTCGATATTATGGATTAACCCCTGAGCTCATTTTCAGCGAAGTAAACTCCCACGTTTCTTGACACTCAAAGAGGGAGCGCTCAATGCGACTGACTGAATACGAACGATCTGTTCAACGAGATATTGAAAAGTGGCAGCACGGCGATGCCTCGTTAGTGGCGCAGGCCATGAACTGGGCCATGGCTCCGATGGATTGGGTAATTGAGCGAGTTGTACCGGACGAGGTTATCGATCAAGTAGATAGATCGATCTCAAAATTCTTGTCCCTATTAAATGAAGGCTCCACGTGGACGTACGATCCCATTGAAGTGCTTAAATCGGCCAAGGCAAGGGGCGTTGATGTAAAGACCATTGCGGACTTGCAAAGCGCCGACCTAGCTACTTTAGATGGGCTTTCCAAAAGTTATTTTTCCGAAAATGCCATAATGGCCGCGGTCGAGGGCGGAGGAACAGGACTCGGTGGAGCCGTTTTGATTGCAGCGGATATTCCACTTTTATTTGGAATTAACCTACGTTTGATTCAACAAATTGGAGCGGCGTACGGTTTCGACGTAAGTGGCCCAGCACATGGCCCATTGGTTTTATCCATATTTAACGTCGCGGCGTCAGGATCAAGAGAGTCTAAAAACGCATCTTTGCGTGAAATTACGGTGGCAGCAGCGGCTTTAGCGCACTCTTCGGATTATAAAGGCCGCGTAAGCGGGACATTTAGAGATCAGAATCGTCATTTACCTCGCGAAATTGCAAAAAATATCGGTGGAAGGAAGATCGCCCAGATGATTCCTATCGCTGGAGCAGCAATTGGTGCCGGAATCAACTATTGGTTCACAACAGAAACTGCTGAAACCGCATTTATGCTGTTCCGCGCGCTGTATATTGAGCGTAAAGAGCGCCTCTAGCTCAATCACGGCCTCCGGGCTGAATCATCGCAAGCATTCGAATGCCACTTGTCGCTATTGTGGGTCGCCCTAATGTGGGCAAATCCACCTTTTTCAATCGTCTAACTGAAGAACGCCATTCCATCGTACACAACGAGCCTGGGGTAACCAGGGACCGTATATACGGCCATGTTGAGTGGGGAGGGCGCGTTTTTTCCATTGTGGATACGGGTGGGTTCGTTCCCAACTCGGCCGATCGTTTTGAGGCCGCCATCCGAGAACAAGTTCACTTGGCCATCCAAGAAGCAGACCTGATTTTATTCGTCAATGACGTGACAACAGGGGTTACTGATCTGGATCAAGAAATGGCATCGGTATTGAGAAAGTCCGATCGTCCGGTGTTGGTAGTAGGAAATAAGGCGGATAACGACGAGAGGCGCTGGGACGCGCATTCGCTTTACGAACTAGGATTCGACCATGTATATGCGCTGAGCTCAATTAACGGAATGGGCACCGGCGACCTTCTTGATGCGGTTAATAAGTTATTGCCGGAAAGTGAACCTGAAGTAGAGGATTCTCGGACTAGGATCGCCATTATTGGCCGGCCAAATGTTGGAAAATCCTCTTTAACGAATGCATTATTAGGCACGGAACGTTCAATAGTAACGGAAATAAGCGGTACGACCAGGGATTCGGTCGATTCCGTCATGAAATATCACGGACAAGAAGTGGTTCTCGTCGATACGGCGGGACTTAGAAAAAGGGCAAAAGTCAAAGAAAACGTTGAATTCTACGCCTATTTACGCACGGAACGGGCCATTGAAACGTGCGATGTTGCGGTGCTGATGTTGGATGCAACGGAGCCTTTGGAATCCCAAGACATCAAAGTGTTGGCTCAGGCCGAACAAATGAAAAAGGGATTGGTCGTTGCCATCAACAAGTGGGATCTGATCGAAAAGAACACAAATTCCGTCCTGGAATACGAGGCAATGGTCAAAGACCGCCTCAGAACTCTAGACTATGTGCCGATCGTTACCATTTCGGCGTTTACCAAACAACGGGTTCATAAGCTCCTAGACAAAGTTCTTCATGTCGAAAAGGAGCGCCACAAGCGGATTTCTACTTCGGAACTCAATGAATTCTTAGCCACCGTGGTCGAGCGCCATGCCCCGCCGTTGTATCGTAATCAACGGGTGAAGATCAAATTTGTAACCCAAGTACGCACCGCGCCTCCGGTATTTAATTTCTTTACGAACTACGCAAAAGGGGTAGCGGAATCATACCAGCGATATTTGGAAAATCAACTCAGAATTTGGTATTCGTTTGAAGGAGTACCGATCAAAATGGTATTTAAGCAAAAGTAGCCTCTTGAACTGTTGTTGAATTAACTCCTCCGCAATTCAGGACGCTTCAAATGTCCTATATTTCGTTTCCTGTAAAGTCGACTTAAGATTAGAAAATCCATGGCTGGAACTCCTGTAAATACGGCTCGAAAAAATGAGCGCACTCTAAACTTCTGGGAAAGAATGTATCTTCCTGAAGTGTTTAAGGGTCTTGGATACTCTTTTCGTAAGATGATCAAGGAGCCGATGTATACGTTTCAGTATCCAGAGGAGCAGTGGTACCCACCAGATTCCTATCGCGGACGGCCCGTTTTGGTTGAAGAAGATGGCAAGGCGAGATGTGTTTCGTGCAATCTTTGCGCTAGAGCATGCCCACCGATGGCCATTTCTATGCAATCTCAGGAAATGGAGGGGCCAAAAGAGCGTGAACCACAGTGGTTTGAAATTAATATGCTTCGCTGCATTTACTGTGGTTTCTGCGAAGAAGTGTGTCCTGAAGAAGCTATTGTCATGTCAAAAGAATACGATATGACATTTCAGAACCGTGACGAGGCCATTTTCGGAATGGACAGGCTGCTTGTGCCGAAAGAGCGACTAGCAGACAGGTTGGATTTCCTTCACACCCGTCAGAATCCACAGTTTGGCAATGAAACCTGGGATTACCAGCGCTCTAACAATCGACACTCGCTCAAAGACAGTGCATTCTTAGCCGGTCTAGCCCGGGATATGGAAAGCCAAGCAAAACACTAGAGCATGACTTCTGCCGGCCCTCCATCACCGAGTCAACCAGCTAGTTCAAATAGAGATCAGATACTGGATCAACTATCCTATCTCCTCGATGAATTAGAGGCAGAGCGACCATGGCTTATGCGCATCCCACAGGTCCAGATTGAGGCGAAGCCGATGGATTCAGCACCTTCTCTTCTCGAGATGTACGTTGAAATGGCAAGGAAAGAATGGAGCGTCCATGTATCTGAATTAGGAGGCGCTACTGCGCCTGATGCTTCCATGGAGTCTCTTTCGAGTGTCATAGACAGCATTCAACTGGGCCGACGCAACGTTATTGAGCACCTTCAAGGTATTTCGTCGTTCGAGTGGGACGATTCGAAAAATCGCAGCCAGGAATTCATTTCACGATTCTCTTTTCAGATCACACAATCGGATGGTACTTTCCTGAAAGCAATTGCAGAGAGACTGCATGAAAGTGTCATAAAGTTCAATAGTTAATTTTACGGCTAAAGAGAATTCTTATATCGATGTGCTGTCCGATTTCCAAAACGGGAAATTTGAGCCGCTGTATTTGTTGTACGGCGCAGAACGTTTTTTCATCGATCGTCTTCAGGAAGCGTTGCTCGAAAACGCGTTAGCTCCGAACGAAAAAGATTTCAATTTAGATCTGTTGTATGGCAGTGAGGTGGATGCTCAAGCTGCGCTGAGTGCATGTCGAGCTTACCCCATGATGGCTACGCGCCGGGTAGTGGTGATTCGAGATTTCGACAAAATGAAGGATAACGCCATCTTCAAAGTTTTGCGGGAGCAATTTAACCCGGCTTGTGTGGTGTTCTTAGTGTGTTCGGGGAAACCGAACCTTAGTTCGCACCCTTATCGCGCTCTTAAAGAGGGCGGCAGGGCTCTGGAATTCAAAGCGCTTTATCCAAACCAATTGCCCAATTGGATTAAGCAGATGGCGAAAGAACGGGGCTTTTCCATGGATGCCAAAGCTGTTCAGATGTTGTCTGATTATGTAGGGCCTTCGTTGTCGGCGGTTTCAGCAGAGCTTGGGAAGTTATCTGCTTTTGTCGGAGATCGAAAAGTGTTTACGGCAGAGGACGTTGTGCAGGCAAGTGGACAGACGCGCGAATACAATGTCTTCGAATTGCAGCGGGTTGTGGGTGAAAACAGTTTTCAGGATGCAATGCGGATCTCGGAACGATTGTTGCAGCAGTCTTCATCAAGCAGTTCGGAAGCGAATCGTATCGTTTCTGTCCTGACATCGTTCTTTATAAAACTGTGGCAACTGACAGGATTGCAGGGATCTAGAGCACCCGAAAAAAAGATGGCAGCCGCCATTGGGGTTTCACCCTACATTTTAAAAGAGTATCTTAGCTCGCTACGACGATTTGACAGAAAAGCTCTCGAAAACGCTATTTCGTGCCTTTTGGCTGCGGATTACGAGTTGAAGGGAGGCAGCCAGCGGAGTGATCGGTTGATTCTCGATCTATTATTCCGCCGGATTTTGGTATACTGATGCCGAAAAGAGGCCTTTTGGCCTTTTTGAAAGCAGAAAATTGTTCGATTTAACAATATCCCAACAATTTGGGACGTTACTGTAACGGACAGTCTGTCAGTGGTACTAACTATCAGTAGAACTAAGGCTGGTAAGAACTATTACCTTCGAAGTCACTGCTGTCCTGTGTCGCTGCTGTCCTGTTCAGAGCAACCGTACGAAATACAGACGGGGTAGATCCCGCAGATTACCTAATAACTATGATTGACACCGAAACCGCTGGAAAGCTCAAGAAGCGAACGCTTACGGTTAAGGCGTCGGAATTTGGATTAATCGGAAATGTTAATCCAAACAACCGACATTTTGATGCGCTCAGTCAAATGAGCGATGAAGACCTCATGTCCCAATTTCAAATGGGAACAGTCGAGGCCTTCGATATTTTGGTGAGTCGCTACAAAGACCCACTTACGAACTACATATATCGTTTCCTTGGAGATATGAAGGAGTGTGAAGACCTCCTGCAGGAAACATTTTTGAGGGTGTATCGCAATCGGCATTCATATCGTCGAATTGCGAAATACTCAACCTGGTTGTATACCATTGCCGGTAACCTAGCTCGGTCTGAATATCGTAAACGCAAACGTCGTCGTTTGTATTCGTTGCAATCGGTTAACCGTGATGACGAAGAGTACGAAGTTGAAATTCCGGACGAAACGTTTAGCCCAGATAAACACACGGAATCGACTATTCAGGACTTCTTTATTCAAGAAGCTCTTCGCCAGATTCCTGAAGAATTTCGCGAGGTTGTTGTTCTTCGGGATGTGCAGCAATTGGCTTACGAAGAGATTGCCGACATTACCGGCCTTCCCATGGGAACGGTTAAGAGCCGTATAAATCGTGGCCGAACCAAGCTTCAGAGCTTGTTGAAAGAGGTTTATTCTCCTCTGAGCGACTAATCAGTTTGAATGTTTTTTTTGGGTGGGCCGTTGGCAGGGGAAATCGAATATTTTCCTCTGCCAACGGCCCACTCGTTTTTTTGGCATTCCTCCCGCATTGGTCTCCCACATTGGCCTCCCACCTTGGCTGGGACTGGCAAAGTTTTTGGGAGTCGAGAACCTTCCTTAATCACGTTTGTTGAGAAACAGGTACGGACTCACTTTCCAGTTGCTTATGCCTGAAAGCTACTATCCTGACTATTCAGATCATTCGGATGAACAACTCGACGAACTCCTTTGTGAGTACGTCGACGGTACTATGGATCCGTCTGTTCGAGTTGCTTTTGAGGAGTACCTAGCAGTCAATCCTGAATTGGCTAATCATGCTCGCTGTTTGTGTCAAACCCGTACCATGCTGTGTTCTTATGGCTGCCGTCATCCCAACGAAGAATCTCTTCAGGACCAAATAAAGCGAAGAGTTGCCGGAGAACTGTTCCGACAAGATCGAACTGAGGCCGTATTTGTTCAGAGGTTAGGCCATGCTGCGATGCTTACGTCTTCTGTTAGTTTAGTGGTTATTTTGGGCATGATGGTTGGGTTGACAGCAGTTAGAAAAGCAAGCGTTACCAGTGATGACGATTTGGGTGGAAATAATTCCGTAAAGTCAATGATGATGCCCTCTGATGCCTATGGTCAGCCCGCATCTGCTCTTCCCATGGAATGGAATAAGGATTTGATAAAGTGGTCGTTGATGGGCCCTTCCAGGATGTTACCTGAGATAGATTTGGTCCCTATTGGGTGGCGTGCCGCTTCCGTCGATTCGCTTCAGGGATCCGGGTTTCAATTTCTTTCTATTCCCTAAAATTTTGATATCGCTACGGATTCAATAGATTTGGGGAAGTGCTTGCCTTAACCCATCCGGAATCTATCATGAAACGTTTTGCATTTCTAGCTGCTTTTTTTCTTGGAGTCAGCCCCTCTTTTGGTCAATATGCTCTTCAATTTGGAGCTGCGTCAGCGGCTGAAGATGGACGCATTTATATTGGCGAAGGCCGAAATCTCATTCAAAATGGCTCGTTGTTTGTTTACGAGTCTGATTCCAATGGGGACTGGCAAATGGGCAAATCCATTCAAGCCTCAGATTCGGAGAATGCTGGAAATGGTTTTGGTCGCTCGATTTCATTGGCAGGTAATACACTTGTAGTGGGCGCCCCGCTCGCCAATGCCGTGTACGTGTTTGAGCGAAGTGGCAACAATGAATGGATTGAAACCGCAATATTAAAAAATGGAGATGAAGGTCTTGGTACCAAATTGGCAACGGACGGGAATCACATTCTCGCAACAGCTATTGAGGGTAGAAATGGCAACCCATCGGTCTATACTTGGAAAAAAACCGGAAATACGTGGGTGGCCGGTGCGAAATTGGTGACCGAGTCGGGCGAAGGGCGAACCGGTTGGGGAAATGCCATTTCGTTGTCTGGCGGTTTTGCGGCAGTTGGATCACCCTTCGTAAACGGTAATACGGGGATGGTTGAGGTATTCAAATTCGCGAATGGTCTTTGGAATTCGCAAGGTGCATTGGAGTATTCCGCTCCACAGGAAGGCGATGCGTTCGGATCGTCTGTTTTGTTGGCAGGCGAACACATGGTTGTTGGCATGCCGGGGCATGACGTTCGCAAAGGAGCTGCAACAATCTATGTACGCGATGCCGAGTCAGAAAAGTATAACTACGATTTAAAAATTGAACCTTTTGATTCAAAAGGGAATGAACAATTCGGTTCTTCTTTGGCCTTTGAAGGCTCCACTCTCTGGGTAAGCGCACCGGGATATGGCAATCAAAACGGCGCCGTCTACCAATATGAAGTCAATCCGATTTCCATGAGAATGAGTAGCATCAAGCTTCTTCAACCGTCGAACCTACAGTATCGGAGTGGTTTTGGAAGTTCCATATCCGTTGCTGGAAGCACTGCAATTGTGGGTTCCCAAGGTCACGATAATTTTGAAGGAGCCGCGTTTCCGTTTACGATGGAAACCTCTGGTTGGATCGCTCAAAATATCTTGTATAGTGATTCTGGCGTTTTTGCCACCGTTACCGGAGAACAAGTGACCTGCGACGATTTGGTGGCGGGCGATTTTCCCTGCGAAGATGTGGACATGATGTCGTTTTTGTCCCGTTCGGATGTTGGAGCAAAACGAGGCATCCAAATGAATGATGTTTGGGGCTGGACGGACCCTGAATCCGAAATTGAATACGCCATTATTGGAAGGACGGATGGGACTTCATTTGTTAGTCTTGCCGATCCCTCCAATCCCGTCTTTTTGGGTGATTTGCCGTACTCGGCTTCTGGACATCAGAGCCTACATCGAGATATGAAGGTGTATCGCAATTACGCCTACATCGTGGCGGATGGAGCTGGAGCTCATCATATGCAAGTTTTCGACCTGACCCAGCTTCGAAATGTGCAAGGTGCGCCAACCGTTTTTAAAGAAACCGGTATTTACAAAGGGATATACAGCTCTCATAATCTGATCATCAATGAAGACAGTGGATTCCTCTACGCGGTGGGGAGCGATTCTGGTGGGGAAAGCTGCGGAGGTGCGTTGCACATGATCGATTTGGCAGACCCTGCCGTTCCCGTATTTGCTGGTTGTTTTAATGAGCCAAGAACGGGTAGGGGCGGATCGGGAGCCACTCACGACGCACAATGTGTCAATTATCACGGGCCAGACCCGGATTATGCTGGACGGGAGATATGCCTGAGTTCAAACGGAACGGCCTTGTCCATTGCCGACGTTACGGACAAGAGCAACCCCGTCGCTGTTTCGATTGCCGACTATCCTAGTGTTGCCTATGCGCATCAAGGATGGCTCACCGAAGATCATCGGTTTTTCTATTTGAACGATGAAGGCGACGAGGCATCCGATCTGGTAGATGCCACCCGTACGATCATTTTTGATCTGACTGACCTAGATGAACCAGAACTGTCTGGATTTTATTTCGCGGATAACAGTGCGATTGACCACAACTTGTATGTCAAAGGAAATTTGATGTATCAAACCAATTATTTGGCCGGTCTTCGCATCTTGGACATATCGGATCCCGCAAATCCAGTTGAGGTGGCTTCGTTTGATACCGTACCGTATGGACCGAACGATAATTCTCCAGTATTGGGCGCCTGGAGTAATTATCCGTTTTTCAAAAGCGGCGTCATCGTGGTTTCTTCGGGGCGAGAAGGGGTATTTTTCTTGAAGAAAAAGGTGGTTGACATCTAAGAACGTAGCCGCAGGTCCAATTTTTAGAGTGCAGAACACCTTTTCGTTAATTGACCGCTAGTTACAGCCGAGATCGAGGCGGGACTGGATATCGTTTGCCGGAATGCACCCGCCTGACGGAACAGATTTAGGTTGATATCGCATCAAATCTGGATCTTTAAGTGCATCATTTAAGAATGAATTCAGATCGCGGATTTCGGCGTTTGTTAATGTCAGTGGTTGGAACTGCCCCGTTAAAGTACCCGCAGGAAGGAATCTATCGGGGACGGCCGCTACGTAATAGTCTATTACTTCAGCAACACTCTTGAATGTCCCACCATGACCTAAAAAAGGAGCATCAGACATGTTGTATAACTGGGGGACTTTAAATTTGTAGTCTGCTTGATTGTTAGTTAAAAAATCACCTCGGCCTTTAGACTCGCTTGGAGGTCGAATCACCCCGGCCCCGGACAGGTCTGGCATTCCCAAAGCATAAAATGCCATGGAGTTTAGAGCTGGCCCAGTGTGACAATCGGAACACCGAGAGGGACCAAAAAATACTAATGCTCCACGTTTTTGAGCAGAGGTCAAGGCACCAGTTTCGCCTTTTAACCATCGCTGAAAGGGAGCTTTATTCGCCAGGACGGTTCGTTCGAAAGCCGCAATAGCCAGTCCGGCTAATTCGTCTGAGATTGGTTGGCCAGGATAAACCCTGTTCCAAAGATCCAAGTACGTCGTGTTGGAAGCGACGAGGGTACTCGAAAGGTCGTCCATTCGATGCGTGTTCAGAGCCAAAATAGCTTGTGTTTCTACTCCGTCATATCCGAGATGATTTACCCGCGATTCGCCAGAGTTCAGCCAAAACGCTTCCGTATTATTGTTAGGGCCAGCTGACCCCGCCGCACCAGACCACAACATGACCCGTTGGAATGCTGCATTAAGAATGCTGGGACTTCGCAAGGGAGGCGCATCCACTTCTTCTAGGGTGTAGGCGCTTGAGGCCGTCCGAAGCTCACCCTGCGTCCCCCAGCCACTTCCTCCATCACCAATGGATTGCTGACGTCCGGCCGCAAAGCCGGCTTTGGCATGGTGGCACGACGCGCAGGAAAAGGTGCCTTTCCCCATGGGATGTAATGCTTTTTGACTAATTCCTGGCTCGTGGAAAAGAATTTGGCCAAGGAGCACCTTTTCCGACGTCAGTGGATTTCGAGGATCTTGAGGAATAGATTCAAAATCATCGCTTTCCGGTAATACAAAATTGGCCAGTCTTCGCTGCCCGTTTAACGTGATCAGCTGTTCTAATTGGTCATTTAATTCCATGTCGTCCAATTCAACGGAAGAAGATGAGTCGCAAGCGCCGACGGAAAGGACCAAGACAGCAAAAAGAAGGCGTTTCATAGGTTAGTCTTCGTTGAACTTAATCTCAAATATCCAAACCGGAGACCAGTCAGAATATCCAGCGGCATTGAGTGAGCGCACCTTCCACCAATAAGGATAGGTGAGTACGAGGCCCTCGGCGAAAAACGAAGTGGATTTTAAATCTTCCAAATCAACCTGAAAAAGTAGCATGTCCTCGTCAATCGTTACAACCAAGTGATAGGAGAGGGCTTCAGCGACCGGTTCCCAGCGAAGCATTACAGAACGTTCATGATTTTTTGAGCCGTTAATGGGAAAAGACTGCTCGGGATAGCTCGGAAAAAACGCTTGGCGTACGGGCTTGAATGAATAGACGGTCGACCACCTTCCTTCAACACCATTTTTGGATTTTGCTTTTGTCCGCCAATACAAAACCGTTTGTTTGGTTAGCCTTCGAATAATGTATTCGGATCTGTCCAGCACTCTAGATTCATCTACGAGGTCGGTAAACTCCTGATTTCGGGAAACTTGAACGACATATTCCGTGGCGCCGCTCACGTCATCCCAATCCAATAACACGGCATCGGCCGTTTCAGAACCGTTTGCAGGAACCAATAAGATGGGCGCGTTGATCTCCACCTCTTCAGACGAAACGGCAGAATCGCATCCCGCGATCAAAATCAAAAAAAAGAAGGAGGTTAATAACGTGGAATACTTCATGTTTGCATTCCGGTTGGGGCGATTATAATGTGTGGGGGGAAAATGAGCTAGTGTAAAATGTGAGCTAGGATTAAATGGCTGTATGGCAATAAGCAGACAATTTAGTCCTAAAACAATTAAAACAAACCGGGGAAACCCTGAAAATGATCCAGGGGACGAAAAAGTGCACCATAAAATCGATCCCGTCCCCAACTGCCATTTTAGCAGACTTTCTTCAAATGAAGCATAACCATTGCTCCTTCACCTATTTTCCTGTTTCTTGGGTATGTTTACCCCGAACATTTAGTCAAAAAAAGGCCCCCCAATGCACTTAGTCTTATTATTTGCAAGCATACTTGCTGCGTTTTCTCCAAGCGCGCCTCCCATAACCTCTAGTATTTGGGATGCCTACGGTACTTCTATCATTATGGTCGGAGATGATATTTTGGTCGCTGAGGTATCGGGCTATAGTACACCTGGTATGATTCACGTCCTTCGCGAAAACAATCGCGGATCATGGGATGTCATTCAAACCATTTCTTCAAATGACGCGCAGATTAGTGACCGATTTGGTACCCTAATGGCATTTGGAGACGGTCGGTTAGTCGTGTCTAGCCCGGGAGCTTTGAGCAACGCTGGGGCCGTTTATGTTTTTGAAAAAAACCTAGATGGTTGGTGGACTCAGACGGGTCGTATTGTGGCGGAAAATGGTGGAAATGATGGATTTGGGGCTTCATTAGCGGTTAATGGAGATATTATTGCGATTGGAGCACCTAATACAAACGCAAAAGTTGGTCAAGTGACGCTTTATTCTGCTTCTGCTGATTTGGAGAAGGTTGCCACATTGCAATCTGGGGCTTCCGAAAGCGGAGCAGAGTTTGGTGGGAGCCTGGCAGCAGCAAACGGCATTTTGGCAGTCGGTTCTCCGGGGTTTTCGGCAAGCAATGGACGCATCGAGCTATATAGTTTGGAAGGCGGCTACAAACCGTTAGGCCTGATCGAAGCGGACGCTGGAGATACCGAACTTCGCCTTGGCGGATCCATTTTTTTGCTAAACGGAAAACTGTATGCCGCGAATCCGCGGGCCAGAAGGGGTTTAGGTCTTGTGTCCGTTTATGGCAGTAAAAATGGATCTTGGAGTAAGATTACAGATTTGACGATGGCCGCAGATGCCATGGGGACTGCCTTTTTTGGGGCTTCCTTGGCCATGTCAGACAATGAAGTGTGGATATCGGCTCCGTTGGCTAGTAATTTTGGCGGAGTCATCTACAGATATGACAGTAAGACGTATAAGTTGTTGTCTACCATAGAGAACAGCATCGAAGGTGGACGTACTCAATTTGGGAATTCAATAGCCGTTCATGGCAATATTGCGGCCATTGGAATGCCGGGTAATGACTACGGACTAGGGTCCGCTGTGATCTACAAAAAAAATGCATCGGGAGCTTGGAATGAAATCTCGAACTACAATCGACCAGTTCCCGATTTGCCGCCAGTGGCCGGAGCAGAGATTGAATGCGAGGAAGGCAAGGCGAATGGCTACGCCTGTCAGAACGTGGATTTAGTCTCTTTTATTCCTTTAAAGGATTTACGGATGAACCGAGGGGTACGTCTTAATGACGTCTGGGGATGGACAGATGAGGAAACGGGTAAGGAATACGGCATTATTGGTCATATGGAAGCGGCAGTTTTCATAGATGTATCAAACTCTTTACAACCAGTTGTACTGGGAGAATTGCCTCGCACTCCTGGTTCACCCGGATCAACGTGGCGGGACATGAAAGTTTTCAAGGATCATGCGTTTATCGTTGCAGATGGTGCAGGACAGCATGGGATGCAGATTTTTGATATGCGCCGCTTACGGGACTGGTCTGGATCGTTTGAAACCTATTCGCCAGACGTTTTATACACCAATATCGCCAGCGCCCACAATATCGTAATAAATGAAACCACGGGTTTTGCGTACACGGTGGGCAATAGTTCAGGGGGCGAGACATGCGGCGGAGCACTCCACATGATCGATATCAACGACCCCCAACAACCGGTTTTTAAAGGCTGTTTTAATGACCCCGAGACTGGAAATCGAGGATCTGGTGCAACACACGATGCCCAATGCGTGACGTATGAAGGGCCGGATACAGAACACCAGGGGAAAGAAATCTGTGTTGGAGCAAACGGAACGGCGATAAGCGTTTCTGACGTGACCGATAAGGATAATCCTGTTGCGCTGAGTCAAGGTACCTATCCAAATTCTGCCTATGTGCACCAGGGTTGGTTTACAGATGATCACCGATACTTCTATCAGAATGACGAAGGAGATGAAACGGGAGGCATTACGGATCGAACAAGGACGATGATTTGGGATATGACTGACTTAGACGATCCGGAGATGATTGCTGAATATTTTGGAGACTCTAATTCGACCGATCATAACCTGTATGTAAAAGGCGACTTTATGTATCAGACCAATAACTCAAGCGGCTTACGGGTAATTGATATTCGAAACCGTACTAATCCAGTAGAGGTGGGTTACTTCGATACTACGCCTAATGCGGACAATGTAGCTGGTTTTGATGGCACATGGAGTAGTTATCCGTATTTCAAATCGGGTGCAATTCTAGTCACGTCTCGCCGTGAAGGTCTTTTTATTGTTCGCAAACGAGAGATAGATATTTAAACTTTGGATACTCAATTCGCGCAGTCTCAGAACTAGAAAGGTTGATGGTTATACCTGTTGGCCCTAATTTTCATGTATAGCGCCTTTGATCTTACATGATTAAACAGGGTATCACATCCTGTAAGAAATGTATACCATGCAGCAGATAGAAGCCCCCACATTCGCGACGCAACGTTCTCCCCTAATCGCACAGATTTCAGCCTTTTTAAAGGAGTCGAAAGCGAAGCCGGTGAATTATTTTGCCAACATTGTTTTCGTTCCCAATACGCCCAGCGTTGCTGGCGGAATTATTTCAGCCGACGTCTATAAGTCATTGTTTGAAATTAATTTTGATACCGTTATTTCCATCGCTCCAAGTGGAATTGGCGATTTCAAACGTATTACGGCGTGCAGCTTGGATACCTACACATCTCCTTTGGGTGATGTTGTGGTCGACGACCGAATACGAAACGAGCTATGCGACGAAGACGATGACATCTATCTAGATGATACTGGCCATTTCAACATGACCGGGATCGATGTGCAGCTTCCGTTTCTTCAAACGGTTTTAGGCGAATTTACAGTCGTTCCGCTTGTCATGGGCTCTGAAACCGTCGATTTTTGCAAAGAACTCGGTAGTGCTGTAGGCGAAATCATGTTTAATCGGAACACACTTACGGTGGTCTGCATGGACATTTTGAAAGCTTCTCCAAAAGGGCTAAAAATGTTTAAGCGCGCCCTGATTGACCTGGATGTTTCACGCATGATGACCCTTCTCAATCAGGAGAATGAAATCGTGGTACAGGGGAAAGGCGGTGTAATATCTGCTATGATTGCGGCCACACATCGTCGGTACAAACGTGTTCACGTGTGCGATCTTGTGGCGCCCACCAACGATGTTCACGGGTTTGTTGGTGCGCTGATAGGTCGCGGTTAGAATGGCCACCGAACTGAATGATTTCACACTGGTTGGAGCCGGTTCACTTGGGGCAGTCCTTGGTCGCTCACTTGTAAAATTGGGAATGCGGTTAGACCAGGTGGTGGTTCGAAACCGGAGTTCGGGACAACGTTTGGTGGATGAAATAGGTTATGGCGAAGTCGTAGAAATTCAAAATTGGAAGGGGACGGACTCAAATCTTGTGATTCTGTCTATCTCCGACGATCAATTAGAAAAGGTCAGTTTTAAGATTTCGGGGCACGGAGATTGGCAAGGGAAGACCGTACTTCATACCTCTGGAGTCCACAATAAAAACGTTTTGGATGCGCTCGCTCAAAAAGGGGCGTTTATTGGGTCTTTTCACCCTCTTCAGACTTTTTTAGGGACCGAAGACGGATCTTCGTTCAGGGGAATTACCATTGGCATAGAAGGGGATCCGATGGGTGTAGAACACGCTCGTCATTTAGCTAACGGGCTGCTTGCAGAGCCTGTGGAAATTTTGTCTGAAAACAAATCGTTGTATCATGCTTCAGCCGTAATGGCCGGCAATGCCGCCATCACCCTGATGTCAGTATCCGAGGAAATGTGGGAAAAAGCCGCAGGAGCGGGTTCCGGATTTAAGGAAGCGATGGGGCCACTCATTCGCACGAGTATCCAAAACGCTTTGACAAAAAGCCAGTATATAGCGCTCACAGGGCCGATTGTTCGGGGAGATGTTGGAACCCTTCGAGAACATTTTGAGGCAATCGCCAAGCGATTGCCTCACCTCTTAACCCTGTACGGTTCAATAGCTACAGAATCAGTACATTTGGCCGTCCGGTCCGGGCGCCTGCCTGCTGATCAGGCTGTTGCACTACTGGATACGATTAGCGATCATATTGTCAGAGACGCTACTTCCGAATGATTTCAATGAAGCAAGAAAAAGAAGCCCTCGATAGGATCGTACAAATAGTGGCATCGGTGCCAAAAAAAGATGCCCGATTCCTTTCCGTAGCGACTATAATCGGTACGATGCTTCGCCGTGTTCTGGCTGTTGAAAAAGCCTTGGAAGCAACCTCCATTTCGTTAGCGCAACGCACTAAAATGACACAAATGCGAAGCGAAACATCCCACATGATCGAAGTTTTAGGGGCGGAACTGCCGCAACAAGTATCCCTCTCAAAAGTTGTGGCTTTGGATGAGGCATCTTGGTGGTTTGCACTTTCAGAAACTACTCACGTTTTGGAAGAATGTGTAGAGCAGCTATCAGGGATGGTTTCAAAACAAGAAAAGGGCTCTGCTGTGCGCGATTTAACCGCGCAATGTGTCAGCCTTTTGAGAGATCATTATAACGAGTATCTGCTCGAGTCCAGAAATTGGATGGATGGGTAGTCGTACTCGCTAAAGCAACCTGTATTTTCAATTCGATTCCTAATCGTAAAATAAATGATACGTCCCCACTATTTTCTCAAAATCTTTTTAGTCGCAAGCATTCTGTTAATCCCTGCATCGGGATGTGCATCTCAATCTCAAGAGTCTATGACCAATTATTTTTCTATCGATACCAACTTGGGCCGCTTGGTGGTCAAATTGTATGATGAAACCCCCATTCATCGGGACAACTTCATCAAATTAGTCAATGAACAATTTTATAATGGAACGAGTTTTCATCGAGTTATGGCAGGATTCATGATTCAGGGTGGGGATCCTAATTCTAAGGATGACGATCCTTATAACGATGGTTTAGGAGATCCGGGGTACACGCTGGAAGCCGAAATATCGCCCGATTTTATCAACCGTCGGGGAGCGCTCGTAAGCGCGAGACAGGGAGACGGTGTTAACCCTGAACGGAGGTCGTCAGGTTCACAGTTTTATGTGGTGCAAGGCCGACCCGTGCCGGAGCAGGATTTGACTCAGTTTGAAGGACAGGTGGGGATGGCCATTAAGCGTCCTTTTAAATACACCGATGCCCAGCGAGAGATTTACACAAAAATGGGCGGCGCGCCTTGGTTGGACATGCAGTATACCGTGTTCGGCGAATTGGTCGAAGGGTTTGATGTCTTGGATAAGATTGCGACTACTCCTACACCTGGTTCCACGGGCCAAGGAGATCCTCGTTTGCGGGATATGCCTTTGGAGCGTGTTGAAATGACTATTACAAGATTGGCTGAATACACTGCACCGAGCAATTAATTATGTCGAGAGAATATTCGGACCAAGAAGTCTTTCGGCGCGAAGCGAGGGCTCAAATAGATCAGGCTGGTTTTGAACCCTATGGGTACTCCTGGGATGTCACTCACCATTCTTCAGACATTCTATCGTCTTTTGACGAGTCTAAGCATCAACCTATTGATGGTGTTGCCAAAGAACCTTTTCAGGTTTCTGTCGCAGGAAGGATCATGTCCATGCGGATTATGGGAAAAGCGGCTTTTTTCCATTTGCAAGACCAGGCCGGTCGGATCCAAGTTTACATAACTCGTGACGACCTACCCGAGGGGTATTACAACTCGATTTTTAAGAAATTGGTGGACATTGGAGATGTCGTTGGATTAGAAGGATATATTTTTAGAACCCGAGTAGGCGAGATTTCTGTTCACGTAACTCGGTTTGAAATTTTATCAAAGGCGCTTCGTCCGTTCCCAATAGAAAAGGAACAGGATGGGAAAGTATTCAACGAAATAACGGACAAGGAATATCGGTATCGACAGCGGTATGTCGATTTGGTGGTTCATCCAGAGGTTCGGCATACGTTTCAGCAAAGGGCCCGCATGATTACCACGATGCGTACGTTTTTAGATACGCGCGGGTATATAGAAGTTGAAACGCCGGTTCTACAACCCATCTATGGAGGAGCGGCAGCCCGCCCATTTACAACACATCACAACGCGTTAGATATGAAGCTTTTTCTTCGTATCGCCGACGAGTTATACCTGAAAAGGCTCATTGTAGGTGGATTTGATGGGGTTTACGAGATTTCAAAAGATTTCCGAAACGAAGGTCTTTCTCGATTCCACAATCCTGAATTCACGATGATGGAGTTGTATGTAGCGTACAAAGACTACAATTGGATGATGGATCTCGTGGAAGAATTAGTTGAAACCATTGCGATCGCGCTACACGGTAAGACCGATCTGAAAATTGGAGAAAATACCATTTCGTTCAAACGTCCATGGAAACGAATTCCATTGTTTGAGGCGGTCTTAGAAAAAACGGGAGCAGATCTGTCAGGCAAATCTCGAGATGAACTGGCGGCTATCGCTACAAAACTGGGTCTTCATGTTGATACCACCATGGGTAGTGGGAAAATTATTGATGAGGTATTTGGTGAATTTGTAGAGCCGCACATGATTCAACCCACGTTTATTACAGACTATCCGGTAGAGCTGAGTCCGTTGGCCAAACGACATAGAACGAAGGAAGGGTTGGTAGAACGATTTGAAGCAATTTGTAATGGAAAAGAGCTTTGTAATGCGTTTTCTGAACTCAACGATCCGGACGACCAAAGAGCTCGTTTTGAAGATCAAGTAGCTCTTGGCCTGCGAGGGGATTCGGAAGCCATGCAGCTCGATGAGGACTATTTGCGGGCGTTGGAATATGGGATGCCCCCAACAGCCGGATTAGGAATTGGAATTGACCGACTTGCCATGCTCATGACCAATTCACGTTCTATTCGGGATGTAATCCTATTTCCACTTTTAAGACCTGAAGTTGAAGAAGAGGCTGAAGCCGAATTGGATGGGTAACATCAATCCTCCTTCCGGTTATGTGGAGCTCATTCGAACGAATGTGTCGTTTCGGAGGCTTTGGATTGGTAATGTCGTGTCTCTTTTTGGAGATTGGTTCAACACGATTGCCTTGTATGCTCTGATCCTACAACTCACGGGTTCAGAGTTCGCCTTAGGGGCCGTATTTATAACCAAGATGCTTCCCATGGCCTTAGCCTCACCGCTGGCGGGCGTGTTGGTAGATCGATTTGACCGTCGCAAGGCCATGATTATCTCGGACTTGCTCCGAGCCGTGATTGTACTCGGGTTTTTGGTCGTGAATGAGCCAAGCGAAGTTTATTTGATCTACATCCTGATTGCGATGCAGGTCATCGTGGCTTCCGTGTTTCGTCCGGCACAGATCGCGTCACTGCCCAATATTGTCGAAAGGAAAGATCTTGTTACCGCCAACACAATTATGTCGGCGACGTGGTCAGTGATGTTGGCCCTAGGGGCGGCTATCGGCGGTTTCGCAGCTGAGGTTTTCGGATTAAAGGTGGTATTTATTCTAGACAGCCTTAGTTATGTGGTATCTGCCTGGTTTATTTATCGCGTTGTCATTTTATCCCCCGTTTTTATCGGAACGAGACCGTCGTTGATTAAATCTGCTCACCACGAAATTCGGGAAGGTTGGCAATTTATTCGGAATCATCCCGCGATTCAAAGAATTGCGACCGTAAAGGCAGTTTGGGCCATCGCTGGAGGAGGATTGGTTTATATGTTGGTGCTCGTCGGGGGCCAAATGAATCCTGAGCATGCGGCCGCTTCGATTGGGGCACTTTTTGCTGCGCGCGGCATAGGGACCGCAATCGGTCCTATCGCCGCGCGCACGCTGTTCATCGACGAAAAGCGCTGGGTTAGCGTGATAGGTGTCTGTATTGCATTCACTGGCGTCGGGTACATGCTCGTGGGGCTTTTGCCGTGGTCGTGGTTCATCCTGTTTCCGGTTATGCTTGCTCATATTGCCGGCGGGTCAAATTGGGTCCTTTCCACTGTGCTGTTACAGAAGCGGTCGGCCGACAAGTTTCGAGGCCGAGTATTCGCAAATGAATGGTTGTTCGTCATGACAACCGAAGCAGTCTCGATTCTCGTTGCGAGTCTCGTTCTTGAAATGGGACTACTTTCTCTCCGAAATACCGTATTGGGATTCGGAGTTATTTCGACAATAAGTGGCTTAATTTGGCTATCTAGGGCCGTTCCTGCAGAAAAAGAAGATTATCTTCAAGGAAATGTGCCGGAATCGTAAAATCTGGCACTGAATTAGCAGAAGGGTAGCTAATTAATTCTACTCGGGTTTTTCTGCATGTCCCTGGACGCCTTACTTCATTTTATTTCATCAAGTTCGACAGAGAATCAACAGGATCCAGAATTGGCTTTTGCTGAAGTTTCTCCTTCCGGAACGATCGTCAGTCTCAACCCATTTGGAAGGCTGGCTTGGGGATGGAGAGTAGGATCGATGTTATCCAAAGATTTACAAATTGCTCTAGAGTGTCTTGAAGGCGACGAACCCGAAGAACTACCAGTTACGCTGGGTGGATTACATCTGAAGGGCCTGTCCAAAGGAGTCGATCAAGGTTGGTTTGTGATAGGTTATGAGCCCGACACGCTAAATGGGATGCGGGATCACTTTTCGTTTCGGGCATTGATGGATCGCATTCCTCAGCCCGCAGCCTGTTTAAATATGACCGGGTTGACTCGATACGTCAATGAAGCCATCGGCCGAGAGTTTGGGGTAAATCCCCAGCAATTAATTGGTCGCCCAATATTGTCGGAGTTGATTCATCCAGAAGACAGGTGGAAAATTGCGGAGTTAATGGAGTTGGCGGCCAAAGACGGCTCTTCTCATGCTTCAGTCCGCTTTGGAAAATCTTCGCGAATTGGTGTCCTGCACATGGTGCAGTCCGTTGGAGATGAATTTCAAGTCATCATTCTACCGCTCGGAGAAGGAGAAAATTTTATAGACGGGTCCTACGTTCAGGATTCCATTTTTCAGTCATTTCTTGAACAAGGTCCGATTGGAGTACTTTATCTGGATGCAGACGCGAGAGTCACGTTCGAGAACCACTATTTTCGTGCTCTAGTTGGAGAAGATCCTGATTCTTCATGGTTGGGCCTGAAGTTGAATGAAGTCCTCAGTCTGTCTCCGGAATCAGCCTTTCACATTCAAAGTGCCATTGAGCAACCTTCGTCTTCCGTTCTCAACGTAGATTTTCTGGATCCGGCCTCACGGAATGTCAATCGGCACGTAAAAATACACGCTGCCGGCATCGTTCATCCAGAGGGTCATGTAATTGGTGCGACTCTTCTCGTGGAAGATCGAACCGAATGGGTGCGACGCGAACAAGAATTGGCACGCTTAGAGCATTCCGAAAAAGTAAAAAATGGCCTTCGAGAGCTTGCAACCATTAGCCCTGATCCGCACATATTTAAGGATTCTGCATTGGCTTTGATGGGCGAAGCGATGGGAGCTTTTCGATCTAGTCTTCTCGGGCTTTCTGTCGGAAAGGACCGAATGGTGGAGATTGCGGCGTGGTCTCGAGAAGACCGTTATGACGCACCAGAATCGATCGAAAGGGAGGAGATAGCGTATTTTGAAGACTTGAAGAGCGGAGCGTTTTTACGTTATTCCGATATGGATGGATTTGGGATTTGCGACCGTTTGGAGGCCGGGAGTTGTTGGATTGCCCCAATCGAGGACAATGGCCAATTTGCGGGCTACCTCGTTTTCGCCTGGGATAAATCTGAGGCCCGGCCAGATGCTTCACGAACGTCTTTTATTGACGATGTGGTTCGCTTGTTTGAGTCATTGTACTCATGGATACAGCTAGGCGCGCGCTACAGAACAACGGTAGCTTCGATTGACGATGCACTATTTGGATTTAGTTTTTACAAAGACGGGAATCGTCGGTATCATTTTGCGACCGATCAGTTTACCGTGCTCACGGGCTATCAACCATCTCAGTTGATGCAAGAGGGTGAAAAATCAATTGATTGGATCAAACAGGTGGTACATGACGATGATACCACTCTCATCCGAACCCATAATCTTACTCTTTTGGAAGGACACGAAAGTAGGGTAACCTACAGGATCTATCACCTAGATGGGACCATTCGGTGGTTGAGGGAGCATGCCACGCCAAGCCGCGATTCAACCGGGATGACCGCTGTAAACGGCATTATTTCTGACGTGTCCGAGCAAAAAGCAGCTGAATTGGTACTACTTCAGGCCAAAAAGGAGGCTGAAGCATCTGACCGATCAAAAACGGCATTTATTGCTACGCTTAGCCACGAAATCAGGACTTCCCTTGGCGCTGTTCACGGTTTTGCTCAATTGCTTGAAAAAGAGATGGAAGAATTTGAAGAGGAACTGTCAACCGATATGCCGGAACAGGTTCACGAATTCCTTGCTGCCATCGCTGAACGCTCTCAAAAATTACTCAGCCTCGTTGACGACTTGTTTGAACTTTCCAACATCGAGATGGGGAAGGCTTCGCTACAACAATCGAGCGTCTCCCTGCCTTCGATTGTGCGAGGTTCTGTCGAAAAAGTACGTTCGAGCGCAGACAGAAAAGGACTAGATATTCAGTTCTCCATGCACGAAACAGACCAGCTCATCGTGGGTGATGCTAGAAGAGTTTCGCAGATATTTGACAACCTTTTGTCGAATGCCATCAAATTCACGGAGGAGGGAAGTATTCAGGTTAACATGTACTCCAGAGGTGAATTTGTTCTTGTTGACGTAGTCGACACGGGTGTAGGAATCTCCGAAGATTATCTCGGCAATTTATTCGACGCCTTCTCTCAAGAGGAAGATTGGCGCAACCGCAAATATGAAGGCACAGGGTTGGGCTTGGCGTTAGCTCGGCGCTTAGCGGAGTTGATGAACGGACATATCGATGTCGAAAGCAAAAAAGGCTCAGGGTCTACTTTTAGAGTCAGTTTCCCCATACTCAAGTCGCATCGGGAGCTTTTGAACGCGCGTTCATTTGAGCGTAGTGCACGTTTCGAGTAAGCCCGTCCAATTTGGTCCGCTTAACCGCACTCTGTCGGAAGTACTCGCTGAATTCCTCTTGGCTCAACTCACTCCAGGTTTGAAGATCCGTGTCGAGTACGCCTTCACGGGGTAAATACCGTGATTCTTGGGATTCTGTTTTGAATTTATTCCAAGGGCAGACTTCTTGGCATATATCACACCCAAAGATCCAGTTTCCGTGCTTGTCTGCAACATCCTGGGGTAGGTCTGGCCCACGATGTTCGATGGTGAGGTATGAGATGCAGAGATTAGCATCGACCACGTAGGGTTCTGTGATAGCGTTTGTAGGGCAGGCATCAAGGCACCGGGTGCACGATCCACAATGATCCAAGACAGGCTGATCTGGATCGAGTTCGACATCCACGACTAATTCGCCGATAAAAAACCAACTCCCATGTTGTTCTGAGATTAAGTTGGTGTGCTTTCCGATCCATCCGAGCCCCGCTTTTGCTGCCCAGACTTTATCCATCATGGGTGCAGAGTCGACGAACACTCGGCCATTAGCGCCTCCCGCGTTCTCATTTAGCCATTCCAGAAGAGCGAACAGCTTTTTTTTCATGACGAGATGGTAGTCGTCTCCCCAAGCGTACCGGCTCACGCGTCCTATCGAAGGGTTGTCGGTGGGTTCGAAAGGATGATAATAGCTTTGGATAACGGAGACAACACTTTTTGCTCCTTCCACGAGGTTTCTTGGATCAACCCTTTTCTCAAAGTGATTTTCCATCCATCCCATGCTAGCATGGTTTCCGCGATTTAACCACTCTTGAAGTCGGGATTTTTCATTCGTGAGTTCTGTTGCTGTAGATATGCCACACGCCTCAAAGCCAAGTTTGACGGCTGCGTTTTTTAGCGCTTTACTAAGTTCCGATGTGGAAAGCCTGTCAGACATAACCCTATCCGTGCGTTGGAATGGGTGTCAAACCGGCTAGCCTCTGGGTAGTTCGCTATAGCGCAAGAAGAAGCTTATCGATACAATAACGAACAGTCGAAAGGCACGGTAGCGACTTTGTAGTTTTCTACACAACCTTTTCCGTCTTTTCCCTTTGGGCAGACGGTTGGGCCAATATCGGACTCGACAGTGAAGCGTTCTGCTCGAAGGCCGGCGCCGATATAGTAGTTATATATGGCATCTGCACGTTGTCTTGCAAGCCTCAACGCATAGATGTTGGCGTCGGAATTCTCGGCATACCCAATAACAGACACACAACATGTTGGGTTCAGGCGAAGGGCCTCGATATTTTCATCGAGATCCTCGCGACTGGCTTTGCTCAGATCAATCGTATTCGAAGCAAAATACACGCTATTGAGTTCAATCAGAGTACATACACGCGGCGTTCGGGGCAGCGGTGGATCGTATCCCGGAACGGCCAACGGAGGAGGGATTGGTGCAGGAGGAGGAGTTGCTTGAGGAGTGGTCCGAATACAACCTCGTATACCTGCCATAACTAGCGAGGTATTGTGTGGGTCGTAGTCTTTTTCATTGCGCCACACATAGTTCAGGTCCCACCGATAACTGGCTTCTGCAAAAGCAGACCAACAGCCGTTAAAGGCTACGTCTACGCCAATTCCCACGGGAAGATGGTAGACAGAGCGTTCTGGTCCTGGAACTCCGCGGCCGGGTAGGTCAACGTTGTTTCTGGTGTCTCTGTTGAAAAGACCGGCTGTCGTAGCTCCGAATCCTGTAAATATATACGGCATTATCCTGCTTTTCGAACCGCGGCGAAGCGTCATCACTACTTGCGTTTCAAACATGAAAATGTGGCTGGTCAGAAATTCATTCTGTCCGGTGCCCACTAATTTTCGGCCGTCTTTAGTACTAATATTGGTGAAAAGAGCCATTCCGCGAAAGAAAAACAGATCCTTTTTTAACGGGAAAGAGCCTAAGAAAACAATTGCTGGGTCGTGCTCACGTACAAAATTAGATACACCTCTTGGTTTCAGGAGGTCGATGGGTCCATGATATGTAAAAAGACCTAGGCCAACTCCAATATGTGCCTGGGAATCACGGAACTGATTACTCTGGGCACTAGCCGAGAGCGAGGTTGCCGCTATCAAAAGCAACAATGCCAATATGTGGCGAAAAGGGTTTCTCATTCCTGAAAGCTGGATGACCATTAACAATGGATGGAGCCGTCTACGAAGCGTAGTGGCACTTGCAGGAGGTATCGTCCGGTTTCAGTATTCCTGAAATGAAAAAAGGGGGGCGCCCTGCGGGCGCCCCCCTTTTTAGGAGACTGTGTCCAAAGACAACGACCTTGCGGATGCAAAAACCTCGAAAATTACGAGAGAAGCCGCAAATAGCCTTTTATCGAACTACGATGGTATCAACGCGTCGATACTGGGCAAGACCTTCTTTTTTACTCGTCAAACCTTCGGCGCGGCCTTTGCCGAGAGTGACAATGCGTGCAGCAGCAACACCGTTGCCGGTGTAGAACTGCTCAACGGCACGGGCACGGTCTTCGCTAAGTTCTTGTGCACGACGCTCGCCTGGGGCAGAAAGGCCTTCAACACGAACGTTCATGTTTGGGCACTCATTTAGAATTTGGACGTTTTCGTTAAGAGCGTCGCGAGCACCATCAGTCAAACCTGAAGCATTGCGATCAAATAAAGCAGCGGCAAGCTCGGTCACTTCTTTACAAATCTCAGCTTCGTACATGGCCACATCTAATGTCATCGTACGAGAATCTGAACCAGCTTTGTTAGAGACATTTAGCTGAACGGTATACGAACCGGCTTTAGGAAAGGTGTGTGACGGAGATGCACTGCTGCTTGTGCCACCATCGCCAAAAGTCCAAGCGTATGACATCGGTGTATCTCCATTTACGGAGGCCGACAAAGTCACCGAGGTTTGCGTGTCAGGCGAATTGTTACTTGCACGAAGACTAACAATGGAAGCGGCCACTGCCGGGTTCATAACAACTACTGAAGCTGAACTTACGTCAGTCGATTTCCCCTTACGGTTAGAAGCCGTAACAGCAACGGTGTAGGTTCCGGGTGCAGAGAAGGAATGCGAAGTCGTCGTTCCTTTAGCGCTTTTACTGTCACCGAAATTCCAAGAAACGTCTACCGGAAGTTTCGCTTTTTCATTGGTGGTTATTGCAAAGTTACCGTTCTGATTCGTCAAAAGACTATCAGGCGCGGTCATTGAAAGAATGTCGACAGGAACGCTTTTGCAGCCGGTAAAGATCATTCCGGACGCAAATAACGTCAAGACAACAAGATTGGAGAAATACTTTCTTGACATGTTAGGAGTTGGATGAGGTTGCAGTGTTCCGACATTGTGCCGGATATCACAGTTTGGCGCTTGTAACGACTAAGAGAACCAAAGTGTTCTCTATCAAAACCTAACAGAGGCAGCCTTAATAAAGAAGGCAGCCTCTTAGGTCAAAGTGGTGTAAAAAGCGGTCGCAAAACAGAAGACTAAAGCGCGTTTACGTGCTTGTCTAACTGACTTTTGTAGTTTGCAGCTTTATTTGAATGAATCAAACCTTTGGACGACATGCGATCCAACATACCTTTGATGTCATTTAACATGGTGCGTGCCTCGGTAGAATCTTCGATTGTACGAAGTTTTTTGATCATCGTGCGCATTTTGCTACGATGAACGCGATTACGCGCGCGGCGGGATTCGGTCTGGCGAGCTCTTTTGGCTGCTGATTTATGCTGAGGCATAGGGCGTACCGTACACTAAACGGAATTCAACGGAATAATTTCAGAGCCTATAAATATACGGCATCTTTAGCGTACGTGTCAATTCCTTGTTGCATTAAGGAAACTTAGCGAGAAGAGGGGGAGTTTGCCTCTACAAGCACATTCGAGCCATATTTATGCTTTTATGAAAAGCCTTCTCTCTGAATTCATACGTCAAATTAGTCGATCTTTTACTTTTGTGGTAATGGATGCTGAGAGACTGAAGCAGCATGGCGTAATTACGTTAAAGCCGTTAACCATTTTAGTGGTGACCTCCGCTTTCTTGTTTGTACTATTTATGGCCATCCAAGCCGTGCTACTTTTTACTCCCCTCCGCGATAGCTTGCCTGGAGCTAGTTCCGAAAATATGAGGAGTGAAGCCAGGCAAAATGAGCTTCGAATCCAAAGCATGGCAGACTCGCTTGCTTTACAAGAGGAATATCTTCAAAGACTTCGGGACATGATTCTTGGTAACATCCAATACGTCCCCTCGACCGCGGTCGATGAAGAGCTTCCGGTTTTTGAAGATGGAACGACGCTTGCTGATTTAGAACTCCCCGATCCCTCTGAAAATTGGGAAGACCATGTGCAACCGGCCATGCCAATTGCGCAACTAAACGGGGCGCCTTCTGAAACCCTTCCAGCATATAACACGGGACCTAGTTACCTGTCTTCGATTTCTTTTCCGGTTCTGCCTCCGGTTTCCGGCCTCTTAACCCGGGGATTTGATGCTCGGACAGGCCACTACGCCATTGACATAGCAGTGGAGGAAGGTAGTGCGGTGCGTAGTATTGGTGATGGATACGTGGTGCTCGCTGACTGGTTGAACGATGGAGGCCAAGTCATCGCGATCGCACATGCGGGTGGATTTATATCCGTTTTTAAGCACAACTCCAGTTTATTAAAACAGGTTGGGGATCGTGTACGGGATCGAGAAGCGGTTGCGCTAACGGGCAATTCTGGAGAAATAACTTCTGGACCCCATGCGCACTTCGAATTGTGGCATAATGGTCTTGCTCAGGATCCTAGAGCGTATGTTTTGGGTTGGTAGTTTTACCACCTTATTATCCTACCTTATTATTCCACCGCGACGAGACGGATCGATCAGGTTCGACGTACATCATAAAGCTATAGTCTCATGGCAAAAAATTTCTCTCCCAGCACACCTACTCAGATCAACCTAATCGCAGCCGGAACTCACGTTGAAGGCAGCCTTAGTGCCAAAGACGATACTCGTGTGAGTGGTTCCTTAAAAGGTATATTACGGGTCGATGGCAAAGCGATCATCGCCCAAGAGGGATCTGTAGAGGGTGAGATTCACGCAGAAGAGGCCGACGTGGCAGGGAGGCTGTTAGGAGACATTTTCGTAAAGGGCCGTTTGGTCTTGAAAGAAACAGCGCGCGTAGAAGGTACTATCCGGACTTCCCGGCTCATCGTAGAAGAAGGTGCCATTATAGAGGGCACATGCCATATGGGACAATTGGATAAATCTCGTGCAGACGTCCTTAAAAACGGAATGACTGGAAACGGTTCTAAGTCAGAAAATGCAGCTACCCCAAAAGCCAGCACGTTTTCGTTGATGGCAGGTGACTAAAAACCCCAAATGGCAAAATAGTCTCCATGATGCTTCTCCGTTTCTGACAGTCGGGATTAGCCTTGCCGGGGCGATGCTGTTTTATGTCGGCGCAGGATATTTGATAGATCGCTGGCTAGATACCTCTCCTCGATATTTGATAGTCGGGTCAGCTATTGGAATGGTGTCTTTTTTCATCCAATTATTTCGGATCACCAAGCTCTTATCTGCAGAGGCCAAAAAAAACCACGACGAAAAAAAGCCACCCGAATCAAATTGATTGACCCTAGTTCATCTTTTTTTCACTCCTCAGCACCGCCCATTCATTCATAATTCACCCCTGAAAAGCTGTGCGTGCCGGGCGTAGTCCTTAATTTTGGGGTCTGTTAGTGTTCACCCGGACGCCGCTATCGGTAGTGCTCTCATGACTGAAGGATTTTGGTTCAGTGCTCTTATAGGAGTTGGAATCGCAGGGCTTTATAGCCTAGCTGCGCTTTTCTTGGGAAGGATTGCCGTGGGGTCGTCTCAGAGAGCATTTATGATGCTTGTCTTGGGGGGAATGGTTGCTCGAATTTTTGTAACACTCATCCTTTTGACGCTCATCTTGCTTCTGACTTCGTTGGATAGCACAGCATTACTGGCAGGATTTTTCATCGTGTTTACGATTGGTTTAACTGCTGAAACTATCATTTTACATCGCCAACAAAGCAACATCCAGAAGAATTCAAAGGACGATAGTCAAAAAGACTAGACTTATTTAATTGGATGAACGGGCCCAAACGGCCGACGATATATATATGATGATCAAACGGGCCTCAATATTTCTTCTTCTAGCTCAGCTGGCCATGATGGCTTTGCCACCGGTTGCAGTTGCACAAGTTTCAAAAGAAGTGAAAGAATTCGATGCTCTTCATCACAGCGCGAACGCGTATTACCTAGACATTGCTCCATTTCACCCATTTGAGCTTCCTCGTATTTTTGTGGTTCAACATAAAGATGGGAGTTACGGTTTAGACCTGTTTCGTTCTACGACCTCTGCTATTCTAAACGGCCACTACACCGTAGATCATTCAGCCGGTGAGCATGGTCCTGCGAAAGACGAATCACATGAGGTAGCTACCGATGGCGGGGCCACTGCTGAAGAACATGCAGCTTCTTCTGGAATTGAGGTTACTCTTGAAGACATAGAAGGTCAATTGTTGGCAGCAGAAGGTAGCCACATTGTATTGGACCTATCTATTTCGCGCCACTTGTTTTTTGCTTGGTTAAGCATGGCTTTGTTGCTGTTTTTCATGACGCGATTGGCTGGCATGTACAAACGCGGTATCGGCCGCGATTCAGCACCGAAAGGTTTGTTTCAGAATTTCTTTGAAACGATCATCATGTTTGTCCGAGATGAAATTGCTCGTCCTAACCTAGGTGCAAAAACAGATAAGTACCTTCCGTATCTGCTTACGGCTTTCTTTTTCATCCTGACATCGAATTTTATAGGCCTTGTTCCTTTTGGAGCAACCGCCACTTCAAATTTGATGGTGACGGGAGTATTGGCGTTTTTCACCTTCGTCATAACCCAGTTAGGCGGTACTAAAGATTATTGGGGACATATTTTCTGGCCCCCAGGAGTGCCTGCGTTTATTAGACCGATTTTGATTCCAGTTGAAATAATGGGCATTTTCACAAAACCTATTGCCCTCGCAATCCGACTTTTTGCCAACATGACGGCTGGTCACTTAGTTATTTTAAGCCTAATTGGCTTCATTTTTTCGTTCGCCCAGATGTTTGGCCCAGGCGCAGGATATGGCGTAGCTCCAGTCAGCGTGGCTTTTGCACTATTTGTGTATTTGCTCGAACTGTTGGTTTCTCTAATCCAAGCTTATGTCTTTACGATGCTTTCTGCATTGTTTATCTCAATGGCGATCCAAGAGCATGATCACGGCCACGATCATGCTCATAGTGTAGGTCATGTTTCAGATCATTCAGAAACAGTATCCGCCTAATAAAAATTCTCTCATCTATTTCGTAACAAACAAACGACAACAGGAAATCTAATGGAACCTTCAGCTCTAGCATACCTCGGCGCAGGTATTGGTGCAGGTCTAGTTGCCCTTGGTGCTGGTCTCGGAATCGGTAAACTTGCTGGTCCAGCTATGGAAGCTACCGCACGTCAGCCAGAATCAACCAGCGATATTCGTACCACAATGATTATTGCAGCCGCTCTTATTGAGGGTGTTGCACTTTTCGGCCTGGTTATCTGCATTATCCTGCTTACTAAGTAAGGATTGGTGGTTTCGGCCACGAAACGATAATTGGTTCGAGTCATCTTTTTGGCACAAACTGACATGGGCGTACTTCGAAACTCGAAGTGCCCGTAAATAAACCTGTACGACCAACCATGATCGTATTAGCAGTAGATCTACTTGCTCCCGACGCCGGATTAATAATCTGGATCGGTATCACTTTTGGGGCATTACTTCTTCTTTTGAAAAAGTATGCATGGGGGCCGATTTTGTCGGCTATGACCACCCGTGAGGAAACGATCCACGAGTCTTTGTCTCAGGCAGAAAAAGCGCTGGCAGAAGCCAGACAGCTTCAGTCTGATAACAACAAAGCTCGACGTGAAGCCGAAGTTCACTCACAGGCAATCCTTCGGGAAGCCCGTGACGAAGCTGAGCGCATCCGTACGGAAGAAGTAGACAAAACTCGGGTCCAAATTAAGCAACTGCAAGATTCGGCTCAGGCTGAGATTGAGCGCGAGAAAGACAACGCACTCAACAGTCTCAGAAATGAGGTCGCGGATTTAGCCATTCAGGCTGCCGAAAAGATTTTGCGCGAAAATTTGGATGCAGATCGTCAAAAGAAAATTGTTGACAATTTTCTAGGCGACCTTTCGAAGAACTGATTTGCCCAGTAAACAATGAGCGAAATCACGATATCTCGCCGTTACGCCAAGGCGCTCGACGAACAGGCCCAATCGGCCGGTAAAAGCGAACACGTTTCAGCTGACATGTCCCTCATTAGTGATGGACTTAAGGTTTCGCGTGAGCTTGCCGGACTATTTAGTAGCCCAGTCGTTTCTCGCGAAAAGAAAGCGGACGTGTTTCGTGCTCTTTTTGGTGAACGCATTGATTCGCTTACGCTCCGCTTTCTCGAGTTACTCGTTGAAAAGCGCCGTGAGGGGTTGTTTCCAGAGGTTGTGAAGGCATATCGAGAACTTCGAGATCGTCAGTCTGGAGTTGTGGGCGTTTCGGCGCGCACGGCACTTCCACTTTCTGACGATGACGAAAAAAGATTGATAGTCTCACTTGAGAAGCTGACTGGCAGCAAAATCCGGCTCGAAACAAAGGTAGACACGTCCATCCTTGGTGGAATTGTCATCCGAGTGGGAGATACGGTATATGATGCGAGTGTAGTTAATCAATTGGCTTCGCTTCGAGAACGCCTCGAAACTGGGTCTCGGAATTAAATTGACAGTGTGATGGGCCTTGGCTCATCCGAACAGAAACAAACGAATTACGATGGCAACGGCAATCAGACCGGATGAAGTCACCGCTGTTTTGAAGCGCGAGCTTGGCGGCTTTGAAGCAACTACGGACGTATACGAAGTAGGAACAGTCCTTCAAGTGGGTGATGGTATCGCTCGTATTTACGGTCTTGCCAATGTGCAAGCCGGCGAGCTAATAGATTTCCCACGAAGTGGCGTTTCAGGCATGGTGCTAAACCTTGAAGAGGACAACGTTGGTGCTGTTCTTTTTGGTGAAGCCGATAAGGTCAAGGAAGGAGACGAAGTACGCCGTACAAAGCGCATTGCGTCTATCAACGTATCTGAAGACATGCTAGGACGCGTGATCGATCCGCTGGGACGTCCAATGGACGGCAAAGGCGCTTTCACCGGGAAAACCTATGAGATGCCGCTCGAGCGCAAAGCGCCTTCGGTAATCTTCCGTGAACCGGTTACTGAGCCGCTTCAAACGGGTATTAAGGCTATCGATTCCATGATTCCTGTTGGACGTGGACAGCGTGAACTCGTAATTGGTGACCGCCAGACGGGTAAAACGGCTGTTGTGGTGGATACGATCATCAACCAGAAGTCGACGCACAAAACAGACAAGCCTGTTTATTGCATCTATGTGGCTATCGGCCAGAAAAACTCTACTGTAGCCCAGGTAATGCGTTCTTTGGAAGAGAACGGAGCATTGGAATACACGGTTATTGTGAATGCTGGAGCGGCCATGCCTGCTCCTTTGCAGTACATCGCTCCGTTTGCCGGTGCATGTATTGGTGAATTATTTCGCGACACGGGCCGACACGCCCTGATTATTTATGATGACCTTTCGAAACAGGCGGTTGCCTATCGTCAGGTATCACTATTACTTCGTCGTCCACCGGGACGTGAAGCGTTTCCTGGGGACGTGTTTTACTTGCATAGTCGGTTGTTAGAGCGTGCAGCGAAGATCACTTCTTCCAATGCCGTTGCTAAAAACATGAACGACCTTCCAGATTGTTTAAAGGGTGAAGTGAAAGGTGGTGGTTCGCTTACCGCTCTTCCTATTATTGAAACGCAAGCTGGCGACGTTTCCGCTTATATCCCAACCAACGTGATTTCGATCACAGATGGTCAGATTTACTTGGAATCAAGTCTATTTAATGCTGGAGTTCGGCCTGCCATTAACGTAGGTATCTCGGTATCTCGTGTTGGTGGTAATGCTCAGATCAAGGGGATGAAAAAAGTGTCTGGTACACTTCGCCTTGACCTTGCCCAGTATCGTGAACTAGAAGCCTTTTCAAAGTTCGGATCTGATCTTGATGCAGCAACCCAGCGTCAGCTAACGCGTGGTGAGAAACTGGTTGAAGTGTTGAAACAGGGGCAGTTCGTACCGATGCCGGTTGAAGAACAAGTTGCCATTATTTTTGTGGCTGGGAAGGGATTGATCGACGCAGTACCTACCAAAAAAGTAAAACAGTTCGAAAAAGACTTCATTGACCGCATCAAGATGAAACATCCGGAAGCTTTGGGCTCTATCGTTTCTTCTGGGGTTGTTTCGGATGAGTTGACGGAAACGTTTACGAAAGAAGCCAAAGAACTAGTCGAACTGTTCGCCACACAAGATTAACTCATTTATTAGTCGATCCTTTTCGGACTCTAATCACAGCGCAATCCACCTGAGACTATGGCAAGCCTTCGAGACTTACGAAGCCGAATCACCTCGGTAGGTAACACGCAGCAGCTAACCCGGGCCATGAAAATGGTTGCGGCCGCTAAACTGCGTCGTGCTCAAGAGAATATATTTGCGACTAGACCGTATTCGTTCAAGATATCTGAGATCATTACGCGGCTAAAATCCCACATAGATACCTCGCTTCATCCGCTGTTTAAACCGCGTGAGTCGCCAGATAAGGTATTGTTGGTGATTATCACTGCCGATCGTGGATTGGCGGGAGCCTTCAACTCCAATGTTACAAAGCTAGCTGAACAGGCGATCAACGAAAAATATGCAGCACACCGTGATAGTGGACGCTTATTTTTAGTGTGTGTTGGTCGTAAAGGTCACGACCACTTCAAGCGGCGCGGTTATCAATTGGTTGGCGATTTTCGAGGTGTGTTCGATAAGCTTTCCTTTACGACCGCAGATGAAGTTGCATCAGTGGCCGAAGACGGATTTTTGGAAGGCAAATGGGACGAAGTATTTGTTGTCTACAACGAATTTAAGAACACGATTTCCCAAAACCGGATCATGGAACCGTTCATTCCAATTCCATCGGAGCGGTTTTTGACCCCCGTCATGGAATCAGATACGACGGATACGTCGGAAGACTCGGGGAAATATGTGGATGATCCCATTTTCGAACCAGGCGTTGACCAAATCTTGGACATTCTGGTCCCACGGTTCTTGAATTATCAGATCTGGCGTGCTTTGCTAGAATCTAATGCTTCCGAACAGGGCGCTCGCATGGTGGCCATGGACAACGCGACAACCAATGCCGGAGACCTGCTCAAGGAACTGAAGTTGAAATACAATCGCGCCCGTCAGGACGCCATTACAACCGAACTTATCGAGATCACGTCTGGCGCCGACGCCATGGAAGCGGGTTGATATAGTCTTGGTCTTATTTCAGTAGTCCTTCAGACTTTAGTTGCTCGATCATCCAATTCGTTTCCTGTTTCCCCTGGCAGCGTTTTGCTGAAGCAATGTTATTGAGTTGGCGTTCTGCGCGGTCTGTAGCTTAAACTACGCGTCTGATGCAAAGGGGCTCCGCAAGTTTTCGATGGCAACTCGTGTGTGCATTAAGGCCGAATCAACTCCATTTCTCGAGTTGTCGGGAGCGGACGTGAACAGTTGATAGTAAAATTTCTCGATGGGCGTTGGATGATCCCTTAGAAGGGAAACAGCCTTCTCTTTTAACTCAGCATCGCCTAACATTTTGGCGGTCCAAAATATTTGGGCAGCGGCAGAAGGGTCATCACCTTCGGCCTGTTCTATCATCCTTGGAAGATTACTTTTAGCTTTTTTTATCTCTCTGAGATGTCTCACCGCCCATTTTCGCAGCTTGATCCCCTTTTTCCGGGCTTGTTTCCACTCCCCTACCAGCGTCCAAGAAATCCTTTCACCGCCATAACTAATTGGTAACGATCCATCCTCGGATCCTTCAATTGCTTTTCTTACTAGCTCTTCTTCCTGATGTAGAACAATTTGCTTCACGATGGGAAGCTTTTGAAACTTGTAAACCCTTTGATGGGGTTGCAATGGGTGGTATTCAACAAATGCGTATTCGCCCATGCCAAAAACGGCCATTACGAGGACGATAAGACCATATTTCATTTCTCAACACCGGTGTAAGTCGTGCTTCCGGTATCGGCTATTGTTCGTTGGATTTTTAAAACAGTGCTTCGTGTTAATGAAGAGGGCATAATTTTTGATTTTGTTGTACACTAAGAGCGAAAGGTCTGTCCATCACATGAATTCTGGGGAATATTAAACGTGGCCACAGTAAACTTAATTGAATACGAGGATGCCTCGCCCGAAGTCCGTGCGATTTTTGATGATATAAGGGCGGTCCGGAAGACGGACTTCATCAATAACTTTTGGAAGGCCTTGGCGAATCATCCGACATCTTTAAAACGGGTTTGGAATGATATCAAAGAAGTTTTTGCCCCAGGAGAGTTAGATCCTTTGGTTAAAGAATTGATCTATATTGCAGTATCAGTAGCTAACAACTGCGATTACTGTATTCATTCACACACCGCTAATGCGGTCGCAAAGGGAATGACGGCTGGGCAGTACGAAGAACTAATGGCCCTTATTGGAATGGCCCATCAAACAAACGGGATGGCCACGGGAATGAAAGTCCCGGTTGATCCAGAATATCTAAAATAAACCACACTGTAATGACCAAATTTGCCTTTCATGACGGGGCCATCGTGCCCATTGCCGATGCCCACGTTAGTGTTACTTGTACTACTTTTCATTATGGAATAGGCTGTTTTGCCGGAATTCGGGCGTTTTGGAACGAGGAACGGGAGCAGCTTTACATATTTAGAGCAGGCGAGCATTACAAAAGGCTTTTAAATAGCGCTAAGTTTCTGATGAGTGATATTGGACACTCCAATGCAGAACTTATAGGTATTACGACCGACCTGTTGCGAAAGGAAAGCTGGCGTCAGAACGTATATATTCGGCCCATCATTTATAAAGACGATGGCGTTTTCCGCGTTCAACTACACGACTCTACCGACAAAATTGCCATTTACAGTCAGCCAGTGGGCCATTACATCAAAAAGGAAGGTGCCCTGAGCGTGGGCTTCAGTTCTTGGCGGCGGGTCGATGATAATGCGATTCCTGCTCGCGGTAAAATCTCCGGAACGTACATCAACAGCGCCTTGGCAAAAACGGAGGCCGTGATGAACGGATTCGATGAAGCGTTGGTATTAACGCAGGACGGCCACGTTTCCGAGGCAAGTGCAGCCAATTTGTTTATGGTTCGCGATGGTGTACTTATCACGCCGCCAATTACCGACAACGTGTTGGAAGGCATTACCCGTAAATCGATCATTCAATTTGGCCGAGAAGACCTTGGCCTCGAAGTCGTAGAGCGTAGCATCGACCGATCTGAGCTGTATCTCGCAGACGAAGCATTTTTCTGCGGAACAGGAGTGGGTGTTGCCGCTATTGGAAAAATTGATCACCGACTGGTTGGGGACGGCAATGCGGGTCCCATTGCGCAAAGCTTGCTGAATCACTACCAAAAAGTGGTGACCGGAAAAGTTGAAAAATATATGGACTGGCTAACACCTGTCTATTCTTAATAGAGATCGCTTTTCACCTAATCCCAAACCGCTATGTGTGTACCCGCTTGCCACGAACAGATAGTCAGATCCCTTAGCCGCCGATCGTTTTTAAAGAGCGCTTCAATGGTGACCGCGGCCGGGGCTTTGGCTGGTTGTACTGGTGTGAACGTTACGGAGTCACCTGTTTCGAAGACCATAAACTATAACCGCATCGTAGACCTTACTCACACTCTCAGAGAAGATTTTCCGACCTATTTCGGACCATCCCAACTCAAAATAGAGTCCCTGTATTCAGCTGCTGAGTCGGGTTTCAATCTGAATCAGTGGACCATAAATGAGCATACAGGAACTCATATGGATGCTCCATTTCATTTTGATGGATCCCAGACGGCCGACACCATACCCGTGTCCAAATTGGTCGGGGCACTCGCTGTGATAGACATTAGGGCTAGAGCGACTGAAAATGCAGATGCTCAAGTTACTCCCGACGACATTAAGGCATGGGAATCGGTGTACGGCCCACTTCCGGCCGGAGCGATTGTGGCTATGAATAGTGGTTGGGATGCATACGTAATGGACGGGACTCGTTTCAGGAATGCCGATGACGCTGGAGTTATGCATTTTCCAGGTTTCCACCTAGAGGCGATTGACTACATGATGGAAGAAAAGGATGTCGTCGGCATCATGTCCGACACCTTGAGTTTGGACTTCGGGCCGTCACCAGATTTTGCAGCTCATTTCCAGTGGCTGCCTAGCAACAGGTGGGGGATTGAAAGTGTGGCCAATTTGAGTGAATTGCCGGTTTCAGGGGCAACGGTTATGGTCGGAGTACCCAAAATCGCGGGGGCCAGCGGTGGTCCAAGCCGTGTGCTGGCATTCGCGCTGTAATCGTTTCATTCTCAAATCGGCTTTTGAGCGACTCGTACGGTGCTGTTCACACCTTTAGCGGCCTTTAATTAGCGGAGAAAACCATACATTTGGCATAAGATTCAGAGCTACTGAATAAATTGATGTTCTCTTCGTTGACGCAGGACCGCAATCTGCGTATTTTTAAGTCTTGCCTGAAAAAAACGCCTAGGCGTCAATTCATTCAGCATCGGCCCCGGAGGGGTGGGTGAGTGGCTGAAACCACAGGTTTGCTAAACCTGCGTACCTTTTATAGGGTACCGAGGGTTCGAATCCCTCCTCCTCCGCAAGAAAAAACCCACTCACTCATGCAGTGAGTGGGTTTTTTTGTTTAGACCCGTCAAACTTGTTTGAAAGGGGCAAACAAAAAGACCAAGCAGACGAAGGGAGTGGTTTTTTTGGCCTAGAAGAAAAAGCAGAGTATTTCAACCGTAATTTTGGAGTCATCACAACGGTTTCTGAATTACTTGGAAACCAATGCAGCGAATTTGAACGGGACGCGTTTCTCTGCGAAATCCATGCCTATCAAATGGATCAGGATGTCGTGCCGTTCTCTGTGACCCATTTCGTAACAATCGCCAAAAACACGTTGACCATCTCAACGCAGCTTTGCACGCATCGTCCGGTCGGAGGCCTCAGGAATATACTTTGTTAGGCATTCCGACAAGACATCGTTCTCTTAGTTAATCAGCGCCATTGGGAAATTTGTTTCTGCTCTGACGTCTGAGGTTTTGGTACCGGTAGTACGATCCGATTGTTGATAGAATAGCAAGAATAATCAGAACCAAGAACACAGGCTTCTTGACAGGAGATGCGAGATAAAAATAACTCATTGCTAAGACTAGTCCGATTCCCAAAATCAATGAACTCAGGGTTCCATTTTGAAAGGGGCTTCCAAATCTAGTCATATGTTTTTCCCAAATCAGAGGATGTATAAAGGCAGGTGATGTGCGGCGAGCAAGCACCCGCACTCCAGAAAGTAACTGTTTTAAATTACTTCAAACAGTCGTGCGAGTCCCTAATATACCTTTTATATGTGACCTGCCCAGGTCAGATGGTTGCTTACTGAGATAAGGATTTTTGAAGAGACATGAAGTTTTTAGTCCACCGTTCTTGATTCTCCAAGGACGGGTCTATCATCCTGTTTGTTCGTAATATGGTAGCCGAAAGTGAGCGAATGCTCGTAGTTCCGATCAAATAATTCATCCAGAAGAGTGCCTCCAGAAATAAAACTCGGACTATCAGAAAACTGGCAGCAATTTTCGCTTCTGGTTGTGGTGAATGCCTTTGTGGGGGCGATGGTGGGTCTAGAGCGGGCCATTTTGCCGGTTCTAGCTGAGGATGAATTCAGCATCGCCTCAAAAATGGCCATATTGTCATTCATTGGCACTTTCGGATTGGCAAAGGCTATCGCCAACCTCTTCGCGGGCACCTGGGCCGATCGATTTGGTCGAAAAAACGTGTTGATTGCAGGATGGTTGGTTGGGATTCCAGTTCCATTGTTGATTATGTGGGCTCCGTCTTGGTCTTGGATTGTTGCAGCAAATCTTTTGTTGGGAATAAATCAAGGGCTCGCTTGGTCGAGTACCGTAGTGATGAAAATTGACCTCGTAGGACCCAAACAAAGAGGCCTTGCGATGGGCCTCAACGAGTCGGCAGGATATGTCGCCGTTTCCCTTGCTGCCCTCGCCTCCGGTTACATTGCCGCTGCGTATTCAATAAGACCACATCCCTTCTATTTGGGTGTCGCTTTTGCTCTGTTAGGCTTGTTTCTAACCGTCTTTTTCGTAAAGGAAACGAGGGGTCATGCTGAGTTAGAAGCACGACAATTCGAAGAAACCGATCCTGTTGGCAGGCCTAGTTTCGTCCGAATATTTCGCATGACCAGTTGGGAGAATCCGAATTTGTTTTCGGTGAGTCAGGCCGGCCTCGTGAACAATCTCAACGACGGCATGGTGTGGGGCCTTTTTCCTATCTATTATGCTAGTTTGGGGCTGGGACTTAAGGAAATTGGTCTTTTAGCAGCGCTTTACCCTGCGATTTGGGGGTTGGGACAATTGGGAACTGGTGTATGGTCGGACAGGATCGGTCGAAAACCTTTGATTGTTTCAGGGATGTTGATTCAAGCTGCTGGAATTGGCCTCCTCATGACTGGGCACTCGTTCGTGATACTGGCCACATCTATGATTCTGTTGGGTATTGGCACTGCATTTGTTTATCCAACGCTTCTTGCGGCCATCGGAGACGTGGTTCACCCGAATTGGCGCGCCACCTCGATTGGCGTGTACCGACTTTGGCGAGACGGTGGTTATGTTATTGGAGCGCTGCTTGCAGGGTTCCTTTCAGATGTATTCGGGCTAGAATGGGCCATCGGTACCATTGCAGTACTAACTGCCACATCAGGAATCATTTCCAGTATGGTCATGAAAGAAACCCTCCATTCCAAGTCAGGGGCGGCGCTGCCTGATTGATTCAGTTGGATAATTTAGAGTTCTATGTTGATTTAGCGGTGGCGAGATCGCCCGATAAGAACGATTTTCTCTGATAGAAATCATTCGAAAGATTGGTAAAACATGCTTGAGCTTCCTTCGCAGTCAGAAATGATTCGCGCGTTTACGAATAGCGATGCCTCGTATGAAGGTATATTTATTACGGGGGTTTATACGACTGGTATTTTTTGCCGTCCGACCTGTTCAGCCCGCAAACCCAAACCCAAACCCGAAAACGTTACCTTTTTTAAAACGGTAAAAGATGCTTTGGATGGCGGTTTTCGTCCGAGCAAGCGGTGTAAACCCCTCGAGAACCTTGATGCAGCTCCGAATTGGGTGGAAGAGCTTCTTGGTAAGGTTGACGAAGACCCAGCCTTTCGATGGAGAGATCAAGACTTAAGAGTGTTAAATATCGAACCGGAGCGGACTAGAAAGATGGTTCAGGTCACACTATGGAATGACCTTTCATGCATATAGCCGAGCAAGGCGCCTTGGAAAAGCCTTGGGAAATATGAAAAACGGGAATAGCGTCACGGGAACGGCATTTGACGTTGGTTACGAATCAATGGCGGGATTCACTGATGCGATCAAAAAATTTACCGGCTTTGCGGCCAGCACAACCAAAGACTCAACCGTTGTGTATTTGGACCGAATAATGACACCCTTGGGTCCGATGTTGTCGCTAACGGGATATGGGGGAGGATTGCACCGGAAGAGGATGTTGCTCGCTCTGGAGACTGGTACAAAACAAGCGACTTTGTTTGAATGAGATCTGAAGTAGATCTACTTAACTTTTACCTTTGTACCCCATACCTGAAAGATGCGGGGCATGCTCATTAAGGTGCGTTTACTTTTTACAAACTTATCGAGCTCCTCGCCTAGACGGGTCATTTCAGCCTTAGTGGCCAATCCATCTTTTATTACGGCCTTGGCAATAGAGTCAAGCGTAATTTTGCTCGTCGTCTTGCCATCTCCTTTGTCAAAAACCAGGTCGGCTAACAACATTTCCACGTCGATAAGGCCTGCATCCGCCATCATAAGAGGGATTTCGCATCCAATGTTTGGATTGGTTCCATGTTTGCTTCCAAGCTGTTGATATAGTTCAACATATCTATCAAAAGCATCATTTTGTGGATACGAGAAGTGGCCCCTATAGTCGACATCTTCAATCACCAACACACCCTTAGCCTTTAATGCCGCTGCCATTTTGGCGAGCATAACATCAGGCTCTTTTAGGTTGGAGAGTAAAAACCGGGCGTAAACGAAGTCGTAGGTATTAATATCCTCGAGTTCAGTTACGTCGGCCTCGACAAAAAACACGTTGTCGACGTGCTTATCCGCTGCGTGTTGTTTTGCTAAATCGAGCTTGACAGCATCGAAATCCATTCCGACGACTCGGCCATTAGGGCCGACGAGTCGGGCTAAGTCCAGAGTAACTGATCCTCCTCCACATCCAACGTCTAAACAGGACATGCCCCGTTTTAAGCCAGCTTGACGAATCAAGTTCAGAGTGGTAGGTTTTAAGACCTGAGATATAAGACGAAAGCGTTTGTAACCCGCCTCACCGCCTTCTATGACATAATTTTTCGTGACGATACCCTCGTTCTGTCAAACAATAGCTCCCATTCGGGCAGAAGACTAAAGGTTGAATAAAAAAAACTGGTGCGGGAAAACAAGGGTTTGTTTTCCCGCACGCCTAATTTAGTTGTGTAAAAGCATTGCGGAAGGCCGAATCACCAAATTATCGATGAAAAACTCCATCATTCGGTACTGATTTATACCAGAATGACCTCTATCTGGTCCAACCTGAACGTCGAAACTCTTTCCAGCGTTTTGAAGTGCCTCGATTAGTTGCATCATATTTGATGGATGTACATTGTTATCCGCCGTTCCATAGTACAACATTAAACGGCCTTGAAGGTCGTCAACATAAGTCATTACTGATCCCTCATCATAACCAGCCGTATTGGTTTGAGGTGTTCTCATATAACGCTCTGTATAGATAGTGTCATAATGGCGCCAATCTGTTACAGGCGAAGAAGAAGAAGCTGCCTGAAACACGTCGGGATATCTCACCAAAGCCATGGCTGAGGCATATCCTCCGTATGATGTTCCATATATCCCAACGCGTGAACCATCCACATAAGGGCGTTCGCGAAGCGCTTTGACGCCTGCAGCCTGGTCATCGATTTCGACCGTTCCCAATTTCTCGTAAATGGCGTCGAGGAATCGTTTCCCGCGACCAGCAGCACTTCGTGAATCGAGAGAGGCGACCAAAAATCCATATTCCGATAATGAACTGCTAGCGCTAAATGTTTCGCGTGCGCCGTTGGTTTTAGGTCCCGCGTAAACGCTGATCAGGAGCGGATATTCTCTAGCAGGATCAAAATTTGATGGTTTGCTAAGCATTCCGTATAAGTCAGTCACTCCATCGGCAGCTTTGAACGTAAAGAGTTCGGCGTTGTGTAAGCCCAATTCTCTGAATTTCGTCAAATCGCTGGTGGCCAATTCCGCCAAGACCTTCCCTGACTGATTTATTAAGCTAGAAACAGGAGGGATTGCGTGTGTCTGAGCCACATCAACGAAATACTTGTTATTTGGCGATGCTCTAATGGTGTGGTTAAATGCCGGGTTCGTAATACGTTTGTCGCCTTTACCGTCAAGTCCAACACGATGGAGCTGCATTTTCATGGGGTTGTCCCCGGAACGGGCCATATACCACAACACATTGTCTTTTTCATCTACGCTAGTGATACCGGCTACTTCAAAGTTATGATTGGTTAAAGTCGCCAATAACGTTCCACTCAAATCGTACAAATAGTAATTGAGCCATCCTGTACGTTCTGATTCCCAGATAAATCGCTGTCCATCAGCCAAAAATTGCATGGTAGGCGTATTATCGACCCAACTTTCTGGCCACTCTTCTCGGACCACCACGCGGCATTTTCCTGTTTCTGCGCTGCAAGCAGCAATTTCCAGAATGTTTTGCCAACGATTCGTCCGATTTACAAGCAACTCTTTTCCATCCGGAGTCCAAGAAGCGTTGTAGGTGTAGTGGCCTATAACGTCATCGGACATTGGTTTACCATCTCGAATGTCCATTTTTACAGTTTTGGCGCTAGCGACATCGTAGGCGAATAAATCTACAATTGGATTTGTAACGCCTGCTTTAGGATAAGCTTCAATATCCAAAGAGCTTTGAATCTTGGTTTGATCCATTTGGAGCTGATAATCGGGCACTCCGCTGTCATCAAATCTGAAATAGGCCACTTTCTGGCTCGTAGAGGACCACCACATGGCAGTTCTTTGTCCGAGCTCTTCGCCGTATACCCAACTCGCGGTACCGTTTTTAATCCTCGTTTTTTCGTTGCCATCAGTAGAAAGTGCCTTTTCATTCGAACCGTCAACATCGCTAAGCCACATGTTTTGGTCACGGTAGAATGCCTTTAGTTTTCCATCAGTGGATTCCGCGGAATCAAACTGTCTGCCTCTGGCCGGGCCACCAGCCCTTCGGCCTCTGCCCGCGGCGGGGGCAGCTTCGCCTTCGATCTCGATCGTTTTTTTCTGTTTGATGTCGTACTTAAATAATTTCCCGTTGTAGGTGTACTCAAAAGAACCGCTGTCATCAGCCCATGTCGGATTGATGCTTCCCGATATGATTGACCCTTGAATCTGCGGGCGCATACTCTCAAACTGCTCGTAACCAGGCATGCTCTTAATCCAATCCTGACCATTTGCAGGGACTGTTGCAATAGTCAATAAAACCATCAGTCCTACATTCAAGAAAATCGAGCGGTGGAACCGTTTATACATGGTGTTTCTTTAAGAAAAAGGTTCAGTCTGCGAATTGAATCAGCGCTGGTGGCGGTAGCAGCAGAAGTTTTAATTCGCGCCAGTATACGTCTAAATAGGCTTCAAATAAATGAAAGGCAACGTGGAGGTTAGAAGCCATCCCGGAGCAATCTAGTCCTTCTACACCACTCGACAAAATCTGATTGGCTAGATAACCAATAAAGTGACCATTTTTTTCAATTGTGGACATGATGAGGCGATGAAACGCTTACATAGAACTTCTTGTTATATCTCTCGCAGTACAAAGAACTTCAATGTAAAAAAAGCACCATGATATCAAAAGAACTAGTTGGAGCTTCAGTTCGCCCCATTCTGTTGTCAATTTTGGCGAAGGAAGACTCCTGCGGGTACGAAATTATCCAACGTGTGCGATAATATTTGTTTGGCCAACTCATTTGGAAAGACGGCTCGTTGTATCCGGTTCTCCACAGATTGGAAGACGAAGGATATATCGAGTCGTATTGGGTTCTTACTGACGCAGGCCGAAGACGAAAATACTACCGATTGAGTTCTGGCGGGACCGAACAATTGGCAGCAGAACGAGATCAGTGGCTTCAGATCGATGCCATTTTGGCCCGTCTTTGGGGACTAGAACCTAGAATTGCTCTGTAATAGGAATTGCGAAAACTCCGTCGGAAAAATGCGGAACTCTATTTTTGATCTTGAACCGGCAATCGCGTCATGGAGACATGCGCTTCGGATGCGGCGCACTTTTTTAGACGATGATCTGGATGAATTAGAAGACCATCTTCGGAAAGAAATTGAAAGACCTAGGCTAGGTGGCTTGACCGAAAAAGAAGCTTTTTCCCAATCAACAGTGGCGCTGGGAACCCAAGTGGAGCTGGAATCTGCATTTGAACCAGTACGATTCGGTCGAAACAAAAGAAAACAAAATTTTAAGAGTGAAGTGCTTTTCGGAATTTCTATGATTGGTCACTACTTGTACATCGCGACCCGCTCCTTCAAAAGACAATTTGCCCAATCCATGATAAATGTTGTCGGTCTTGCTGTGGCCCTGTCAACCTGTCTGTTTATTGGGCTGTATATAAATGACGAACTGAGCTTCGACAAATTCTATGACCAGTCAGATCAAATATTCCGAGTGCAAACCCAAGGTATAGGCGGAAAGTCTGCGTTGATGCCTGCCTCTACTTCCGACTTTCCCTCAACGTCCATGCCGGGAGTGATTTCAACAATTCACGTCGATTTTGTAGCATCCATGACCACTCTTCCACTTGTGAGCTACAATAGAATCATGGAGAAATGGTCTGTTTTTTATACGTATGTCAAGCTAACCAGAGAAACATCATTACCTGCGCTTTCACAACTTATGCACGCGCATGCGTCGAACATGGACTCTGCCGCATCAGGTGAATTGATTCAGTTTAAGCCAATAACCAGAATCCACCTCTATTCAGGCCTTTCGAATGAGTTGGAAACAAACGGGGACATCCGATATGTTTTTTTGCTCGGTACCCTTGGTCTACTTCTTCCCAAAAACTCTCCAGCAACTCCTCGTTTTCAAGCTTGTGGAGCACAGGATAGAGCGTGCTGGTGGTCCATGAAATATCCCCATCTGTGAGTCCATGCACGCGTTGAATTATTTCGTATCCGTAGATCGGCCCTCGAGTTAGTACCGAGAGGATGAATGGTTTTAAGGATGCTGCGACCAATGACTTTGGAATCATGTCAATGTTTTTTGAATGAAATGGAGGCTACGTCGTGTTGGGACATAGGCTGCGTCGCGGTACGACATAGTTCAAAAAATTTCGCTGCAAGGTCACGAATATAGCGTTCTGGAGTGCGTAATTTAAAGTCATGCTGACCAAACGAATCATACCCTGCTTAGATATCAAGAATGGCCGCACCGTAAAGGGCGTAAATTTTGTGAACCTCCAAGATGCTGGGGATCCCGTCGAGTTAGCGGAGGCGTATGTTCAGCAGGGCGCAGACGAACTTGTTTTTTTGGACATTGCAGCCACTTTGGAAACTCGTGGGACGCTTATTGACCTAGTTCGTAGAATTGCAGAGGTCATTAATATCCCATTTACAGTTGGTGGAGGCGTCAGAACGGTAGAAGACGCTCGGGCTCTTCTAGCCGCCGGAGCGGACAAAGTGGCCGTCAACTCATCCGCCATAACTAGCCCACAATTAATTAGCGAAATGGCAGCTCAGTTCGGAAGTCAGTGCGTTGTTGTAGCGATAGATATTCGATTGCTGAATGGTGAATGGATGGTGCATTCTCATGGCGGTACACTTCTGACGGCAAAGAAGGCAGACGAATGGGCAAAAGAGGTCGAACACCTGGGTGCGGGCGAGATTCTTTTGACTTCCATGGATCATGACGGCACTAAATCCGGTTTTGCCCTCGAAATCACTCGAAAAATCTCCCAAGCAGCGTCTATTCCGGTTATAGCGTCTGGTGGGGCAGGAGACATGCAGCATTTTCTGGATCTTTTCGGAACGAATACGGCCGATGCTGCGCTTGCGGCAAGTATTTTCCACTTTCATGAAGTTGCAATTCCGAAACTCAAATCACTTCTTCAGTCCCATGACATTCCGGTAAGACTATGATTTCTCTATTCGAAACTGGCCAATCTCTGCGATTCGCTGACGACGGGTTAATTCCTGCTATAATCCAAGATTCAATCACTAAGAATGTGCTGATGTTGGGATATATGAATGAGGAAGCCATTTCGCTGACCCGTTCCACTGGATTGGTCACGTTTTTCAGCCGTTCAAAAAACAGGATTTGGCAAAAGGGAGAGACGTCCGGTAATGTGTTGCGCGCCAAAGAGATACGGGTAGATTGTGATGGAGATACACTTCTAATATTGGCCTCTCCTGTCGGCCCAACTTGTCATACGGGCACCGACACGTGTTGGGCAGAAGAAAATGAAAAATCTCCAATCTCCTTTTTATCTGATTTGGAGAATGTAATAGAGGCGCGAATTGAAGCTGGCGATGAAGCTTCATATACGATGCAGTTGATCAAGTCCGGAGTGAAGCGAATTTCGCAGAAGGTGGGTGAAGAAGGCCTCGAAACGGCTCTAGAAGGCGTAGTTGGTACGGATGAACAGCTCTCTGAAGAAGCTGCCGACCTAGTCTACCATCTTTTGGTACTGCTTCAAGCAAGGAAATTGAGATTGGCAGATGTTGTCGCCGTGTTGCAAGAGCGCCACGGCGCCTGATTAGATGCGAGTAAATTCCGTTCATTAGGGGCTGAAGGCAACTGGATTCAAAAATCCGACAACTGGCAAAAGGTGTTGGAAACGGAAGATTGAAGGCAGGTAGATTCCGCAAGTCAAAGTAGAATCGTATTCTACACCGACGCCCATTTTTTGACCTTGCCCAATTCGCCGATTGGCTTTAACCGCCGCCCATGAATCGTTTTTACTACGTAGTTCTACTTACTTTTATGCTGGTATTGCCCGAGTCGGCTCTGGCGCAGCAGGCTTTGATTCGCGGTTTTGTAACGGACGCATCTTCTGAGCAACCCCTTCAGGGGACCACCGTGGCTCTTTTTCAGTCTGACCGGCTTGTTTTGGGCACGGCGACCGATGGGGACGGTTATTTCATTCTAAATCGCATTCGGCCGGGGACGTATGAGTTAAGAGTTTCCTTTATTGGATTTAGTGATGTTCGGGAAAACATGACTTTTTCTGCGGGTGAATTGATCGAACGATCCTTTGTTCTTTTGCCCAAAACAGCTGAGATCGGAGAGTTGGTTGTTGAGGCGGAGAAGGAGGGAGGCGTCACAACGGTAATTGCCGGGCTGGAATCCGTCGTTCCAGCTGAAATACGACGTGTGCCGGTTCCAGGAGTGTCAGGCGATCTTGCAGCGTATCTCCAGACCGTCCCAGGCGTTGTGGTACAAGGAGATCGGGGTGGGCAACTGTTTGTTCGGGGTGGCGCCGTTGACCAGAATATGGCGTTCCTAGACGGTATTCCGGTCTACATGCCATTCCACATTTTAAGTGTTTTTTCTGCGTTCCCTGAAGAACTGGTCGACCGGGCCGACTTTTATACCGGTGGATTTAGTGCGCAATACGGGACCAGAGTATCGTCCATGTTGGACGTGCACGCACGCAACGGGAATAAACAAAATTTGGCCGGTTCGCTGGCCCTTGCTCCATTTTTAAGCTCCGCCACCATCGAGGGACCACTGGTCAAGGGACGTGTTTCAATGATTGCCTCCGTCCGCCAGTCATTAATTGAAGAACTGTTTCCCTCCTTGGTGGGCCAAAAGATGCCGTATCGTTTTGGTGACCGATTTGGGAAAATACACGCGCTGCTGGGTTCAAGTCACTCCATTTCATTTACCGCTTTGGATTCAGAGGATCGAGGCGATATAGCCGGCACCAAAAAGAGTGTTTTTGGCGAAACAGAAGCTTCTGAAATCACAGATAGCACCGAAGTCGCATGGACAAATCGCGTTTTCGGAGGTACCTACACGTACCGCTCAAATCGAATTCCACTTGTAGCCGTTGTAACCGCAGGTTCGTCTCAAATGACCAATGAATTCGGTCCTGAGGACGATGTCGAGCGCCGGTCCACCCTCGAAAGTATCGACGTGAAAACGAGGCTTACCTATCAGTTAAAAGGCGCAGACGTGTCGGTGGGGTCGACCTATCGCAACACTAAATTTTCCCTTCTATTGGATGATTTATTTACTGAATTAACCTCCACGAAAGACGAGCTACAAGAGATCAGCTCCTATGCCGAGAGTACATTCGAATTGGCCGGGGGCAATGTCAGCGTAAACCCGGGTGTGCATGTCTACACCTTACCGGAGCGGTCACAGAATTGGATCGAGCCCCGATTTAGAATGTCGTATTGGCCAATGGGGCGGACCGGACGGCACCAAATCAATGCCTCTTGGGGGATCTTTCATCAAGCCATTTCCGGCCTCTCTGACGAACGTGATCTGGGGAATATTTTTTATGCCTGGGTCACAACCCCGGAAAACGCCAAAGCTACAGAGGCCCAACATGCCATTTTGGGTTGGAACGTGAAGCTTTTTCCATGGATGAATGCGGCACTTGAAGGGTATTACAAGTCCTACGATAACTTGTCCGTACCCATTTTTAGCCCGTTTCCGAAGTTTACGACCACTCAGCAGGCTGCAAAGGGGACAGCCTTCGGATTTGATGCTCGACTAAACGTAGAAAACCGACCGTTTTGGTTCGAGTCTGTATTTGATGGATACGTTAGTTATGCATATTCCAAGGTTGAATATGAAACGGCATCGTACACCTATAATCCATCGCACGATCGCCGTCATCAGCTAAACGCCCTCCTTCATGCTCAAAAAGGTGAAGTTGGGATGACCGTCCAGTTTCAATATGGATCTGGCCTTCCGTTCACCCAGTCTGGCGGTTTTGATGTGTGGTACCTACTTACACCGGGTGTCGACGTGACGAAGGAAGCAGGAATTGACAGAATTTTGTACTCAAACCCTTATTCTGGTCGTCAACCAGCCTACTCTAGGGTTGACGTGTGGTTGGAGCGCCGGGTCGAAAAAGGTCGCTATGTAGTCACCATGAGAGCGGGGGCAGTGAATCTGTTTAACCGTAACAATCTGTTTTATTACGACCTGTTTACCTTTAAGCGGGTAGATCAATTACCCTTTCTGCCATCCGTTGGGTTTAAGGTTGAATTTAGATAACAAAAAGGGGGATCGACGAAGTCGATCCCCCTTTTTTCTCAAACTTTCTTTCTAGCCAATGCTGGACGTCTTAATTAGTAAAGACAGAAGCATCTAGGCCCGGAATGATGCGGAGTGCATTTTCGTAGTAGACCGCCTTCAGTACATCATCCGGAAGATTCATTCCGTACATCCTCCACTGAGCATGGTATTTCCTGTAATAAGGGAAGTACTCGTCCGCCGTTTCGAGGGTGCGGAAATACGTGTCGAACTCGCTCACTCTGTATGTGTCTTTTCCAAACAGGATGCGGTCTTTGTATTTGGTCAAAAACGCCCGGCCTGCAATAGGCTGACGTCCGAACTCATAAATGACAGCCGCAATTTCACTGTACATGTTGGGGTATTTATCCAATAGTCCACCCATTTTCCCTAAATCGTTTCCGATCCAGCTCATATGTGCGCTGATAAACGTGGTCTGAGTGTGTTTCTCAATGATGCTGTACTGCTCATCCATAATGGACTGAAACGAAGGATTCGTTTCTGGAGCACGGAGCCGGCGCGGATTAAGTTCTAACTCGAGCCATTTTTCATTGAACTTATCTTTGGGCTGCCAGAAATTGGCGGGATCGGCCGAGTGGATAAGAACTGGAATACCCAGTTCACCACATAGAGCCCAAATGGGATCTAAGCGGGTGTCGTTTACCGCAACTCGATTGCCATCCACGTCCATCACATCCATACCGAGATTTTTGTAGACTTTTAATCCACGGGCACCGGAAGCTACATCGGCTCTAAGTTGGGCAACTGCATTTTCAGTCCAATTGGGCGCTCCAACGCTGTCAAAATCAACGTTGGCGAACGTTACGATTCGGTTCGGATATTTTTTCTCCATATTGGAGACGGCTCCAGCTAGGTTTTCTCCCCAACCTCCTGAAAGATTGACCAATGCACCCATGTTCATTCCATCCATTTCCATGATCAACGTGTCAACGGCACCCTGGGTCATTTCAGGAGCCCGAAACCAGTGGCTGTGTACGTCAACAAATGGAAATTTGGCGCGAGTAATTGGATGTTCTTCGACCACAAGAGTAGAACGAGGCTCAAAATCTTCTACCGTCATGCCTTCCGATTGTGCTGCAGATTCGTCCTGCGCCGAACAGGCGGCTAAGAGAAACAGTAGACACAGGGCTGGTGCTATCTTCATCATAAGGGGGAACTCTCAGGGGTAATCCGTCGAACCATCGACAGATGGATGGGTACATGTTTCAGAACAGTACGGATCACGTCTTTCTTCGTTTCCTAGGACCAATCCGAACTTCATTTTACGACTTTTTCCTCAAATGGCACACCTTTAATCCGTTGATTCCAGCAGAACAATCTCCTCATTCTCAATTGTTAAGTACAGAGCAGCCGTTTCAGGTGGTCTCTGAATTTCAACCTACTGGGGATCAGCCGCGAGCAATTCAAGAACTATTGGAGGGCCTGAACAGGGGGGAAAGGCACCAAGTTCTCCTTGGCGCGACTGGAACGGGTAAAACGTTTACGGTCTCCAACGTCATTGCCCAAGCAGGCCGACCAACCTTGGTCTTAAGCCACAACAAGACGTTGGCGGCGCAGCTTTATGCAGAGCTTAAACACTTTTTCCCAAATAACGCTGTTGAGTTTTTTATCTCCTATTACGATTACTACCAACCGGAAGCCTATATCGTGCATTCCGACACGTACATCGAAAAGGATATGTCGGTCAATGATCAAATAGATCGACTACGACTTAAGGCAACTAGCGCCCTCGTTTCCGGACGAAAGGATGTGATTGTTGTAGCAAGCGTTTCGTGCATATACGGCCTTGGATCGCCAGACGAATACCGGAAGCAAATTGTACAGCTCAAAGTTGGCGACACGGTGCAGCGCAACGAGTTGCTACATGGATTATCCAATATTTTTTACTCCCGCAACGATGTCGAGTTTATTCCAGGCGCATTTCGGGTTCGGGGCGACGTAGTTGAAATTTTCCCGGCTTACTCGGAGACAGAGGCCTATAGGATTGAATTTTGGGGCGATGAAGTCGAAAAAATCAGCATTTTTGAGCCTTTGACCGGACGAGAAATCGCCGAAGATCGATACCTGACAATCTACCCCGCCAAGATTTTTGTTACGCCAAAAGACCAGATAGCCAAGGCCATTGCCACGATCGAAGAAGAGTTGCGTTGGCGCCTTGCCGTTCTACAAGAAAACGGGAAGATGCTGGAAGCGCACCGTCTCGAGCAACGAACGATGTTCGATATTGAGATGCTGCGAGAAGTTGGATATTGTTCTGGAGTCGAAAACTATTCTCGGCATTTAACGGGTTCCGCCCCCGGAGAGCGTCCGAAATGTCTTTTGGATTACTTTCCGGATGATTTTCTGATGGTTATTGATGAAAGTCACGTTTCCGTTTCCCAGGTACGGGCTATGTATAATGGGGATCGATCACGCAAGCTCAACTTAGTTGAACATGGCTTCCGGCTTCCTTCGGCTCTCGACAACCGACCCATGACCTTTGAAGAGTTTGAAGAAAAGCAGCATCAAGTCATGTATATCAGCGCTACTCCAGGCGATTACGAATTGGAATTGACAGGCGGTGTTTTTATTGAGCAAGTTATTCGGCCAACGGGAATTCCTGACCCAGAAGTGGTTGTCCGGCCAAGTAAAAATCAGATTGATGATCTGTTAGAGGAAATCCAGATCGTCACAGAGCGGAACGAGCGTGTTTTAGTGACCACTTTGACTAAACGAATGTCGGAAGACCTCGCCGACTACCTAGACGGGTACGGAATCAAGGTCCGCTACCTTCATTCCGATATCGTTACGCTCGAAAGGGTTGAAATTCTTCGCGGACTGAGGCTAGGCACTTTTGATGTGCTCATAGGTGTCAACTTGCTTAGGGAAGGTCTTGATCTCCCGGAAGTATCCCTTGTAGCGATTCTTGACGCCGATAAGGAAGGATTTCTTCGCTCTGATAAATCGCTGATTCAGACTGCCGGCCGCGCCGCCCGAAATGTTCGAAGCAAAGTTATACTGTATGCCGACAAAATTACCGGCTCTATGGCTCGGATGATGGAAGAGACTGCGCGTCGGCGAGAAATACAGGAGGCGTACAACATCGAGCATGGTATTACCCCGGTCACGGTCAAAAAATCGATCGACCAAATTCGCGAGGGTACGGCCATCGCGGACGAGCGTCATGAAGCGGGCGGTCCATCTTCTCATTACTATGACGGGCCTGATCAATTAAAAGCTGTTGCCGATCCGCTAATGAAATATCTGACTAACGATCAGAAGCGGGACATGATCAAACAAATGAAGACCGAAATGATGGAAGCTGCTTCGAATCTGGACTTCGAACGGGCCGCAGAATTACGAGATACTGTGGCTCAAATGAAAGCCAGTCTGAAAGAAGACAAATAGCCTATAACATTCCAACGATTCCGACTCGGATCATGGCTACAGCGATGGCGGCAAGAAACAGACTTGTAATTTTTGCGACTGGCTTGGCAGGACCGGACCCAAGTTTTTCAATCAAAGGGGGCCCAATCATGAAACCGATGGTCACTAGGCTCAAATTGAGCAAAAGTGAAACTAGACTCGGCATGTAACCGAAACTTTGTTGACTTACGATGATCGTAGTAATAGCGGCCGGGCCAATAATCAATGGAATCCCAATAGGAACGATTCCAATACTTGATTCTGTATTCTCGTCCTCGACAGTTCCCCTTTGACGATAGTCGCCAAAAATGAGATCGGTCACGGATAAAATCAATAAAATTAGTCCACCTCCCACTCTCAAATCGTTCACCGTAATGCCTAAAGCGCTAAAAATGATTTCGCCGGCAAACAAAATCAAAACAGCAACGGCAAATGCAGTCGAAGAAGCCTGGATAACAAGCTTTCTGCGGGCTTTCACGGTCATCCCGTCCGTCATACTCATAAAAATGGGTAGGATGCCTGGAAGGTTCACTGCCACAAAAAGAGGCAAGAAGGATTCGATGTACGGATTCAAGTCAAATGTCATTTATTGAAGGGCCTCAATACTATATTCCCACTGCCAAGATGCACGAAATAATTACTATGATTCGAATATTCACAAGCCTTTTAGTTGGCACACTTCTTATTTCTGGATGCGAAAGCCAACCTGTGGCTGACACTAGTCCGGATGAGGTGTTGTACTTTGAAACCCTTGGAATGGGTCAAAATGGCTCTGTTCGGGATACACTGGAAGTGATCTTGAAGGACGAATCATCACTTCAAGAAATGCTGGCCAAAATTAGGCCGTTGGGTCCAATTCCGGAGGTCGACTTCACCCAAGTGATGGTGGGCTTGATCGCCGTACCAACCGAATCTGGCGGATACGTGGTAGAAGTAAAATCGATTGAAAAAACAGGTGATCACATAACCGTCAACTACGAGTTCGCAACCCCTGGCCAAGATTGCCTGACCCTACAGGCCTTGTCGTTGCCGTTTCAACTCGTAATAATCAAGCGAAGCGAAGGCCAAATCACGTTCGTTCGAACCTCAAAGCCGTATAGCTGCGCTTTATAGGGTGCTTAGATAGCTACTACCTGCACTCTTTAGGAGTCGGCCATAACTTTCGCAAGAGTTGGATTTGGAACAACTACATCCGTTTCGATTTTGCCGTCGCGAAGGCGAATAATTCGCCGAGCATGTTGAGCGACTTCTTCTTCGTGGGTAACCAATAAAATGGTGTTACCGGCTGCATGAAGAGCCTCAAACAAAACCATAATTTCATTGCCTGTTTTAGAGTCCAAATTTCCCGTTGGTTCATCGGCAAGAAGAATCGAGGGATCGTTCACTAGTGCCCTTGCCACTGCAACGCGCTGGCGTTGTCCCCCAGAAAGTTCGTTAGGTTTGTGATCCATGCGATCACCAAGTCCAACGTTGACCAAGGCTTTTGTTGCCATTTCAATTCGTTTGGACTTTGAGATTCCCGCGTAAATGAGGGGCAGCTCCACGTTTGAAAGGCAATCCATGCGAGGAAGCAAGTTGAACGTTTGAAAGACAAAACCGATTTCGCGATTTCGCGCAGCTGCAAGCTCATCATCATTCATATCACTTACATCCTGGCCGTTAAGGATGTAGGTCCCACTAGTTGGGACATCAAGGGCACCAATGATATTCATCATTGTCGATTTGCCAGACCCTGATGGGCCCATTATGGCTACGTATTCGTTTGGGAAAATCTGGATAGTCGCACCGTCCAGAGCTCTAACCGTCTGCGTACCCATCTTGTAGATTTTCTTAACTTCTTTGAGCTCAATAATGGGCTCACGCTGACTCGTATTTTTCATATTATCCACCTTATAAAGTCAGCTAACTATCTCTCTGTTGCGAAGCTCGGTCGTTTCTGTTCAACTATTGCATCATTTGGTTTCAAGGTGGCGGAAATGACACGATATGGCCCAAGAACCACCTTGTCCCCAACGCTAACCCCTGAAATTATCACGTAGTGGGTAGCGTCTGAGATACCAGTTTCAACTTCGACCATTTTGGCTTTGCCATCCTCCAGGATAAAAACGACCCGGCGAAGGTCTTCATCTCCTATTTTAGCTGTTCTGGTCGAATCGTCTGCCGTGCCTCCCTGAGCTTTTTTCAACTTAGTAAAGTCGCGAACGGTCACCGCCTGAATCGGAACAGCAGTGGCCCCAGTAACAGTGTGAGTAAAGACATCTACCGTGCCGCTCATTCCTGGACGAAAATTGGGCATTAACGTTGATGAAACCGGTACCTCGTTGTTGTTAACGATGTCATCTGCACCGGATTTGTCAAAAGACATGTTATGGGGATCCAAAATTCGAATTTTGACCAGGAAGTTGGTGATCTGTTCTTGCGTTCCCTGTCCCTGCACCCTAGCTGAATTTGCAATCTCTGTGACCACACCTTTAAACAGGCGGCTTGGATACGCATCAACATCTACGGACGCCGTGTCGCCAACAGCTACGTTGACAACATCATTCTCGTTCACGTCCACTTCAAGTTCCATCAAATCCAATTTGGCCACTCGCATCATCTCCGTCCCCGTCATTTGGGTCGTTCCGACTACGCGTTCTCCCAACTCCACATTCAATACAGAAATAGTACCATCAATTGGAGCGTAAATCGAGGTTTTCGACAAATTCTCCTTGGACTCTTTAAGTCTAGCAGCAGCAATCAGGACATTGTATTCGGCGGACTCAAGAGAGGACTTTGCGGCTTCAAAGCGGTTTTCAGACGTTTCAAATGCCGAAATTGAAATGGCTCCCGAATTGTATAGGGCTGTTTGGCGTTTGTGATCAGAATCAGCCTGAAGCATATCAGCTCTTCGCTGAGCTTCAGCGGCCTTGGCCTGCAAAACAGACGCGTCAGCTTGATCTACTTGAGCCTGGTAAAAATCGGGCTTTATGCGGGCCAAGAGTTGTCCGCGTTTGACTTTGTCGCCTTCGGCGATGGGCAAAGCAACAATTTCTCCAGAAACATCAGGGCTGATTTTAACCTGGATTTCTGGTTGAATTTTGCCGGAGGCCGTAACAACTTGAGTGACAGTCCGAATCTCAACACTTCCAATTTCAACTTCGACAGTTTTGTCGGAGGAGCCTAATATGCCAGTTGCCTTAACTGTGACGCCAACAACTACAATAAGGATGATTAAGGCACCAACAATAAATAAGATGCGTTTGGTAGCGTTCTTTTTCTTCTTCGCCATGGGGAATACGTTGTGTGGGATAAAACAGGTTGGACCCTAGGGATTAGTTAAACAGGGGTTGTCCGGGGTCAAGAGTACCGAGATAATATTCTATTACTCGGTGTTGAAAATGGAATTGGAAGACTGCTTGAGCGCGCTGGCTTGCAGAATCAACAAATCGGGAGCGAGCTTGAGTTAATTCAACCAAAGTCGAAGCTCCGACATTGTAGCGCTCTTGCTCAACTTGCAGGGCTTGATCTGAGGCTTGTAATCCTTTTTGAGTTACTTCCAGTCTTTTAACGGCAGTTTGGTAATCGAGATATGCCTGGCGCACTTCGATGGCCACATTCTGTTGAAGGTTTTCTAAATCAAGTCGGGCGTTAGCATACTGCACTTTTGACGCTTCAATATTTCGTTTAGTATTGAACCGGTTGAAAATTGGAATGGACAGGTTGATACCGACTCGTTCGCTCCGATTGTTGTCTAACTGGTCGTTGAAGTTACTTTGACCGTTGGACGAATAGCTAGAACTGGCGCTGGTCGACATACTTAACGTAGGCAATGATCCCGATTTTGCAGATCGAATGCTCTGCTCGGCAGCTTCGATCGAAAATTCCTGTGCTCGAAGATCTGCTCGGCGCTCAAAAGCGGCAAGCAACAAATCCTGAGGGACGTAGGTGCGCGTTTTAACAGATAGTTCAGCCGCATCCGGAGCAAGAAAATTGTAATCCGAAAGTGGATCAAGATGAAGAACCTGGATCAGACGGGTTTTGCTGACTTGATAGTTGGATTCAGCATTCAAAAGCTGGGCTTCAGCGTTTGCTAAAGTAGCTTGCTGATTGTACGAATCTGAAATAGCGCGGGTACCTACCCGTACGAATTCTTCGATTTGTTCAAGAAGTTTAGTCTGGGATTCTACATCTTCTTGGCGAATTTGAATGGTTTCTTCCGCAAGGATGACATTCAAGTAGTTGGAGATTACGTTGAACACAACGGTCTGACGTGTTCTTTCGTATGAAAATTCTTGGGCTTCAAGTGTTGCACGAGCACCGGCCAAGGTCGCGACGTTTGAAAAACCTGCAAACAAGCTTATGCTTGAACTGGCGGACAAATTAAATCCGTCGTTGGATGCATTTACGAGCCTTCCGGTCGTCTGGTCAAATTGAAGACCATAATTTCTGTTAGCTCCCGAGGACATGTTGAAGTTCGGCAGGAAATCCATTTTCTCGGATTTTACGGTCAATTCTTGTAGATCGAGATTGTTTTTTGCTCGAAGAATCGTCACGTTGCGCTCTAGGGCAATTTGGACAGCTTCATTAAAACTAACATCCCGCACCTGTTGGGCCTGGACGTTGGGTGCAGCGAATCCCCAAAAGAGGGCAACTAAAAGGACAGCGTGCAAAATGGTATTAAGAGGACTGGACATAATGTGTCGACCGGTCATAATTCTGTTCATAAGGGTTCTGTTTTTCTAAAGGAAGAGTCGAAGACTATTCAAAAAGCCTGTTTTTTCCACATGATTTAGACGTGGGACAGAGACACTTCATTCCTTATGTATTGTTACGTCTTTGGTAGCAGGTAAGAACCAATTAATAGGTGCTTCGCATATTGTGAAGACACAGGCGTCTACGGAAGGTGACCGACACTGTTGCAAGATGATGTGAATGGTTTGCAGAGATTCCAGAGATTCTCGCAATCTTGGAATTGAGGGATCAGCACGTCTGCATATTAACTTCCGTCTCCTTAATCTGCCAAAAAAATCTAGGAGTGCAAAGATGATCTCAAGAAAGGACTTTCGTCTTCTATTGGCAGGCCTATTTTTAGTGGGTTCAGGTTGCCAAAAAGACGTCGAAACCGTGTCCGTACCACCGGCCCCAAAGGCGGAAGAGTCGAAAGGGGTAATTGATCGATCTCAATTTCTTGAGGACATCGTAATCTCGGAGATTGGGTTGCTTGGAATGCCTGAGGGATCACCATTTTCCATCGATTTGGTCAAGCAGGCGATTCCTGGATATGACGTTGAAGAGGCTGAAGATGGATCAGATGGACGGATTCCGCCCACCGAAATCTTGAATCAATGGAAAATTTCGACCGTATTTTGGTCGTCGAAATAGCAGGTGACCTTGCGGTGCTAGACTGGTTTTATTAAAAAGTGGCCCAGGCGCACATTCCAGATTATTTTTTCGCGAAACAGTAATACAGGCCGTTTCCACCAGAAGCCTGAAGATTGGCTTGGCTACAACCACGGGATGCGTGCGCTGAATTCCAAGATGTTGGGTTAGCTCCTCCACCTTGGCGGTCATGATGGCCTACCAGTGCACTACCGTCCTCCGAGCTCGTCCAATTGCTACAGGTTGTATCGTCTTCTCCTACGAGAAATAATCCTTCTAGTGTTGCTCCGGTCAGAATATCGTGTGTGTTGGGAGAATCTCCGCGACCGTTTACTACATTTCCGGCCTCATCCAAAGAAGCTTCTTTTGTAAGATTGGCCTTGTCGCTGTGTAAATCATCAACCGAATTAGCGATGAGTACTCCTTTGGAATTGTGCCAAGGACCTGATCCAATTCGGTCGCGGGCGTTTATGGCCTCGGAGCCATCTGAAGGTGCTGCGCTCAGATACGCGGCCCATTCCTTGCCTTCTGAGCCCGCTGCTTCTGCGAGCAGCATGCAAAAATCGTCTGCCCCTTCTAGTCCGCCCAAATTTGCACCGTTGCCTGGACCTGAGCTCGTAATAAAGAAACTCATGTCCGGATAGGCTTTTGGATCTTGGGCATTGGCTTGCGCCGCCATTCCGACGGTTATGACAGCAACGATCAGAGAAGTTAGAAGTGATTTCATTGTGGATTTGGCTGGTAGGCGGGTAGTTTCAGTAGTTGAGTCTCAATAATAGGATTTGAACACCTACGATGAAAGAGATAATCAAATTCCTTATTGTACAATCGAAGTTTAGCCAGCGAACCTCGGAAGTGCCGCACTGAAGCTGGACGTCATTGAAGAGTCACACAGAGTTTACTTATGTCAACTACTGCAAAAGGTACTTTTGTCGTATCCCTAAAACCGCTTTCCTTCGAGAATGTGGAGCACAACACTTTTTTTGCCCGCATGTCGATTGATAAAGAGATTGAAGGAGATCTCACCGCAACAACCAAAGGACAAATGCTGGCTGCCAGAACGGGTGTGAGCGGATCGGCGGGGTATGTGGCTCTTGAAGAAGTGACCGGCAGCTTGGAGGGACGAGGCGGTACTTTTGTGCTCCAGCATTCCGCGCTTATGAATAAAGGAATGCCTAGTATGCAGATCACAGTCGTTCCTGATTCGGGGACCGGAGAACTGGAAGGGTTAACGGGTGATTTTAAAATCGATATTGTAGAAGGAAAACACTTTTACGAATTCA
>CALFHN010000144.1 GCA_937876355.1 uncultured Bacteroidota bacterium | reverse complement strand
TTAGGTGTTTGAAGGGCGCGGCGATAGTATCGCCGCGCCCTTTTTTAATGTTTTACCCATTTTAATATTTTATTTAGCCTATGACAAAAAGGTGTCACACCAGGTATTCTATGTTGGGTTCAATCAAGAAAATCTTAGACACTCCAAAATTATGATACCTGTTTCAGCTTATCCAACTGTCGAATGGCTCCGTAGTCGGGCCTGTGATCGTCAGGCTGTAGTTTCGACTATAGGCCGTCGTCAATGTCTCCCTCCTCAATCCAATCGGTTCGTCTCCAGATTGAAAGAAGTAGTCTCCAGGCGTGTCGTGGTCGAACAGGGGGTTTGGATCAGTACGCCAGAAGGCGAAGTTGAAGTGCACATTGTGCTGAAAAACGGTGGGAAACGAGTCGCTATTTGCCTTTCTGAATCGTACAGTACCGGTTCGTCTATGAGCGATTCGCTGGTCCTCATTTATGGGCGATTTGACGGCCTTTACCGTATTGAAAGCGACAAAACTATTGGCGCCATGCACGATGCGCTTTATGCATTGATGTGCGATAAATCAGGTTGGTTCTCGAATTTTGGGCGCCTCTCTATTGGCAGGCTCGTTTCGAATTTAGCATTGATCGAATCCAATGCTGCTGATGGCCATCAGATGACGATTCTTGAAACGGAGAACGTAAAAGTGTCTAGAATGAGAATGTGCAAAGCCAACGACTGGGTAACCTCGTTTGAACAGGCATTGGATGTCAACATTCGATTCCGGTCGGCCAAATAAGACTGCTCTGGGAGTGCCTCAATGAACGTCAGATACTAGCTGAGAATTTACCGAACGAGCGGTCCACGGCAGACCTTCTAACTTTTCTACCGGAATGACAATCGATTTAGATATATGAACACGATTAGAAGAGATTCCCAAATTTCGATAGTACTGATACACCTGAGAAGCGCGTGCTGCCGCCAAATTTTCTGCGTTGCGCTCCGTACTCAAGGCAGAACCCGAAATTTCGATGGATCGTTCCGTACACGCGCTGGAGGTGGCCATGTTGGCACGCAAAACTTGCCTCATTTCTAAAGAAAGGACTGACGAATGGGCAGGGAAAAAGACGGAGGATAGTTTAGGAAGTTGGGAGCAGGCATCAGTATGAACAACAACGGTATGGTTCGACGTATGAGAATGGTCCTTATTGGAGGCTGTAAATCTCACTCGGTACGTACCTGCTCGGTCATAGATGTGCTCAGTTTCACACGTATCAGCACTAGTACCATCCCCAAAAACCCAGCTACACAAAACCTGATTTCCCGTCAAAATTGGGGTAAAAACTATTCGGTCTCCAACGTTGGCTTGGTTCGGGAAAATGGAAAGAGATACAAGTTTCACGCGCTCAAACACGGTTTGAACAGTAACTTCAAATGCGGACTGTGAAGAACTGTTATCGTAAAAAACGGTCGTTAGTATTTGATACGTACCAGGAATTGAAAAAGAATGACGAACAGATCTACCTGTTGCACTCGATCCATCCCCAAAATCCCAACGTACGGTGTATTCGCTAGGATCTAGATCTGTAGATGCCGTAAAAATACCCTCAGATTCTGCGTCCAAGGTGTGTGGTCCAGAAATCGAAATTTGACCTAGCCGCGGTTTTGGTGCTTTAAATCTGTATCGAATACCCAAGCTAGCCGCCGACAGAACGTCTAAATGGTATCCGGATCCGGCAAGATCTATTGCACTGTTGGGAGCTACATAATGCTGGGAAGCCGTCGCTACTAATTCCAGTCCAAAAAAGCGATGTGAAACACCCACGCCTAATTTGGGGCCGATTCCGAACCTAGAATTATTATTGAGCCTACCAAATGTTAAACCAAAACCAGACGCTAAAAAGGGCTCGAACCCCCAAAGACGCCAAAACCGATAGCGGATTGTTGTGCTAAAACTGTTTAGATTTTCGCTGGATTCATCCTGAAATATATAGTCATAGGTGCCCGAATTGGTAGTAATTCCAGGGTAGTTACTAACAGCGAATTCTCCGATCAAATCAAATGATTGATTCAACGTATATCCTATCCCAATAATACCGCTCGGTCCGAGTCGGCGTAGAATTCTAGACAATCCGGTAGAAGTCGAGGTTGAACGTTCTCCGTCGTACATATTTGCGCTAAAGTGTCCTTCGACAAAAAACCTAGAGGATGGCACCTGCCCGTCAGCTATTGATACAGATACCAAAAGCAGGGCAAATAAATAATAAAAGCTTAAGGTGCGGCGGGACATGCTAGGGACATGCTGGGGAGATGATTCTGAGTTTGTAAAATCGGGCGAAAAAGTGTCTTTTAAAAGGACGAGGGCGATCCAATTTTGGATCGCCCTTCGGTTTTTGTCCCAATCTGGCATTTATTTTGGGAAATCCTACAGATTTAGACCACGGAATCTTCTCCCTGTTGACTTGATGCGCGACTTAATAAGCCGGCAATGTCGACTCCCGTGGACGCTTTCAGGCTTTCCAAAAGTGCCGGAGTGGCGCCAGCGATCTGGCTGAATACGGCCGGAACACCGGATCCTGATCCGTTTCCGCTATCAACAACGGTTAGCTTATCAATCTTCAGATTGTCGACCGTTTTAATTACTTCCTTCAAGATGTCTGGTAACATCTGTATGAGGAAAAGCCGCTCTGCATCAGGACCCGCTTGTTTCCACAACTCTAGTTTTTTGGTCAGCACAAGCACTTCGGCCTGACCATCTTCAAAAATTCGAGCTGCATTTCCTTTGGCTGCCTCCTCCTTCGACCTGCGATCGGCCTCGGCGACAACTATGACGGAGGCCTGCTGACGTTTCTCAGACAACAAAACCTCTTGTTCGGCCAGTTCCTGTTCTGCAACCGCTTCAGCAACCCGGCCTGCAATTTCAATTTTAGCTTCTTCTGCTTCGGCTTCAGCCGAAAGTTTAGCTCGAAGAATGCGGACCTCATTTTGGGCTCGTGTAATTTGCATATCCGCTTTGGCTTCCGCCAACTTGGCCAGTTCACGATTTTTGGCCTCTACAACTTCCGCTGCAGAAATAATACTAGCCGTACTCTGACGCCCAATTGCGTCCAAATAGCCTCGATCATCCTCAACACTTTGGATTTTTAAGGTATCCAATTGTAGACCGAGCACACCTAAATCGTTGTCCGCTTCATCAAGGAGTTCTTTTGCAAATTTAAGACGATCTTCGTTGACCTCCTCAGGGGTTAATGAGGCCACAACTCCCCTAAGATTTCCCTCGAGTGTTTCCTTTGCAATGGTTTGAATATCAATCAAAGCCTTTCCAAGAAGACGTTCCACCGCATTGTTTAGCTCATGCTCACTGGAAGAAATCTTGACGTTTGCGATGGCCCTAACCATCAGAGGGATACCCCCCTTAGAGTAGGCATTTGTAACGGTGAGATCGATTGGAATAGTGTTGAGTTGGAGACGATCTACCCGTTCAATAATCGGAATGCGAAATCCGCGTCCGCCTTGAATGACACGATAGCCAACATGGGATCCGTCCGTGAGTACTCGGCTTCTTCCTGAAAATATGAGCACCTCGTTAGGTTGGCATATCTTAAGATTGGCCCGAATAATACCAAGAACGGCCAAAATTCCAAGGATAATGATGATCGGAATTACTAGAATATCCATAGGGTTCTCCGTTGTTTGATTTTAATCAGGCTTGAGCACTTCAGCTATACGGCCATTTATTCTAACTACGACAACTTCTTCATGCTCACCTACTGAGTCAGTCGATTCACCTTCGAACAAGCGCGCCGTCATTTGTATTCGTTTTCCTCCGGCATTCAAAAGGATTTTTCCATTTTCATCGCCTGAGAATGGGAGCAATACCTTCGCGGTTCGGCCCTCTAAGTCGGCTGGGGTTACTTGGCTAGACACCGCTTCGTAAGCAAATTTCTTAATCACAAAATTGCCACCTAGTCCAATCAACAGACCTGTGCCGGTTGCAAGAACACCCGTGATTGGCTCTGAACCTCCCAGTGCCGAAAGTGACACTCCAGTCAATCCAAAAAAAGCGGCGAACAAAAAGAGGGCTCGGATGCTAAGTAAGTCGACAAATCCGATATTTCCTGATCCAAAGTCTAATTGGGAATCCCATTCCGAATCATGGTCGACATCACCCCCAGCATCGACATCGTCATGTTCACCAACTCCGAAAATGGAAAGCAGTATAAAAAAGGCCCCTACAATGAGACTAATTAGATAGGCGGAATCCATAGTTTATTCCTCAGTGAATAGTCTCTTTGCTACGATGGAAGGTATATAAAGTTCTTACGACGTAAAGATGTCGCATTAAAAAATAAGGCTTCGGTGTGTTTTTTATTAAATAAATCAAGTTATTAACACCTTTTAACTTCTTTTTTTAGCACGAGTTGATCTCAAGGCATTAAGGTATTCAACAATGCCTCGACAAGCCTCACTTAGGTGCGTATTTTCAAATTATGCAATTTAAGATTCTTTATACCATCCAATTTATTGCCGTGTTCGCTCTCACGCTTGGGATCGGTTGCGCTTCTGAAGAATCCGGAATGGATGAGCGATTCAACTTTTTGCATCAAGACAAAAACAGGTTTGTTGACGTCCATATTCCCGAGGGGTATGTCGCGGGAACGCCTGTTCCTGTTCTACTGGCGCTTCATGGGTCGGGAGACTCCGGAAGCACTTTTCAACGTGGCGCTGGGCTTGACAAGGAGGCAGACAGATACGGATTTATAGTAGCGTATCCTACCGCTTCGACAAGCAATTGGGCCGAAGGATGTAATTGTAATAGGCCAGATATCGACGGGGTAGACGATGTCGGATTCACCGATAAAGTACTGGAATTATTGGACGAGAAATATTCAATCGATAAAAATCGACTTTTTGTTACGGGGTTTTCGCAAGGGGGCATGTTTGCTCAACGTCTAGCCTGCGAACGAAGCGAGACATACAAAGCGTTTTCAACCGTTGCAGCCATGATCTCTCAGCCACTGTCGCAGGTGTGTTATCCGCCCGAACGCGTCAGTATCATGATGGTTAATGGCTCAAGCGATGCTTCGTTACCATTTGCCGGAATCCCTTCTGGGTCATTTGCTACGAAGGGCGCCTATGAAACGCTGGTGATGTGGAAAAATCGAAACGATTGCTCGGGGATCATCGAATCGCAGACCTATCGGCCGAGTGGACCGACAACATATCTGCACCGGGTCATGGGATGCCCAGGAAATGCTGATGTACGGCTTTATGAAATCGTCGGCGGCCAACATGTCTGGCCACGCGACAAGGTCGATGCTCCTGCCTTACTCGTGGACTATTTTGGTCTCAACCAATAAGCGGTAACCAACTTTCAGCTACCCAGAATCCAAGAAAGGTCCCCACAGCATAACCAAGCGAACCAATCAAAATGGCCGGTAAAACCAAATCTTCCCGGCCCAGACTTCTCGCGAGCGCCAAAGCAGATGTTCCACCTCCGATATTTGCTTGAGAAGCGACCGAGGCGACGACCGGATTAATTTTAAACAGGAAGGCCGCGCCATATACCAAAATGCCGTGCACGACGACGGTGACAGAAGTAAAAATAAGAAGACTTGTACCCAGGCTTCCCAATTCCCCGAGAGCTCCAATATCGCAATATGCGCCGATGACGCATAAGAATAAATAGACGGCGAACATACCCAACACTCTGAGCCCAGGTAGCTTTGAAATACCCGGAAATTGAGCTAAAACCAAGGCAATACCGGTCAAAAACAGGGTAGATGGAATAGAAGGAAACACGCCCGCTAATCGACCTGAAAGCCAAACGGAGCCGAAACCAAGCGCCAAAATGAGGCCCAGATCTATAGGGTGAATTGTTTCAGTATCCTCTTTTTCGCCCGTCGTTACGTCGCCCATATAGTCAGCGATTTCGCGACCGGGCTTTCGAGGCCAGTAGGCTGCGAGGGCTCGGGGAACCGCGAGTGTCGCAATCATCCAGACCGTGGTTACAATATTGTCGACTACAATCGCTCCTCCATAGAGTACGCCGTCTTTCATCATATCATAGTGCAAACCAAGGGCGTTGAAATTAACACTCCCGCCCGAATACGTGCCTACGAACATGCCGCCTAGCGACCTGAATTGAGGGCCGATCGTTTCGTGACCGTCTATCACCCACATGCCAATGAATACGCCAACGGCCGTCGCTAGGCTACCGAACAGGAATAGTGAGATCATCTGTTTGCCCGCCCTCAACACATCCTTTAGATTGACCGGTAAAAGCAGCCAAAAAATGGCCAGTGGGGCAATGGTTGAAAAAATGATATTGTAAGCCGGGACACCTCCAGTATCTGATGTGCCAGTTGGAAGTAAGCCTAAATTTGCAAAAAGTGCAGTAATCAGGATCACCAGGACTGCGGTTCCTAAGTGCCTGAAGACTGTTTTGCGCACCAATAATTCCGTGACCACAATTATGGCACTCAGAAAGCCAAATATGTAGGCAGAGTTCATCATGGGCTCTTAGCGGGACCAATTATGAGTCGGGTCGTAGAACGGCATTCATTCTGTTTCTCTGGCATTATCGTAAAATCCCCGTCATTCACCAAACGATCTTCTAACAACAGTGCTGTCTCCAGAGGAAAGAACAAGATATAGTCGCCATCTCATGCTTCCCCAATTGGGTGAAAAGGGACAAAATCGCTTAAAACAAGCAAAGGTTTTGGTGGTCGGTGCCGGTGGATTAGGTTCACCTGCCCTCATATATCTGGTTGCCGCCGGCGTCGGGACCGTTGGAATAGTTGATTTTGATACGGTTGATGAGACCAACCTTCACCGGCAAATCCTCTATGGTTCTAGCGATGTCGGAAAATTGAAACTGGATGCGGCCAAAGGGCACCTGCTTGATTTAAATCCTTTGGTACAGGTTCGGCTGCATCACGGTCGTTTGACATCCGAAAACGCACTCGGAATACTTGAAGAGTACGACCTTGTGTTGGATGGCACCGATAATTTCGCAACGCGATATTTAGTAAATGATGCTAGTGTCCTATCGAAGACCCCAAATGTGTACGCTTCAATCTACAGATTTGATGGTCAGGTATCGGTTTTTGGCGCACCGGATGGACCTTGTTATCGATGCATTTTTCCGGAGCCACCACCACCCGGAACTGTTCCATCTTGTGCGGAAGGCGGCGTTCTAGGTGTTTTACCAGGAGTGGTTGGTACCCTTCAGGCGGCCGAAGCGATAAAGTATATTATCGGAATGGGAGAGTCCTTAGTTGGTCGACTACTCCTTGTAGATGCGTTGACAATGACTTTTAAAAATCTTGTTATCAAGAGAGATCCGGAATGTGTGATCTGTGGTGAGCGTCCAAGTGTCAATGGACTTATTGACTACGAGGTGTTCTGCCAGGGATCTAGCCCTATTGAAGCCGAAAGTGGTGATTTTCCAAATCCAAACCCAAACGCAAACCCAAACCGATCTGATTCTATGTTATATGGCCCCCAGGTCCCCTCTATTACAGTCCATGATTTACAGCGAATGAAGGGGTCAGAAGAGGAATTCATGCTTCTTGATGTTCGTCAACCGCATGAATTGAGTATAGCAGATATCGGTGGCACGCTCATCCCTATGGAAGAACTGGCCGAACGCTTACCTGAGATAACTTCTTTTGAAGGTAAAGACGTAGTGGTCATGTGCAGGTCTGGGGCCCGATCCGCCATGGCGGTTCAATGGCTACAGAGTCAAGGAATTGATCGGGTTTATAATTTAGAAGGAGGAATAATCGCTTGGTCGCAGCAGGTAGATTCTTCCGTTCCGATGTATTGATTCTCAAATAAATAGGTTTTTCGTTGAATACGTTTGTTTTAAAGATATATCGTCTGATTGCAATAGTTGGTTTGTTTTTGCTTATCCCAAGCCACCTTTATGCTCAGGATACGATGAAATTACAGCGGCTAAGCGGTCCGATTGAACTGGATGGATTAAGTAATGAGCCGGCCTGGGAAGCGATTACTCCACTTCAGATGACGATGTATACGCCCATTTTCAGTGGTGAAATGACGGAGCGAACAGAAGTACGCGTCGCATACGACGACTCGTATCTGTATGTGTCCGGTCGTATGTATGATTCAGAACCATCTGAAATTCGAGCCAACACCTTGTATCGAGATCGGTATTCCGGAGATGACACCTTTGCGATTGTCCTAGACACGTACAACGACAATGAAAATGCCTTATGGTTCTATACGTCTCCTACTGGAGTTCGATTTGATTTGAGTGTTTCGAGCGATGCGAACGGATTTGGCGGTGGCGGCAGCAGTTTTGGTGGCGGCGCAATCAACGATTCATGGAATACCTATTGGGATGTTGAAACGGTGCAAACCGAAGAGGGGTGGTTTGCTGAATTTCGCATTCCGTATTCGAGCCTAGGTTTTATTGTAAAAGACGATATCGTTGAAATGGGAATGATATCGTACCGATATATAGCTCGAAAAGGAGAGCGACAAGTTTTTCCAGCCGTTCAAGCCAATTGGTCCATGGGGTTTGCAAAGCCTTCGCAGGGGCAAACCATTGAGCTAGAGGGAGTTAAGAATCAAAAGCCAGTTTATTTCACTCCGTATGTTACCGGCGGTAGAACCGGTCTAAATCAATTGAATGATGGCGAAACGGCCTATCAGTCTAGCTCTGAATTTTCAAAACAAGTAGGGCTGGACTTGAAATATGCCATTACGAATAATTTGACAGTAGACGCCACATTTAACACGGATTTTGCACAAGTCGAAGCCGACGATCAGCAAGTAAACCTTTCTAGGTTTTCGCTGTTTTTCCCTGAAAAGAGGCAATTTTTTCAAGAGCGAAGCAGCCTATTCGATTTTTCAACCGGGCGTCGCGACCGATTATTCCACAGTCGTAATATTGGTATCAATGATGGAGAAACCGTGCGCATATTGGGCGGCGCCAGAATGGTTGGTAGAGTTGGAGCGTGGGATATTGGGATTATTGACATGCAAACGGAATCTTCTGGAGATTCGCCATCTGAAAATTTTGGTGTTGTTCGGATGCGGCGCCAAGTCGTCAATGATCAGTCGTTTGCGGGCGGAATGTTTACCTCTCGATTGGGCGGCGATGGTTCCTATAATTTTGCTTACGGTCTCGACGGATCATTCAAAGTTGGAACAGACGATTATTTAGAAACCAAATGGGCGCAGACTTTCGACCAAGGGTTATTGGACTCGATTGGATTTAATGTTTTTCAAACGGGCCTTTTTTCAGCGGAATATGAACGACGAAACGACATCGGTCTCTCGTATAAGTCTGGAGTCACATTCGCGGGGGCGGACTACACGCCTGGATCAGGTTATGTCACTCGGACGAATTACACCAATTTGAATATTGATTTCCAATACGGGTGGTTATCCCGAGAAAAAGCAGCTCTTCGAAAACACGACGGTTCCGTTTATAGCAATGTGTACCTACGAAACGACGACGGAAGCATTGAATCGGTACGGGCCGGTGGAAGTTGGGATTTTGCCTTTAAGTCGAGCGCGAGCGCCCGAACTAGTTTGAATGTCATGGTAGAGGATTTAACGGAAGCACTTTCTTTTCCTAAAGAGTTAACTGTTCCAGCTGGCCGATATTCATTTGTCGAATGGCAAAGCAGCTATAGCATAGCTGGGGGAAGCTTATTCCGGGGCCGAGTATCCACCACTGTTGGTACATTTTATGATGGCTGGCGCGCTCAGCTAAGTTACAATCCGACTTGGAACATGAACAAATACCTGGAGCTAGCTGGTAGTTTAAGTTTCACGCGTTTAGAGTTCCCCGATCGGGACCAAAAGGCAAATATTCAATTGATAGGTTTGCGAGCTCAAGTCGGATTTAACACCAAAGTGTCCATCAATACATTTATTCAATACAATGCGGCGGCCAACCTTGTAGCTTCAAATGTGCGGTTCCGATATAATTTTGCTGAAGGAAATGATTTGTGGCTGGTCTATACGGAAAATTTAAACACGAATCGGCAACGGGACGTTCTAGAACTACCTATTTCGAGTAACCGCACGGTCTTGTTGAAGTACACCTACACGTTTGGCTCGTAATCACATCACCCTGGTCCTGTGCCCAACCCGGGCTTACTCAGGACGTTTTAACCTAGTTGGAATGGGCATTCCAATGGGTAAAATCGCACCTTCTGTTATCGTGTCTTGAAGCACGGCATTGGTAAATTTCGCCCCGCTGAAATCAGAACCGGTCAATATGGTTTCACGCAAGTGGGCTTCTTCAAAAACGGCATGACGAGCGGTTGCGTTAAACAAAATGGCCTCGGATAGGCGCGCGCGGACAAAAATGGCATGATCCAATTTTGCAAAAGTCAATGAGGCATAACTCAGATCTGCGTCTGTAAAATCTGTCCTCTCCGCCGATATTTCGTTCAAATCGGCTCCCGTGAGATTGGCACCCTTCAGGTCCGCATCATCCAAATTGGCTTTTTCCAATTCTGTTACGGTCAAAAAGGCATTCGATAGATTGACCCCGGAAAAGTTGACCTCTTGAAGAAAGCGACCGGTTAAATCTACTCCATTCAAATCGGGAACGATGGTTGGATTTTTCAAACGCCAACTATTCCAGGCATCTACGCCTTCTTCCAATTTAGTTACGTGTTCAAGGTTGGCCATTAGACGCCGAAAAGTGTGAACCGAGAGTTACACAGAAAAGAACCATTTTCCAAGCTGAGTTACAAGAGATCTAGTGAACACTGCTTTCCCGCATATAATATTGTAAAAAAAGACGAGGGAACGCAAAAAGTGGCGTAACAAACACCACTATATCGCGGTACGACATAGCCTCAAGAACGACCTGGCTTCGAAAACAACCTAGCCTCTAGTACGACCTGGCTTCGAAAACAATATTGCCCTCCGGATCTATTCCTTTTCTTCGCAATCAACCATCCCAATCTGATCATGTTTTCAAAACAGCTCATTGCGGCTTCTCTGCAACCCATTGTGTTAACCATTTTATCCAGAGGCGAAGCATATGGCTACGACATCATGCAGCGAGCATTAGATCTTTCCGATGGTAAGCTGGTCTGGACCGCCGGCACGTTATACCCCCTGATGCATCGATTAGAAACGAAGGGGTTCATTTCTGCAATCTGGCGGCCGTCTGAAGCCGGACCACGTCGAAAGTACTATCGCATCACGGCCAAAGGACGGAGTGTCCTAGAATCGGATAAATCAGAATGGCTAAGTGTCCACTCCATTTTGATCAAATTGTGGGGGCCTGAACTGGCAATCGGATAATGTTTAATCTAGAAACTGCTATTTCAACGTGGAAAAGGTTGCTTGAGCTAATCCGTTCTTTTCGAAAGGATGATATTGAAGAGTTGGAGCGGCACATTCGGGATGTCGTTCGCGATAAGGTGGCCGATGGCATGAGTGAAGAGGAGGGTTATAGGACCGCGATAAAACAGATCGGTGATATAGTCGGTTTAGAATCCGAATACCGAAAAGTGTACTGGGACAAGGTGTTTTCAAATAAAGGCGTCATAGCTGAACTAACTCTGGAGTGGAATATGTTTTTCAACTACGTACGGATCGCCGTAAGAAATCTTTGGCGAAATAAAGGCTACACGTTTATAAATGTGTTTGGTCTTGCAGCAGGATTGGCTTGCGTGCTCTTAATTGGACTTTTCATACTGGATGAGATTAGTTTCGATCGCCACAACGAACATGCAGATCGTATTGTTAGAGTTTTGTATGGCGAAAGTCAAACGGTGACACCCACTGTGGTTGGGCCTGTATTTGCCAGAAATTTCCTGGAAATCCAAGATTGGACGCGCATTTATCCCATTGGAATGTATGCCCAAGTCGCCGTAAAGAGGGGAAATGTGACGTTCGAAGAAACCGGCTTTTATTACGCTGATTCGACCGTTTTTAACGTCTTCACTTTGGACCCGGTTTTAGGAACGGCTAAAGGAGCCCTTAATCGGCCCCACACTGTAGTTATAACAGAAACGATTGCCAAAAAATACTTCGGAGATGAAAATCCGATCGGCCAGACCATTCAAACTGGAGGTAACACAGATTGGGAGGTTACCATGGTCGTCCGAGATATTCCAAAGAGTTCGCACTGACCTGCACCCCAAACATGCCAAAACTAACCTAAATAGTTCGTATCACGTACTACTTTGAATATATAAAAAGCCCTGCAATCGCTATAAATAAGTGAGTACAAGGCTTTTTAAGGTGTGGAGCTAAACGGGTTCGAACCGTTGACCTCTTGAATGCCATCCAAGCGCTCTACCAGCTGAGCTATAGCCCCATTTTGCCAAAGTCCAATTGGGAAACAATCCCCGTGGTCGGATTTCGCTACCTGATCGTGAAGGACACTTCAGTTTTCAGGCCAGAATTTTAAAATACGGCAAGGCCTAACGCTCAAGCAAATGAGAATGGCCCTTTTGAGATGTGTTCCACATCCAATTCATACGAGGTGGGCTATCTAGACGAGAGCATCGAAGCGAACGTGCCTAAAAATGCAGTATATAAGGCGGACCCGATCCAGAGGCCAGTGACCAAAAAGGCATTTCGTGCACCGGCTTGGAGCGCAAGCATGGTGACCAAGATGCCGTTGTGAACCAAGGCGATAACCAATCCGCCAAGTAGGGCCTGGCGCGGAAGAATAAGTAAACCTTCCCTCTCTGAAGTCGGAAAGAGCCCCATAAGAAAACCAATCAGGGTTTTAACCAGCATGTGCATTCCCCATGTGTCATACACGATGTCAAGGAGAAGGCCAAAAAAGAACCCTCCAAGGGCACCCCATTGTCGTCCCTTTCGAACTCCAAGCCATGCTACAAATAAGAGGACAGCATCAGGAAATGCACCCCAAAGCGTCAAGCGGCCTAAAATGAGCCACTGAAGCAGGAATACTCCTATTCCGAGTAAAAATGTTCGAAAGAAAGACGGCATACTTGTATAGATATGAGTCCCAATCTACGAACATCCTTCCCCTAGAAAAATTCCTAACGCCAGATTCCTATTGGAAGAGTTCAAACGGAACCTGGATGTACCAATCGGGTTCGGAATGAGCACGCCTGACCTCCATACGAACCCCCCTTTAACAGTGGCAAGGACAAATCAAAACTCGGCAAGAAGCACCAAGCAACGCCAGCGTCAAGCTCGTAAGCGAGGGGCTATGGTATTTACCCGTCGAAATTACGTGCTGCTGACCCTTGGACTCGTCATGATCGTTTTCGGGTATGTCATTATGCGCATGGAAAACGAAATGGACGGCTTCATTTCCTTGTATGTTGCGCCATTGATTCTATTAGCAGGTTATCTTGAAATTATTTATGCCATTCTTTGGCGCCCTTCCAAAGAGGCGGAAACCGCCCGGTAATTGGGCCTACTTGACTTCATCGGCACCCTTTAAATAATTCCAAGTAGTAGGGGATGAAGACGCTCTCATTAAAATAGTGAGCTTTCGATTCTAGTCGTACAACAGATATTTTTGACGTAATTCGTCAAACTGAGCCAAATCCCCTTCCCAGGAGTTTCGGAATTGTTCGGCTGTCAGATTCATTTCAAGCATTTCTTTCAATTTCGTCGTTCCTCCCAACAGGGATAACCAGCGCTCGTTAAACATGGTTGCCCGAACGTCTTCACTGGCGGATGCATACATCCTAGATATCAACTCGAGTCCGGTCGATACGGGATCCAATTGGTGCGGCTCAATGATTTGGATCGAAATGTTTTCTATTTGAACGTCCTTCCATTTCGGGTTTGATGACTTTCCGGGAATATCGATGGGAGTGATCTGGCCGGTGGTCAACACTACATGATCTATTTTAGGACTGACCATGGCGCCAGTGTCCATCCAAGGCGCTCCGATGGTTAAAAAAGGCAAGGCAGTACCTCGGCCCTCGCTGGCGGTAGTCGCTTCAAAAAAACACGTGCCGGGGTACATCAGAGCGGTTTCAAATGACGGAAGATTTGGGCTGGTCGGTATCCATTCTAGCTTGGTGTCAGGCCAGAGCATGTTTCGAGACCAGTTTTGCATCTTGATCACTCTCAAATCCAACTTGCCTAGACCAGGCAACCAAGCTTCCCCTTTGATCATTTGGGCAAGTTCACCAATGGTTAGTCCGTGCCGAACAGGAATAGGGTATTGACCGACGAAAGAAACAAAAGTGGTGTCCAGAACAAAACCTTCCATTTTGTTGCCGCCGAGCGGATTGGGCCTGTCCAACACTAAAAAAGGAAGTCCAGCCTCGGCCGCCGATTGCATAGACAACCCTAGCGTAGAAATGAAGGTGTAAAACCGGGCTCCTACGTCCTGGATATCAAAAACGAGGGCATCTACGTCCCTTAACATGTCCGGGGTTGGGCGCCGGACTGATCCATACAAGCTAAAAACTGGAATACCGGTGGTTACATCAATCCCATCTTCAATCTTTTCTCCAGCGTCCTCGTCTCCCCGAATACCGTGTTCAGGACCAAATAATGCGACCAATTCGACCTCTGGGGACTTCGACATGATGTCGATTAGGTGCCGATCGCCAATTCGTGAGGTGTGGTTTGCTATCAGTCCCACACGAAGTCCGTCTAACTCGTTAAAGTCAGCGGCTACTAATACTTCAGCGCCAGTTAAAACGGCAGCGTTGGGGCGGATCGTAAGATCCGCCCCAACGCCAATTTCAACTACTTCTTTCACGTCCGAACAGCCAGAAAGAAGCACTATACCAACTAGAACGGCCAAAAGCCTAGCTTGCATTGTTAACGATTTCCACTTCTGGGAAGTAAAAATTGGATTCAAGGCGTCCGTTTTCAACAGAGTCAGAACCGTGAACAATGTTTTGTCCTTTATTATCCGCAAAGTCGCGACGTATGGTACCAGCTGCAGCCTCGGCAGGATCCGTTGCTCCAATAAGAGTACGAAAATCGGCAACAGCATTTTCTTTTTCAAGCACGATGGGTACACATGGACCTGACGACATAAAATCGACCAATTCTCCAAAAAATGGCCGCTCTCGGTGAACTTCATAGAATCCACCGGCTTCGGCCGTAGAAAGATTGATCATTTTTAGTGCAAGAACTTTAAAACCAGCTTCCTGCATGCGTCGAATGACTTCGCCGATTAAATTTTTGCGGACGCAGTCCGGTTTTAGAATGGCAAGTGTGCGCTCTATAGCCATAAGACTTCTCGTAAATGGAAAATTTGAGTTAAGATCTCCAAAGTACGAGGTATTCTTAGGTCAGGTTCGGGCAGGCAGAGGAAAAAAACGTGAATCAATCAAATGAAACGCCCCTCGGCTGGGTATCTTCTCACTTGCGTGCCTTGGCATGGAAGACAAGCGTCTCGAATAAAGGTTAGTTTAATTAAAAAACGGAAGAAATGTTGATTAGAGCAACGTAATCCGACTCTTTGGGTTGTTCGGTTCCATCAACGGGATACGGAGACAGCCGGAGTAACTGAAACCGATATCCTTCAAACTGAATAATGTTATTGGTCTCATAGGGCGTTGGCACTAAACCCGGGATGTGAGCCTGAATTTGCAGAAGACGGTTGTCACTACTGGAGATGTCCAGTAAAATTTCCGCATCTCCTGGATGAATACACAACACATTGGTCGGGCAGCGACTGTCCGAAAGCACGAATCTGAATTCCATCGTTAGGTTAGTCCCTTCAACGTGAATGACGTCGCCCTGAGACATTTCAAACGGACCGTCGCCTGATACCGTGAACTTCCGGGGGCTTCGTTCATTTGAGTTTTCGCCATCCTGATTCACACTGAAATCGCGGCAGCCCGCAAATCCAATCAAGGCAAATACTGCAAAAATGCCAACGAAACGCTTCATGTTAATATGTCGTGAGGGTACCATTCGCAGCGAAATTCCACTTTTGTATCTCAATTTGCAAGGGGTTTCGGTACTACGGTCGCATTCATAGGTTCAACCGTCGATTTTAACGGTTGAATAAATATTTCGTTGCTTAGGTGGAAGAGGTTTTGCGACAATGATTTAGATTGGCATAATGTGCTCACAACTCAGGTCAACATGATTAGATGAATACTTACGACTGGATTTCATTTCGCTCAAAGTTTCCGGCACTAGAGGGCAGGGCATATTTAAATACGGCAGGAGGGGGCGTGATGGCAAAACAAGTGGCCGTTGCGGCGATTCAGTATTTCAATGAGTCTGTTGATGATGGCGATATTAATTGGGACCGGTGGCTCAATCGATCTGAAACCGATCGTGCTGATGTCGCAAAATTTGTAGGCGCTTCGACTGAAGGGACGGCCTTTCTTCAAAATGCATCTTTGGGATTGAACATTGCGGCCCGGAGTCTCCCACCCGGAAGTCGTATTCTGGCTATTCGACCCGAGTTTCCGTCGTGCACCACACCTTTTATACGGGCGGGGCATACCATTGATTTCTTGGAAACGGCTCCTTCAGGTTACGTCGACGCGGACATGGTTTCAGCTGCTCTGGATTCCGGTAAACATGACCTCTTCGTCCTAAGCTCGGTCCAGTTTGCAAATGGTTTCCGGGCGGATCTCGAATCTATTGGAGCGGTTTGTCGGGCCCACGAAGTGCTCTTTGTAGTAGACGCTACACAGTCGATTGGGGCCTTTCAAATCGACATGGTGCGCGACCATATCGACGCTTTGGTGTTCAGCGGATACAAATGGGCTACAGCCGGATATGGAAATGCAGTGTTATCGACTGGAGGTTCGTGGAAGGCTGCGGTGCCACCATTAGTAGGATGGCGAAGCGCGAAACGAGCTTACGATCTTGAAAATGACCGGTTGGACATGTTGTCAGAAGGGATTGGTCACGAAATGGGGCACCCTCCTTTTCCCGGTATTTTTGCAATGGGGGAAGCATTACGTTTGCTTTCAGATCCCCCAGAAAATGCCATTTCAGGCCGGATAAAGTACCTTTCGGCCTATTTGCGTGAAGGTTTGTCCGAACTCGGGATTGCCATCCGATCTGATGGCTCAGAATCGTATGCATCGGGAATTACTCTGGCCTTATTTGAAAATGCCGGCCAAATAAAAGCGAGCCTTCAGGAAAGGCATGTCTGGGTAACAGCAAGGCAAGGCGGCCTTCGTATCTCCGTGCACGCCTACAATTCTATTGAGGACCTTGATTGGCTTCTTCGAGAACTCCGAAATGGTTAGGTTTGAGTTCCTTCTGAAAAAGGAGAGAACCATCGAGGTGTAGGGCCTCTGTTTTGGCGTTCACGCGATGCTTCACGTTCTAACCAGAACATGAGGATATCATCTCCAAATCGAGTTTCGACGCTGTCTTCTAGCACGTTACCAATTAGAGCTTGAACAGGATCTGCTTTGCCGACCCGTATTACCACACTATCGTGCGTAATTGGTTCGATTGTAAAGTTCATTTTTGTCGCTTGCATAGCCAATTGTTTGCTGTTTGTACATGGTACAGTCGAATTTGTTATCGGCTACCTATGGTCAAACTAAAGCGTGCAATTGGCCCTATTATTGGCGACATTTCAGCATTGTCATCCTCAACCAGGTTTTGGTTGATCTACTCTACTATATACGTTCGGAGGAGAATGGAATTCAAGCACGATGATATTTAAACATGACGGCCCGCCTAAACTTCGACTGGGTATCGTTCTTGCTCATGAAGTTGATGCAACTACACTTATTCCGGAGCTGATCGATGGGATTTTCCACCGCCTTTCTGGCCTTCAAGCATGCCTGGGGCCGCTAGAAGACGGTTTTAGGGCAGTTGTTCGAGACGTATTTCGAAACGGATCGTATAAACCGGCGGGCAGAGCAAAACCAGCGAGTGAATATCTGTTGCGGACGGCTATCGAGGGTGAGTTTCCCCGAATTAACACGCTTGTGGATTGCTGCAATATGTTGAGTATTCAAAGTTTGCTTCCCATTTCCATTTGGGACGTAGACAGTTCCGGGGCCGATTCATTTGAATTTCGACTCGGAGGGCAGTCGGAATCGTATGTTTTTAACCATGCGGGCCACTCTATTGATCTTGAAGACTTGATTGTAGGATGTTCGGTGGAACCAAATGGAATTTCAACGCCTATTGTGAATCCGGTGAAAGATTCAATGGGGACAAAAACGAGTAGCTCTACGTTAACAGTCGCGGCGGCCGTGTATGCGCCGCTCGATGATGGTCCAGTAGCGAGCCTTGTTGAAGTGTGCGAATCATTTGTTCGAATTCTTGGACAGTCGTCCGGATCTGCAAAAGCAGTTTTTCGAATTTTGAAAGCGGGAGAGCAGACGAAGTTTTAAGACTGATATGACGTATTATTGGAAACCCTTTTTCCCCTGCATTTCATGATTCGTTTCGTCGTTCCATCCCTTTTTTGTGCGGTTATTCTGTTTTCAGGATGTCGAATGCATGATTCTGGCGTTACTGTTCAAAGTCTGTTGGATGAAGACGGGCCGGTCTCGGAGAGTTGGGATCCAATTATGCACATCAGCGAAAATGGGTTGCCCCGATTAACGATGACAGCAGCCTATTTGGCCAACTTTGAGACACAGGATAGCACGTACATGGTATTGTCTTCCCTTGGCGTCGACTCAAGCCAGGTCAGAGTAGACATTTTTGATGCTCGCGGAGACTCCAGTGCAACGGTGTTTGCAAATCGCATAGTCTACTTCGAACGCGAACGTCGTTTCAACGCAGAAGGAAAGGTTGTGGTGCAAGCAAAAGACAATCGTTTTCTTTATGCAGAGCATCTTTCTTGGTCCGAGAAGACGTCGCGAGTTCATACTCCAGGTTATGCAACTATAAAAACGCCGAAAGAGACGCTAAGTGGGTACGAATTTGATTCGGACGAAAACTTGTTTGACTTCAGCCTAAAGAGAGTCACCGGGACCCTAATTTCTGAAGATGAATAGAGCTGGAATCGTCATACTGGTAATCCTTCTTTCTGGAACACACATGGCCAGTGCTCAGGAGCGGAAAGAGATTGGATTGAAGGCTGCAAATCTTCGGGCACGGCAAATAGACGGCCGAACTGTTTTTGACCTAACTCGGCCCGTGTTGACTCAAAAAGACTCAGTTCTGCGGTCTGATTTTGGAATGGACGAAGGGAACGGTTTTGTGCGCTTTTGGGGAAACGTTGAAATTATGGAAGTCGAAGATACCCTGCGGGCCGATCGAGTTAGATACAATCAGGATACCAAGATTGGGATTGCAGAGGGCAACGTTTTTTTGACGGATGGAGTTGCCAAAATACGGGCCCCTAATGCGACCCATTTTTCCGAGCAGGACAGAACAGAATTCGAAGACGGGGTCAGCTATACGGACAGTCTCGGTGTCCTGCTGGCCGAGCGGGCTGTTTATTTGAGCGACATCAACCAAGCTCTGTTTTCTGGAGAGGTGCAATTTTCCCAGGATGAAGTGAATGTTCATGCAGATTCTGTGTCGTATTCGAGGGATGAAGAAATTTCCGAAGCCTGGGGAAGGGTATTAATTGAACAAGTGACTGACTCCACATCAACTCATATCATTGCCGATTACCTTTTTCGAGATGTTAAAAAAGATTCCATGCAAGTCAGCGGAAGTACCAGATTGGCAAAAATCGATTTTGCCCAATCTGACACGGCTTACGTATTTGCACAAAAAATGAGTCTTTTGGGGCAGGATGGGAAAAATTCTGTGACCGCCGTCGATTCTGTTGTGGTTTCAACAAAAAGTTATGCCCTTAGAGGCGACTCCCTGATTACGTTGAGCTTGCGCGATGGCAAACGCATAAGCCGAATTTTTGGAAACCCGTTGGCGTGGTTGGAGCGAACCCAAATTTCGGCGGACAGTTTATTTTACAGTTCAGATTCTGGTACCGAAACACGTGATTCTACAGTGACGATCGCAAATCCTGACTCGTTGTTTGGATACGGAAGCGTGTTTGTAGCCAGCCAGGACAGTTCGTCGGAAAGGATCCAGCAGCTAAGCGGCCGACGTCTTATGGCTGTTTTGAGAGATGATTCGCTTCGTACTCTCATATTAGAAGAAAATGCAGAAGCTCTTTTTTATACACGAGAATCTCCAGACGATCCTCTAAGCGCGATATCGGCTTCTGGAGATGGAGTGGTGTTTAAGTTTGAAGATGGTGAACCGGTTTATGTTGGCTTTTACGAGGACGTAAAAGCCTTGCTTTATGCCGAAAACCTTTTTGATCAGCTTTCTAATCTCTCAGGATTTACGTGGACCCCGGAATTAATGCCCGACAGAGCCGTACTTTCATGGGAGTTTTGGTTCGAAGCCCAATCTCGCAATCGGACGGCAAATCACTGATATGGCACTTCGCGAAATCGAGCAAGCATTGGAATTTTTTAAGGACGGGAATCCTGAAAAGGCTATTCCGTTGCTTGAACAAGTTGTAGACCTCGTTCCCACGTACGTGATTGCTCATGTATTGTTGGCTCAAGCCTATGAGGCAGACCAGCAGGAGAGTAAAGCAGTTTCAGCATGGCGGCAAGCCTATCGAATGATCCCGAATAGCCCAATTCTGCCCCAAACGGGCGGGGAGGAGGCTCGGGTAGATCCTTTTATGGATGAATTGGTTCGGAAAGCCACTAAGGCACCTGAAGCCCACGATGAAGTTGGAATTCCGAATTCATCGCTCGGAACGCTGGTGTTAAAAGCCGAAGGTTTGCTCAAAAAGTATCGCAAGAGATCTGTCGTGAAAGCGATTGAATTGGAGGTCCAGCAAGGCGAAATCGTGGGGTTATTGGGGCCAAACGGCGCAGGTAAAACAACTACGTTCTACATGCTCATGGGGATGATTCGGCCAGATGGCGGCAACGTTTATTTAGGGGCCGAAAATATTACTCGGATGCCAATGTATGAGCGTGCTAGGCGTGGGATCGGCTATTTGGCTCAGGAAGCATCTATTTTTAGCCAACTTACGGTCGAAGATAATTTCTACGCCGTCCTCGAATACCAGTCGATGTCCCGCGCGGATCGCAAATTGAGAGTAGAGGAATTGATCATGGAATTCGGTCTGGATAAAGTTAGACGGTCAAAAGGGTATATGTTGTCGGGTGGCGAGCGCCGCCGCACTGAAATTGCGCGGGCGCTCGCCACCCGCCCCTCTTTTTTCCTGTTGGACGAACCTTTTGCTGGCGTGGACCCCATCGCTGTTGAGGATATTCAAACCATCGTAAGGGAGCTTAAAAAGCGGGGAATCGGTGTTTTGATCACCGATCACAACGTACACGAGACACTCGCCATCACAGATAGGGCCTATCTTTTGTACGAAGGCAAAATTTTGAAACAGGGAACAGCCGTAGCCTTAGCCTCCGATCCAGAGGTGCGTCGAAGATATTTGGGCGAAAAGTTTAAACTTGAGCGGTACCAATAGTCGACAGAAGAAGCGTGCCTACTTCACTACTGCGGAACAGCCACCCACTAAAGGGGTCTACAGGGGCTCTTTTTGTTGTCCTACAATCCTCTTAACCTATCTAAATCGTACCCGTGTCTGAGCAAGGAAATATATTTGAGGAGTTTGAATGGCGTGGCTTACTTTTTGATGCCACGGCAGAATTGAAGGATGTCCTGGCCACCGAGCGCGTGACGGCATATATAGGCTTCGACCCTACGGCCTCAAGCCTCCACGTGGGGTCTCTGCTGCCGATAATGGGGTTGGCTCGTCTTCAGCGTTTTGGTCACACCCCTCTCGCGTTAGTGGGCGGTGGAACGGGACTAATTGGCGATCCAAGTGGAAAGACTGCGGAACGTCAACTGCTAAATCGTGAGCAGGTTGATCTCAATCTGGCAGGAATCAGGAGCCAATTGGCTCAGTTTTTAGATTTTGAGTGCGAAGGTAATCCGGCTCAAATCGTCAACAACCTAGATTGGCTGGGTGAATTACATCTCATCGATTTTCTTCGCGATGTCGGCAAGTATTTCACCGTCAATTACATGTTGTCTAAGGAGTCTGTCAAACGTCGCATTCAGTCGGACGATGGCATTTCATATACAGAATTTACCTATATGATGCTCCAGGCCTATGATTTTTTGGCATTGCATCGCCTTATGGGATGTACGCTTCAAATGGGTGGAAGCGACCAATGGGGTAATATTTTGGCTGGCACCGATCTCATTCGGAAGGCTGATTCTTCGAAGGCCCACGGTCTTGTTTTTCCACTGGTTACCAATTCTGCGGGGACTAAATTTGGGAAAACAGAATCGGGCACGGTTTGGCTGGATCCAGAACGTACGTCTCCCTATCGATTTTATCAGTTTTGGATGAACACCGACGACAGAGACGTAATCGATTACCTGAAATATTTTACATGGCTCAACCGGACTGAAATTGAGGTTTTTGAAAAAAGTGTTGCCGAAGAACCTGGCGCTCGGGCCGCGCACAAAGAATTAGCTCAATTGGTCACAACCATGGTCCACGGGGCTGAGGCGTATGAAAAAGCTCTGACCGCGTCCCAAGTTTTGTTCGGAGGTTCGATAGAATCGCTCAGCGTTTCGGATCTTAGGGATATTTTTGAAGATGTACCGTCTACTTCCCTCTCAAGGGACCTGTTCGCGGGCGATGGAATTGGCGTTCTTAATCTATGTACGGAAACCGGCATTACGGCTTCTAATGGAGAAGCGCGCCGCTTAATTCGGCAGGGTGGACTTTTTGTGAATGGCGAAAAAATCGAAGATGAAAACGGTACTGTTTCGCTCTCTCATCTTATAGACAACGAATTAATTTTGCTTCGAAAAGGGAAACGAAATTACCATTTGGTACAGGTCGGGATGGAGGTAACGTTATGATAGTTGTCATGAAAGTGGGGGTGACCGAGCAGCAAATTGAAAGCGTCATTGAGCAGTTGAATAACCAGGGGTTTGACGTACATCGAAGCAGCGGCTCGCAGCAGACCATTCTTGGCGCGATCGGTGTAAAGCCTGCCTTTGATCCGCGTCATCTTCAACTGCTGGATGGAGTTTCAGAAGTTCATCGGGTAACAGAACCCTACAAAATGGCCAGCCGGTCGTGGAAGTCTGAAAACACGGTAGTTCATTCGGGAAATGTTGTCGTTGGGGGCAACGAAGTTGTGATCATGGCCGGGCCGTGTAGCGTCGAATCAGAAGAACAAATTCATCAGACGGCGGCTCATGTCGCTTCGTGTGGCGCTACGGTCTTGAGAGGAGGCGCGTTCAAACCGCGTTCGTCTCCGTATTCGTTCCAAGGATTGGGTGAGGCTGGCCTGATCATGATGCGTGCAGCCGCCGATGCGCATGGTCTTCAGGTTGTCACCGAGCTTATGGACCCTGCTCACACCGACGTAGTCTGCAAATATGCCGATATCATTCAGATTGGCGCCCGAAATATGCAAAATTATTCCTTATTAAAGGTAGTTGGGCAATCGGGACACCCTGTTTTTTTAAAGCGAGGCTTGGCGGCAACGATAGAAGAATGGTTGATGAGCGCAGAGTACATCTTGGCAGAAAACAACCCCAATGTCATCTTGTGTGAAAGAGGAATTCGGACCTTTGAAACGTATACCCGTAACACGCTAGATTTAAGCGCCGTGCCCGTTGTTAAGTCGCGAAGTCATCTGCCCATAGTCGTAGACCCTAGTCACGGCGTAGGCATCCGGAATAAAATTCTTCCCATGGCCTTGGCCGCCGTAGCAGCCGGCGCAGATGGCTTGATGATTGAGGTACATCCAAATCCTTCCCAGGCGCTGAGTGATGGCCCTCAATCGCTACCATTTGAATCCTTTTCGGAGCTAATGGATCAGGTTAGGCGAATCGCAGAAGTGATTGGAAGAACGATGGCTCCTTCCAAAGCGGAGGCGATATAAACCGTCCTACGTTCTAAAACCAGCCTTTCCCCTTTCGACTATTTGCATTTTTTGGTCTTTTAAAGTCGTAAACTGAATGTTTTCTTCAGCAGAAACAGAAAGTGAAACGAATTACAACGTATTTGGCTTAATATTTGTTGATCTGATTCTAAACGAAGTTTAAATATGTGAGGAATAGTAGGATATATTGGCGAACGACAAGCCTCCGACGTTTTAATTAACGGCTTGTCTAGGCTGGAATACCGAGGGTATGATTCTGCTGGTATCGCTATCGTGAATAGCCGTCTAGAGGTTCGAAAAAAGAAAGGCAAGGTCAAAACTCTTTCAAGTGACCTCTTAAGTAAGACAATGGAAGGGAAGTTGGGCATTGGGCACACGAGATGGGCTACTCACGGACCGCCAAACGACCTTAATGCGCATCCCCATGTTTCTAGCGATGGCTCATTCGCGTTGGTTCACAACGGGATCATTGAAAATCATTCCATCTTTTCGAAATTATTCTATTTCAACGGCTAAGGGTCGCGTTGCTAGATCATTCAGGACATAAAAAACAGTAAAACACGTAATCACCCAGAGCAAAACTCCACGGACGGAATTGGAGGATGTTAGTTTGTGGTATGGAGACGCGAGCATGAGTTGTAGAAAAAGTACGGTGGCAGAATACTCTTAGTGATTCAGAATCAAATATGTAATTACACAAAGTGTGCCATTACCGATCACAAATTGAATACGGGTTGAAATTGCTGATTTGCGTTAACCCGGCCCCTCTTTTTTACTGAAGTGAGACTCAGACTGCGATTCCCAGTCTCAGGGATTGACAAAATTGTCTCAAGGATTGACAAAATTTTGATTTTCGAACCAATCATCACAACTAGCGTACATCGGGCCTCTCTCTCACAACCACCATACGTATGATTAATCCAGAGATACTGGACGGTATTGAACAGCGATTCAAAGACATCACGCAAGAGATGTTTGACCCAGCAATTGCGACGGACCCTCGAAAGATGGCGATATTAGGTCGCGAGCACACGTCATTGCGTTCAATCGTGGCGCTAATCACTGACTACCGAAACAAGGTAGCAGAAATGCGCGATCTGAAAGAGATGATTGGAAATGAGAGTGATCAGGATCTTCTGGAAATGGCTGAATTGGAGCTTGACGAATTGGAATCAAGTTTTCCAAAACAGGAAGATCAACTTCGCCTAAAGTTGATTCCTAAAGATCCAGAGGACACCAAAGACGCCATTATCGAAATTCGCGCGGGTACAGGCGGAGACGAAGCTGCCCTTTTTGCTGGCGATTTATATCGATTGTATTTGAAGGTTGCTGAAAACAAGGAATGGAAGGTGGAATTACTGGGAACTTCCCTTGGTACAAAAGGCGGGTTCAAAGAAATTGTCTTCAGTGTGAGCGGAGCTGAAGCCTTCGGAACGATGAAATATGAAAGCGGCGTGCACCGGGTTCAGCGCGTCCCTGCCACTGAATCGAGCGGACGTATTCATACCTCAGCAGCAACTGTTGCCGTTCTTCCAGAAGCCGAAGACGTCGACGTCAACATTCAGTCTAATGATCTTAAGATTGATGTTTATCGAAGCAGTGGCCCAGGTGGACAAAGCGTTAACACCACCGATTCTGCAGTTCGTATTACCCACCTTCCAAGTGGTCTAGTGGTAACCTGCCAGGACGAAAAGAGCCAGTTGAAGAATAAAGACAAAGCGATGCGGGTATTGCGCTCTCGGTTGTACGATCTGGAGTTGGCAAAAATTGAATCAGAGCGAAGTGAAGCCCGGCGTTCTCAAGTATCGACCGGAGACAGAAGTGCCAAAATCCGGACCTATAATTGGCCTCAAGGACGGGTCACTGACCATCGATTAGAAGGCGATGACAAAAATCACGCTCTTGAGAAGGTTATGAATGGTGATCTAGATGAGATCCTAAACGCCCTTCGTACGGCAGATAATGCAGACCGACTGGCAAATATATAAGCCCTAAAAGGTCTGTTCCTATGCAGATTCAGCGAATGTCGGAAAGCTGAGTGGTTTTGTGTATTAAAGTCCTTATTTTGCTGTTCTGTACAATCCCTGCTCCATGGAGTCATTCAAATAGAACGATTAGCATGGGGCATAGCCCATCAATTTTCCAAGGGGATCAATGGCTACACTACAAAATACGTACGAATTAACGTACATCGTCAACTCGGTTATTTCTGACGAACAGGTAAAGGATCTCGTTGCACGAGTAACCACCTACGTTTCAGAAGCCGGTGGCGAAATCATCGAAGTTGACGAATGGGGCCAGCGCCGCTTGGCTTACCCAATCCAGAAAAAACGTAACGGTTATTACGTGAACATGTACTTCCGTTCTTCGGGCGTCATGATACCGCGTTTGGAACGTTCTCTGGAAATCGACGACAACGTACTTCGCTACATGACACTTCGCATGGATTCGAAAATGCTCCGTCATTACGAAGAGTCCAAAACCAAACAAGCGATTTCTTACGCGGCTGAAGCTGTTGCACCAGTAAACGACGACGAGGATGACGATTAGTATGTCTAATACCACTTTTAGAGAGCCCGCTTACGTCGATTACAAAGACGTTGAGCTTATAAAGCGTTCATTGAATGAACAAGGAAAAATCCTTCCTCGCCGTATCACAAACGTTTCTGCTAAATTTCAGCGTCAGTTGACGACTGCAGTAAAACGGGCGCGTCACATGGCGTTGATTCCGTTTGTATCAGACTCGCTTAAGTAATTTCGAATCCGGTGCCGGCTAGGAAACTACCGGTGCTTAAAATGACACTATTATGAAAGTCATTCTCCTTAAAAATGTCGATAATTTAGGCGAAGAAGGTATGATCGTAAACGTAAAAGACGGTTACGGTCAGAATTTCCTTATCCCTAATGGTGCTGCACGATTGGCTACAAAAACAGCCATCAAAGCACAATTGGAAGAACGTCGCCAGGCTTCTCGCAAGCTGAACAAGAAAAAAGACGATGCTTTGGCACTTGCTAAACAAATGTCTAGCCTCGAAGTCGTGATTTTTGCCAAAGTTGGTGAAGAAAGCCGCATATTTGGCTCTGTAACAGCACAGCATGTCGTAGACGGTCTTGCTGCCCAGGGAATCACGGTAGATCGTCGTAAAGTTGAACTCGACGAGGATATTCGCATGCTCGGTGTTTACACTGCCAAGGTGAAAATCCACGCTGAAGTTATAGCAGAAGTGAAGGTTCGCGTAGAGCCAGAAGAAGTGACTGCAGACTAAACTGAGATCACGGTTATAGGCCGATCAAATTGGTGGTGTAGGCTTGCTCTCCACTTGAATTTGCGCCGACCCGTTTAGTCGTCATAAAACGTCTAGACGAACTTCTGGTCGGGCAAAGCAGAATCGGCAACATTGAAGAAGGGTATTCGTTGGCAAAACGCTGACGGATACCCTTTTTTATTTCCCGAACTTGATGCGACATTTATTTTTCTGTTTTTTGGGGTTCATACTTGTTTCTGGGTTTGCTCAGCCAGCTCAAGCTCAGTTTGGAGGGCCCGACACCAAACTGCCAGAGGAATACGTGTCCTGGCAGGCTACTCCCGTCCCGTCGACCATTGGTCCGGCAGGTAAAATGGTGGCTAGATTGCAGGCTTCCATTGAAGGGGATTGGAAGATGTATGCGCTGGATTCTTCTCTTCCAATTTCTGAAGACATTCTTAGCCGCCCGAATGGAGTAACGCTGGAATGGTCAAACCTGCCTGCTGGGTTTCTTTCATTAGACAAGACTGGACAAAGCCCACCTGAATCTGGTTTTGACACTAATTTCAACCTGGATCTTAAATATTTCCATTCCGACGCTACTTTTTTTGCTGGCGTAGTCGCCGCTGATTCTGCCGTTAGCGGAACCCACACCTTGACGGCAAACGTTCGTTTTCAGATTTGTTCAGATTCTCTGGGGCTCTGTTTGCGACCTACAACAATGCCAGTGCCGGTCACGTTTGCATTCGATGAAACGTGTATTGGTTGCACAGCGACTGCGGACGGGTTGGCTCTACTTGAATCAAACAGTTCAGTAGGAGATTCTGGCTTGGTATCATCTACCACTGATTACGATTCTTTTCGTAGCAACGGTTTTTGGCCATTTATTTTCTTGGCGATCGGGGCTGGTTTGGCATCGCTGCTCACGCCTTGCGTCTTTCCCATGATTCCGCTCACCGTCTCGTATTTTACCAAGCAAGGGAGTGACCGGGCGAAAGCAGTAAAAATGTCGCTGGTTTACGGCGCTTCGATTGTTGTCACGTTCACTGGAATCGGAGTCATCATGGCTCTGTTGGTTGGAGCAGCTGGTGCGCAGTCTATTGCATCAAATCCGTGGGTGAATTTGATGATCGCGGCGGTGTTAATTGGATTCGCATTGTCGCTACTTGGTGTTTTTGAGCTCAGGTTGCCTTCTTCGTTGCTAAATTGGGCGGGTGCGAAAGGAAGTTCAGATTCGAGTTGGACAGGTGTCATTTTTATGGGGCTCACGCTGACCCTAGTATCGTTTTCGTGTACGGCACCTTTTGTAGGTGGACTGCTCGCTGCAGCTTCCGGCGGGACGTGGGCGTTTCCTCTGTTTGGAATGATTGCATACAGCACCACCTTTGCGTTGCCCTTCGTTTTGCTTTCTCTATTCCCACGGGCCTTGCAGCGGCTTCCATCGTCCGGATCTTGGATGAATTCTGTGAAAGTCATTCTTGGGTTTATTGAAATTGCAGCCGCGGTCAAATTCCTTTCGAATGCCGATTTGGTTTGGGGGTTAGGTTTGATTTCTCGGCCATTGGGCATTGCATTTGTGCTTGTCGTTTTCTTTTTGGCGGGACTTTACTTGCTTGGTAAACTTCGTTTTCCACACGATGAGCCTGTTGAATCAATTGGTGTTGGACGTCTTTTTGCGGCCATATTCTTTTTTGTTCTTTCCCTGTATATGATGCCGGGTCTGTTTGGTACTCCCCTAAACGCTCTTGACGCGTATTTGCCGCCTCGGCGCGGAACTGATGTGTCCCTTTACTCTCTCATCGGGTCATCTGGGCAGAACGTTGTTGATCTCGACGAAGGTTGGTTTATTGACGATATCGAAGGAGCGTTCGCAGAAGCGGAGGCCCAGAATAGGCCCTTGTTCGTAGACTTTTCGGGATGGACCTGTACAAATTGCCGGCAAATGGAAGCGAATGTGTTTCCAAAGGCTGAAATTGTATCCCGGTTTACAAACAACTTCGTACTACTTCGATTATACACCGACGATTTAGAGCAGGGAGATACCTTTCATCGGTTCCAAATGAAGCTTACGGGTACGCCCGCATTGCCTACTTACGCGATTGTCGCACCAACTGATAGAATGTTAATCTCACGGCGCAGTGCTCTGATGGACCAAGGCGAATTCGCTGCATTTTTGGATGCTGGCTTGAATTCCTTTAAGTCATCAAGTCTTTAATATCCTGGAATTATTTTACGATCGGCATCAGCAGTACTGGAATCGAAGCTTCGCGTGCAACCGTGTCTGATACGCTTCCCAACAGTATCCTTTCTATTGCAGAATGTCGTCGTTTGGCCAAAACGATCATATCGATGTTTAACTCTACTGCGTCGTCTAGTATCACACGCGCAGGATCCCCTTGATGTAATGCAGGCCGCACTTTGACCGCGAATCGGTCTAGGACGAAGTGATCGAAATCATGGCGTTCAGCCTCAATTACTGCGTTCTCAATGGCAGGGTCGTACATCGCATAGGCTATCTCTCCGAATCCACTCATAGGATCTACGCCCAAGGGCGTCGTTGAGGTCGGTATATGCACGTGCACGATATACAATTCTGCATTTAGAGAAATCGAAAGCGATTGAATCTGATCCGTAACACTTTTCGGTTCACGTAAATCAGTGGCAAAGAGGAGTTTCATAGTGTACCTGCTTGATCATTGTAGATAAAAATAGGTGGGGGGGTGGAGTTTGAACAACCGGGAAAACCCTACAGAGAGGAATATTTTTTAATGGAGCTGTTACGTTTTGGATAAAGGTGGGTCAATTGATAAACATAGGTAGGTCCCACCATGAATTCCTGTATCAACGCTACACCATCTTCCGCCATTCTCTGCTCAGCCAAGGAGGGAAATATTAAGGCTCAGCACCACCTAGCTGAATGGGTTTACACCGAGGGATTAAAGTATTTTGTTTCAAGGGTTCACAAAGAGACACTGCTAAATGATTCCGATGCTCAGGATCTTGCCGGAGAAAGTTTGTTGGAGTTTCAACGTGCACTCCCGCGAATTCAACTGTTACCCCGGTATGTCCGCCGCATGTTTAGAAACAATCTTATTCGACATTTATCCAGAAAACGCGCTCGAAGATCTAGGGAATGCTTAGGAGAAGATCAGATGGTCAATTCGGATTTCGCGGACTTGTATCCAAGTGAACAAACCTGTGAGAATTATGGACTTAACGACAGGGAAAAAACGCGTCTAACTATTTCTCTAAAACGATTAGAGGCTTCGGACGAGCTACTACAAAAAATTTGGTCGTATCGATTGGCTGACGAGCCATTACCTTATCGCCAAATTGGAGCCATAGTTGGGATGGAAGATGCTGCATTAAGAATGCGTATGGCCCGGTTTTGCAAACTTGTCCGTGAAGAATGTTATCGAAAAGAAAAACGATTTCAATTGAGTGGAATTGGCTTCGAGGTCAGCCATCACACTTTTTAGTTATCCGGCCTGCTGCCTTGTTCATGTAGGTTGAATCCGTCACTATAAAGATTCGTATATACTTTTGACTACTCAAACCACCACCACTTTTGGGACGCTAAGTTGTTTTACGATTCTCCCTTTTCGCTCTTTCTATTACTGATTAATGTAATGGTAAGTGGCTATGCACTTTTTTATGACAAGAATCTGATTGACAAATTGTCTTTTCGGCCTACTAGAGTCCTTAAAGACAAAGAATATTATCGGATGATTACCGGCGGTTTTGTGCACGGAGGCCTAGCTCATTTGGCCTTTAACATGATAACCCTTTTCTATTTTGGCCCCGCACTAGAGGCGCTTTTAGGGCCTGTTGGGTTTCTTATTCTCTTTTTTGGGGCAGAACTTTCAGCCCATGCCCTAACGCTTTGGCTTCACCGGAATTCTCCACATTATTCTGCAGTCGGTGCATCAGGGGCGATTTCGGGCATCGTAGTTTCCTTCGCCTTGTTTTATCCATTTCAAAAAATCTATCTCTTCTTAATCCCCGTCGGCATTCCGGCGTGGTTTTTTGGGCTGGCCTTTATCGCGTTTTCCGCTTATGCCATGACCAAGAAATCAGATCCTGGAACCGGCGGAATAGCCCATGAAGCCCATCTCGGTGGCGCAATAGGAGGACTTATTTTGACGCTGTTGCTGCATCCGGAGGTCTTGTCGGTCTTCATTTCACAGATCACTCGATAGACAGAGTGGTAGTCGCTAAATTCTCCAACCGAACGATTATTCTGTAAACGTTGGCCTTGATTGGTACGCTTAACTCTTACGTGCATGCGTTTGGTTAACCGTTATTGCAAAGGAATGTGAACAAGTAAATTGGGGCTAAAAAGATGTTTTCTAGGTATAAGTCCAGCTTATACCGTTATTGCGACTTGCTTTTTGGTGTTTCCTGTCATACTTTAGAGAAATCATGCCGCTTGGAAGTATGCTTTTATTAGAAAGCAATCAGTCGCGCAGTGAATTTGGGCAACAAGAGGCCCGGTCCTATGGACCGGGCCTCTTGTTCGTTAATCACCTTTGGTTTCGCCCCGGATTTGAGACTTTGTAGGTCAGTTTTGGTTGAAAAGTTCTGATCAGGGAATGGAGGTCCAAATTCGTAATCCATTCGCGCGTAACGAGTTAAAGTGTTATGCACAGAAGGCCCAAACGCGGTGTGAACTTCTTGTTGAAGGAAACTAGGACTAGTGATATTGACTAGCCTCCAACTTCGCTCTATAATGGGATCAGTGCTTCACGGCACAGTTCCTTGACGCGACTGAATCTCTAGGCTGCATGAGGTAGACTCAACTATCCCGAAAGGGATGAAACAGGTTTCCTTCGGTCCTATGTTGAAGGCTGTATACTTCTCGAGAGTGTGTTGCTGGAGTAGATGCTGAGCAGACGGAGAATCGGGGGGATGTTCAAAGGCAGAACTCGTAAGAGGGAAGCTGGACAGCAAATGATCCACGATTCGATGAAAGCTGCCAGACCAGGCAAGAAGAAGCTTCGGCTTTGGAAAAAACGGAATGGTTAGGAAGGCGAAAGAAGAACAGGCAAACACGTCCCGGCGTTGTGCCTCGGAAAATTTCGTTTTGTTTGAAACGATAATGCAGAGCGGAATCGGCTTCGGCCGATGAAGTGAAACATTGGAAAGTTAAACATTCGCCGCTTGATGATAGAAGTCTGATCTTCGGAAAAGACATCAGAATTCAAGATGGTAGGTGGGACTGGCAAACGCATTCGCAAGAATGACGAGCTGGAAACGCTAAACCCTGAGGAGATGCCGTCTTTATCGTGTGCCCATACGATGGAGGCATTAAGACAAGTTGGAAACGACTTGTGTAAAATTGATTGATCGGTTCGCCGAACGGTTGGTAATACACTGAGGTTCGAACCTCCCGCATACTGGTTCGAAGCATAGGCTTCGGCAGATGAAACGGATCAGGGGAGGTTCACGTGTCTAGGAGCGTTAAAAAGAGCTATCCTTTTGGGATGGCTTTTTTTATGCCCTATCGGTTTTATGCCCTTCCGGTATTGATAAGAGCGAAGGCTAAGACTTAGAGTTTAGTTGGCGACAAAATTCTTCCCAATTGGTAAAACTCCAAACTCCCGGGAGGTCGGATTTTTGTTCAGAATACCAAGCGACTTTCCACCCAGCGCCCGTTCCGCCTTCGACATCCGACCGAAACGAATCGCCGACGTATAGTATTTTTTCAGGTTTTATTCCTGCCCTCTCCGCCGCGTGGTCAAAGAGGATTTGGCTAGGTTTTAAATGGCCCACCTCCTCGCTGATAATCACTGTTTGGGCCCTATCTCCCAACTCCGGAAACTGCCTTAGTTTAGCTTTCTGAACTTCAGAAAAGCCATTCGTCAGAATGCCCACCGGAAGTTTTGCGGCAGTCATTATAAATGCTTCAAGGGCGCCTTTAATTGCAATCCAGTGTCGCGAATATCGATCCAGATATTCCTCGGCCAGAACTGGAGCTTGGTGCACGGCTGTTGAATCGCACGCTTCAAGCAATTGCTGAAAACGTCCTATTTTGGCTTCATCCTTAGAATAGACGCCAGCCGAATACTTGTGCCAAACATCGGGGTTAATAACCGAGTAAAGCTCCACAACCTTTTCAAACGACGTGTGATTAAACAGTTTGCTTTGGTTAGCCACCAACTCTTGTAGCGCTCGTTTTTCTGCGTATTTATGATCAAGAAGAGTGTCATCTAGATCAAAATAGACGAATTCGATATTGGTCATATGGCGCGCTCCAGCAGGGCGTATTCTTTGTCTTTCACGCCACCCATTGTATCGAGAGAGTGAATAAGCCGCAAGTTGCTATCCAATACCCAGCTCATTTCACACCCTAGGACGCCCATTTTCACCGCATTTTTGTGTGTTTCCCAAACCAACATGGCATCAAGGCCCTTGCCATGATGCGATTTTCGGACACCCATTAAAGGCATTCTTATCTCGCGAATAACACCAGAAGTAGCTAGAAATAGTAGCTTGAGAATGCCAAAAGGCAGCAACCGGCCAGATTTCAACGTTTTGAATGCATAGTTCAAGTCTGGAAGGGAAACTGCAAACGCGACAGGTTTTCCGTCGTCTTCAATGATTACGGCAAGACGAGGGTCAAGTATTTGCTTCATTTCCTTGGCCATTTGAAGGAATTCAGCTTCGGTCATTGAAACGTGTCCCCAATTTTCTGACCAGGCATCATTGTACATGTCCAGAATCAAGCGCGCCTCTTTCTCGAACTTTTTCATATCAAGCAACCGGACAGATAAAGACGGCCACTTTTTCATTATTAGGCCCGATCCTCTTTCAAGCTTGTCCATGCGAGCTGTTTTGGTGTGCGCATAATAGGCCCACATGGTCATGCAACGTTGAAAACCATACGTGACGAGTAGTTTTTCATAATATGCCAAATTAAAAGGCATCAATATGGAAGGCTGCTTTCCAAACCCATCTACCAGGAGTCCAGCTACGTCGTTTAGCGATGGATTTGCGGGGCCGCGCATGGTTACTAGGCCTTGTCCTCGCAGCCAATCGGCCGCGGCGTTCAACAATGCCGATGAAACTACCTCATCATCGATCGTCTCAAAAAACCCGAAAAATCCGACTCCATCGTTGTACTTCTTAAGGTGCATACCATTTTTTATGGCTGCAATGCGTCCTACAACTTTCCCTTTTCCGTTACGGGCAAGAAATAATTGCATGTTTCCATGAGCAAAAAATGCATTTTTCTTAGGATTGACTAACGTGGCCGTATCGAGCCGAAGCGGCGGTACCCAATATGGGTGGCCAGTATACAAATCAAACGGAAATTGAATAAACGCGCGGCGGTCCCACCACCCCTTTACTGGACGAACGAGGACAGGAGGCGTGGATAGGGGCATGGTGTATCTATCAATGACGGCAGTTTGACTAGGGACTGGGGACTAGGGCAACGGTTGGCGGGGAAAACTTATCCTATCGCGCCATTAGAATTTATTACGCCATGTTTTTTGCCGACTTTGTAAAAGGCCTGGAGGATGTAATCCAGATCTTCATTTGTATGGGTTGCCATATACGAAGTTCTAAGCAATGAGTGTCCTTGAGGTACGGCAGGAGGCACTACAGCGTTAACAAATACGCCTTCTTCTAATAGGTCATGCCACATTTCGAGGCAGGTCATCATGGTGTTTGCAACTACCGGAATGACGGGAGTTTGACTTGCCAGTACGTTATACCCCATGGACTTGAATCCGCTCCGCATATAGTCTGAAATTTCCCACAACCGCTCGAGGCGCTCAGGCTCAGCCTCAAGGATTTCTAAACATTTCAGAACCGTTGCAACAGCTGAGGGAGGCATAGAAGCACTGAAAATGTGTGCAGATGCGGTATGACGAATGTATTCAATCACATTTCGTGTCCCAACCACAAAACCACCAAGGGAGGCAAAACTTTTTGAAAACGTACCAGTGGTTAGATGGACCCGCGATCCCAGCCCAAAATGAGCGGCACTTCCACGACCGCCCGGCCCTATTACGCCCACGGCGTGAGCATCATCCAACATAAGGGCTGCATTAAATTCTTCTGCTAATTCAACGAGTTGTGGCACACGAGCCACGGCGCCGCTCATCGAAAAAACGCCGTCGGAGACGATAAATTTCCCAGCATCTGGGAACTCGAGAGTTGCCTTTTCCAGAATTTTGCGAAGGTGCTTCATGTCGTCATGACGATACCGAACCGTCTGAGCCGCAGAAACAGACGTGCCTGCAACGATGCAAGCGTGATTGTCTTTATCCGAAAAAATGATATCATTCTTACCGGCAAGGGATTGGATAACGCCTTGATTGGTCATGTATCCGGTCGAAAACAGAACACAAGCCTCTGTGTTCATGAACCGGGCAAGCTGTTCTTCAAGCTGAATGTGCAGATCCAGCGTACCATTCAAAAATCTTGAGCCCGTACATCCAGTTCCGTAATGCTCGATCGCGTCTTCAGCCGCCTTTTTTACCCGCGGGTCCGATAACAGTCCTAGGTAATTATTTGAGCCGGCCATGATGATTTCACGACCTTGAATAATGGCTCTTGTTCCATCGTTTTTCTCGACAGGGCGGAAATATGGATACAGATCCGCAGCCGTAATTTGGGCAAAAACTCCGTCTGCATCAAAAAATCGATCACATTTGGTAAACAGACCTGGCTGTTCGCCGGTTGGAGAAGTGGTTATCGCTTCGGCGTCATTGACGCCCATGTTACTGTACCTGTCAGACATATTACGGAGCCCTTTTTTCTCGGCAACTACAACTACCCTGATAAATGTGCCTGAATTGCTTCTGTGAACGCTCCACGAGGGCGATTCAGGCTCGGGCAGTATAAATATAACATTTTGTTAATCTACTGTCGTGATAATATTGCACTTAAGTTGATTAACTGAATGTAGCTGTACTTTACGCTACATTTTTCGAACGGTCAAAAAAGGCCGGCGAAACGCTCGATAATGCAAAGCTCCGAACCCGGTTCCATGGATTTATCGGGAGGATAAACCGCGATTTGCCCTGCGTTCCAATGGAACGAGGGCTTTCAGACGAATACCGCCTGGTCGGGGTTCAACTTGAATATTCAAGTTTTCCCCTACATCGAAATCGAGCAAGTGCGCACTTACATAAGCGTCTAGCATAGCTAGACCATACACTAAGCCGACGCCAACGAAGGAAAGGTCACGAGATCGGCGAAAAATATTTCGTTGGGCTTCCAATGGCCTCGACGAGATGGCCCCAAATTCGGCCGCCACCTGTTCATAGGAGCTTTCAAAACTGGCCCGTGGGTTGGAATTGATGGTCCCGGAATCGACTCGTTCCTGAAAAGCTTTGTACTGAAAGGCTTCGCGGTATAAAATGTAGTCTTGGTGGGTGGAAATGGCGTTGTAGATTAATCCACCCAAAGCCCCGAAAACAAAGGGAAGCTTGAGATATTGTTTATTGTAAATCTGCCCCCATCCCGGCGCAATGGCAGATCTCCACAGCGCACCTTTTGGCGAAGCCGGTTTTTTATCGACAAACAACGAGTCAGTAAACGGAGGCTGGACCCCTGTGATAGGTGTCTGCGCTACAGAAATCCTACCGCCAAAACCACTGAGAAGGCTCAGAAATATCAAGCCTACTAATTGGCGTTTCAGCATGGAAAACTCAGATTTCATCTAAAAAGAGTAGCTGCTTCTAATCTAACGTTACTGGACCAGCTGGGAGAACAGCCTACTGATCGAAATATTCTACAATGCGATCTAAATCTTCATTTGAATAATATTCAATTTCAATTTTCCCGCCCTTTCCACGTGATCCTGGCTTTACGCTGACCTTGGTCCCAAGTTTGTGCCGGATGCGCTCTGAAATTCGTGCCAGTTCAATTGTATCGGCTCCAGATAATTCTTTTAACGCGTCAGCCTTCTTTTTTACCGGCTTCAAGGCTTGCCTAACTCGTTTCTCGACGTCCCGCACAGAAAGATCGTCAGCCACGATGTCTTCCATAATTTGGCGCTGAAGGTCTTCACTTTCTAGGGACAACAATGCCCTTGCATGACCCGTTGACAGAATGCCGTCGCGCAAGCCCGCCTGAATAAGCGGAGGGAGTTTCAATAAGCGTAAAAAGTTGGCAACAGTCGATCGGTTTTTGCCGATTTTAATGGCCACATCTTCTTGTGTTAGGCTGCATTCGTCAATCAATCGACGATACCCCAATGCAATTTCTATTGGATTGAGCTGTTCTCGTTGGACGTTTTCAACCAATGCCATTTCTAACATTGCTTCGGTATCCGCTTCACGGATATAAGCTGGAATCCGGGTCATTCCTGCCATGCGCGCAGCTTTTAAACGGCGTTCGCCCGAAATAAGCTCATACTTGTTGGGTCCCGCAGAGCGGACCGTAACTGGCTGAATGATTCCCAATTCGCGAATAGAATCACTCAATTCTTGTAAAGCGGATTCGTCAAAACGTTCGCGAGGTTGGTAGGGGTTTGGCAAAACGGAATGAATATCAACTTCCGAAATTGAACCAGCTGTTCGAATTCGTTCGTCAAAATTGTACAATTTTGTAGTTTCAATTCCCGAATGAAAAGCGGTATCCCTTTCGTCATGGTCTGGAAGCAATGCGCTAAGTCCGCGACCCAGTGCTGATTTTTGTTTAGACATGCCGGTAATGAATTATAGAGATTCTGCTTGGTAAGCGGGTAATTGGGCGAGGTATTCCTGATTGGCGTGAAGTACTTCACGAGCCAAACCGATGTAGTTCCGAGATCCCGTACTTGTTGCATCGTAAAGCAAAACGGGCCTTCCATGGCTTGGGGCTTCTGAAAGCTTAACGTTTCTCTGGATAATCGTTTTGAAGACCTTTTCGCCAAAAAACCGACGAACTTCAGACGCTACCTGATTCGCCAGTCGAAGCCGGGCATCAAACATGGTCAAAACTACTCCTTCAATCTCCAACTCGGGATTTAAGTGTTGTCGAACCAGTTTGATGGTGTTCAACAACTGGCCCAACCCTTCCAGTGCAAAATATTCTGCTTGAACAGGTATCAAGACTGAATCTGAGGCCGTAAGCGAATTGAGTGTCAAAAGCCCCAGTGACGGCGGGCAATCAATAATAATGAAGTCGAATCGATCCCGAACACCGCGTAATGCTTTGCGCAACATCCGCTCCCGGTCTGGGATTTCCACCATTTCGATTTCAGCTCCGACCAAGTTAATGTGACTTGGGATGAGGGAGAGATACGGCGTGTCCGTCTGAAGTATTGCATCCTCCGTCGGAACGGTTCCGATCAATATTTCATAGGTCGAAGCTTGTACGCTTTTCGGGTCAATTCCTACTCCTGAAGTACCATTGGCCTGGGGATCAAAATCAATCAGCAACGTCGAATGCTCCATGGCTGCAAGAGATGCGGCCAAGTTGATCGCCGTCGTAGTTTTACCTACTCCGCCTTTTTGATTTGCTACGGCTATGATTTTTCCCATTCGGCTAAGGTTATTGAAAGTGATGCAGAGCTGCGCAGACGAATGTTTCGGCCTGCAGTCCCGTGACCTGAAAGCTATGAAGAAGGGAAGTTTCTTACTACTTATAGAGCATGCGTCTTATCCACAACATCTAAATCAGATGTTTGGATCCCGAAAGCTAGGAAGAACCCTTTGGTCGGGGTTTGGCGTATTGGTAGAGTCACGAATTCAACTAAGCGGATGGCTCGAAAATTCATTCTTACCAAAGAAGAAGCGGTGCCGGTTAACAGCCTGAGTATTGCGTATGAGGATGAGTTAAATGAGCAGCAATTCCAGGTTGCGACGACGGGTACTGGGCCCGTTCTGGTTGTAGCAGGGGCCGGTACGGGGAAAACAAGAACCCTCATTTACCGAGTGGCTTATCTCGTAGAGACCGGAGTAGCTCCCGAGCACATTGTCTTGTTGACCTTCACACGTAGATCGTCCAACGAAATGCTCAATCGGGCGGCTGGCTTGCTGGACGGTAGATGTAAACGAGTTCGAGGAGGTACCTTTCACGCTTTTTGCCTGACTATTCTGAAGAAATATGCTTTGAAGCTGGGTTATCCGAGCAATTTCACCATTCTCGATTCCTCCGATTCGGCCGATGTCATAGATGTCGTTCGGGCTACGTCAGCCATAAAAACAAAGGGTAAACGATTTCCTCGAAAAAGAACGCTACAAAGTATTTTTTCGGCTGTACGAAATAAGGGAATTGGGATAGAACAAACTCTTGAGACGGGATATCCTCAGTTCACTTCTTTTGTGAAAGAACTCGAACTGCTTTTTGAAGGGTATACCAATTACAAAAAGGTCCATGGCTTGATGGATTATGATGATTTACTCATTTTAACCCTAAAACTTTTTACCAGTGAACCTGCTGTTTTGCGGGAGGTCGCTTCTTCGTGTCGTCATGTTTTAGTCGATGAGTATCAGGACACCAACCGGGCGCAGGCTATGATTGTCAAAGCCTTGGCTTCCGTTAACGGAAATGTGATGGCCGTTGGAGACGATGCTCAAAGTATATACCGTTTTAGAGGGGCGGACTTTAAAAACATACTTGGCTTCCCGGCAGAATTTGCAGATGCACGTATTCTCAAACTTGAACACAACTATAGGTCTACCCAACGCATACTCGACTTGGCAAATCATTTGCTGGAAAAAGCCAAACGAAAGTTTGACAAGACACTTTTTACTGAAAAAGAAGGGGGCGATTTACCTGGACTAGTGCCCGCCCCCGACGATCGATTCGAAAGTCGGTTTGTATCTCAATTGATTCTTCAGTTTCGAGAACAGGGTATTGCCCTTCGAGAAATGGCGGTGCTTTTCAGAAACGGTCACAATTCGTTTGATTTGGAAATCGTACTGGGAAGAAAAAATATTCCTTTTGTAAAGTATGGGGGACTCAAGTTGGCGGAGGCTGCCCATATAAAGGATGTGCTTGCCTATTTGAAGGTGGTTGAAAACTCACGCGATACCGTGGCTTGGAATCGCATTTTGCAATTATTGGAAGGGGTTGGCCCTAAAACTGCTGGCAACATTATCGAATGGATTGAAGCCGAGCAAGATGATACCTTTGAATTAAAGGAACGTCCCTTTTCAAAAGCTTATATCGAGTCCGTGCGGGCATTATTCGTCATGCTTAGGTCGGTGAAAATGACCGAATCCAGCCCAGCCAGTCAAGTTGGGGCTATTTTAACGTACTATGTACCAGTGTTGAAGCGGGTTTATTACGAAGATTTCCAAAAACGGGAGCAAGATCTCGAACACCTGATCGGCTTGACGCAGTCTTTTACGAATCGGTCTGAAATGTTGGACTCTCTTGTACTGGATCCTGTTGAATTGACCGTTATTGATGTAGACGCCGAGAAAAATGATGAACCGCCGCTGACGCTTTCGACCATTCATTCCGCCAAGGGATTAGAGTTTAAAGTCGTATTTGTTATTCATGCATTGGATGGGATAATTCCTTCGTCGTATTCAGTTGGCGATGAGGAATCTATTGAGGAGGAACTGAGATTACTGTATGTTGCCGTAACACGGGCTGCAGATCATTTGTACATATCGTATCCAAGTTTGCAGTATCGTCGTTATGACGGACAATATTTCACTAAACCGAGTAGGTTTTTGGAACAGCTTCCGGACCATATTTTAGAACCATGTTCGCTAGTGGAACAGGACCACAACGAGTTGCCGGGTCATTCTGACACTGGACAACTTGCCCCCGCCAATTCCAATATTTTGTAATCGAAGAAATGGAACGCTTCGGCTATATCCCCGCTCCCTCGATATCGGTTCCTGTAATACCAGGACTGAGTATACAATCGATTCCTCTTTCTGAATTGGACGACGTTCGAGAGATGAATCATGTCATTTTCAAGGAAGAAAGAGTAATTAATACCTTTGAAAAGGAGGATTTGATGATTTTGGAAGCGAGGTTGGATGGGGAGCCAGTCGGATTTAAGGTTGGTTACAAAGAAAGCAAAAACATTTATTACAGTGCGAAGGGTGGCGTGATGCCCAATCATCGACGCAACGGAATAGCGATTGCTCTGCTCGATGACATGATGCATCGGGTTAAAAAAATAGGGTATCCGGTTTTTGTGTTTGACACCTTTCCGAATTTGCATCCCGGGATGACCATTTTGGCCATGGAGAATGGATTTCGGCTGGTAAAGGCTGATTATAATGCTGTGTACAAAGAGTATCGATTACGTTTCGAACACAGATTTCAACGTTCGATTTAGCTCAGCTAAAGGGGAATCGATGTCTATCCGATTCGTCAAATAGATGGTCTCGTGAAGGAATAAGGAATCTTGGCTAAGAGGCCTACGAGACGCAACTCGCGTATTGGGACGCCGTACCGATGATCACAATTAACGACAAGGAAAGTAAGTGCTTCGTTTCTTTTTTGAGTTTTGGGAATCGACCCGTATTGCATTGGCGTCTGTTTGGTCCAATAAAATGCGTGCCGTGTTAACGACCCTAGGCATTATCATTGGAATCGTTTCTGTGACAGGAATGGCCACTGTGGTAAATGGAATAGAAAAAGGTTTTGAACAAGATATTGCCTCGCTCGGAACGAATGTCATCTATGTAGAGAAGTGGCCGTGGGTTAGAGGGCCTAGTACAAAATGGTGGGAATTGGCGAACCGTCCCAATATGACAGCTGATCTTGCCGACAAGTTGAATCAAAGCGCTAGTATGGTGCAAACCGCAACAGCGGTGGTGTCTACGGCTAGAACGCTGAAGTCCAATACGGAATCTATTTCTTCGGCACGAATCACAGGTGCTCAGGCAAATTATCCAGAAGTCCACGAAATCGATTTATCCGAGGGGTATTTCTTTAACGAGTTTGACGATCAAAGCGCCAGACATGTCGCCGTCGTGGGAGCAGGGGTTGCTGAACGGTTATATCCTTTTGGTTCGGCATTTGGGAAAGACCTAAACATTGGCGGTTCAAAGTTCACGGTAATTGGGATTCTAAAAAAACAAGGTGAAGCTACTGAAGGCCCGGCTAGTACGGACTTCACTGTACAGATTCCGTTCAATACGTTTAAACAGCAATACGGAACGCGTTGGCGGAGCGTTTCGATTCAAGCAAAAATTGGCGACGGATTTGCCATTGCAGATGCCAAAGATCAAATGCGCGGCGTCATAAGATTAGCTCGAAGATTGGATGTGCAAGAGTCTGACAACTTTGAAATTAATGAACAAGAGTCGCTGCGCGCGGCGATTGAGCCAATTAAAAATGCCATTTTTGCGATAGGGATCGGTCTAACAGCGCTCGCTCTGCTGGTTGGCGGCATTGGCGTAATGAACATCATGTTTGTGACTGTCAAAGAGCGCACACGCGAGATTGGAGTGCGAAAAGCTGTCGGGGCTCGCAGAACTACTATCCTGATTCAGTTTTTGGTTGAAGCGGTAGTGATTTGTATGGTTGGAGGCCTTGTTGGTGTAGGGTTAGCATTTCCCTTATCCATGTTAATTGGAGCGGTATTACCTGCTTCGCTTGATTTAACAACAGTATTTATTGCCTTTGGTATTTGCGTAGCCATCGGAATCACATTCGGACTTGCTCCGGCTTGGAGCGCTGCGAAGGCCCCGCCGATCGAAGCATTGAGGTATGAATAGCATGGGTATTTTTGAAGCGTCTCGCATGGCATGGAGTGCGATACAAGGACACAAGACTAGATCGTCGCTGACGTTACTGGGGATGGTGATTGGCGTTTTTGCCATTATTGTTTCAGTAACGGCTGTAGAAGTTATCGACGTCTATTTCAAAGAAAAACTTCAATTTTTAGGGTCCTCAACTGTTTCTATTTCTCGAACTTCTCAAATTCAAATTGGAGATAGGGATCGAAGCGGTAGAAATCGTCCCAACGTCACGTTTGAGCAGGTAGAAAGGCTAGAGGAAGTTATGCAGATGGCTGTGACCATCAGCCCTATGGATGATTTTGCTAGAGGCAAAATGACGTACCAGGACAGAGAAACGGAGCCGGACGTCGTGGTGATGGGCAGCGACGAGGACATGCTTGGAAATTTTTCATACGAAATTGAGTACGGTCGCTTTTTTACGCGAGATGACATCCAATATGCACGTCCAGTATGTGTATTGGGGTCTGACATTGTTAAAATCTTGTTTCCCAACGAAAATCCGATTCGGAAGATTATAAAAGCGGCTGGGAAGCGTTGTGAAGTAATAGGTGTGCTGAAGGAAAAGGGAAGTTTTTTAGGCTTTTCCCAGGATAATCGAACCTACATTCCTATAACGCGTGGATTTGCTGACTATGGCGGACTTAGTCGGAATATTGCCAGTGTGAGCGTTAGGGTACAGGATCCGATCTTGATTAACGCGGTGATAGACGAATTAACTGGGCGTTTGAGGGTTATTCGGGGCGTTGAGCCGGGCGAAGAAAACAACTTCGAAATTTCCTCAAACGACTCCATGCAGGCCATATTTGAAGCATTCACTGGTACGTTGACGGCAGGAGGTGCTGGAATTGGATTGATTTCACTCCTGGCTGCAGGAATTGGAATTATGAACATCATGTTGGTGTCTGTCACTGAGCGCACACGAGAAATAGGGGTTCGGAAGTCCGTCGGCGCTCGGAAAAAAGACATTATGCGGCAATTCCTTTTTGAAGCATTTTTTCTGTGCCAAATAGGTGGAATAATTGGGATTTTGATGGGTGCAGCCGTTGGGAATGGGGTCGCACTTTATTTTGACATAACGGCTGCTTTTCCGACAGGGTGGGCTATCACCGCTGTTTTGCTTGTTACGGCCATCGCTCTCATATTCGGGGGATATCCGGCCCTAAAAGCTGCGCGTCTTCACCCTATAGATTCTCTTCGATTCGAATAGATCTATTAGTAGGAGTCAAACGTTTCACGTTTCTGCCGTAGTTTGGGGAGGTCTATCACAAATTTGACCCTGACTATGCCTGATCTACAAAAAGCAGCAAAACAAGCCGTTGGTGAACAAGTCGCGTCGATGGTTTCATCGGGAATGAAGTTGGGGCTTGGAACGGGTTCTACAGCTGCACTTGCAATTGAAGCACTTGGGAATCGCATTCGAAACGAAGGTTTGGAGGTTTGCGGCGTTCCTACCTCTTTTGCTTCTGAACGTTTGGCGCTCAAATGGGGCATTCCACTAACAACATTGGATCAAACCCCTGTCCTCGATTTGGCGTTTGATGGAGCAGATGAAGTGAACTCCGATTTTATAGTAATTAAAGGTCGCGGTGCAGCTCAGACTAGGGAGAAGATAGTTGCCGCTCAGGCTAAACGGTTCGTCATTTTGATTGACGAAAGCAAGCTCGTAGACAGGCTCGGAACGCGTATGCCGCTGCCCATTGAAATTGTGCCTATGGCAGCCACGCCCGTCATGAACGTGTTGAAAGCGCTTGGAGGGGACCCCGAAATTCGCATGGGCATGAAAAAAGATGGACCCGTAGTCAGCGATCAAGGACTCTGGATCATCGACGCTATGTTCGACGAAATTACTGATCCCGAACACGTCAATCGAGTGCTACTTAATACGCCTGGCGTATTGGATCATGGACTGTTTATAGGCATGGTTACCGATGTCTTGGTAGGACTTAATGATGGCACGGTGAGAACAATGATGGCACGGTGAGGACAATGATGGCACGGTGAGGCGCAGACGACACTCACGGGCCTTACAAGGAGCCTGGTTGGGATTAGAACAACCGATCCATCATATCAGTCAAATCCGCCAAGGCAACACACTCCAGCTTTGCAGGGATGGCTTCTCGGTGCCCACGAGAAGGAACAAATGCTTGGTTAAATCCGAGCCTAGACGTTTCGGCAAGACGGGCATCCAACTGAGAAACAGCTCGAATTTCGCCTCCAAGCCCGACTTCGCCACATATCATGGCCTGACTTGGCACTGGAATATCTCTAAAAGAGGAAGTAACAGCCGCCGCAATGGCAAGGTCGGCTGCGGGTTCGGTTAGCTTTAAGCCACCCGTCACGTTGACGAATACATCACAATTTGAAAGCCCCAATCCGATCCGCTTTTCCAAAACCGCCAACAACATTTGTAGTCGTTTTGCATCAAATCCCGTAGCGGTCCTCTGAGGATTGGCATATGAAGTCGGTGTCACTAGAGCTTGAATTTCAGCTAGCATGGGGCGAGAGCCCTCCATCGAACAAACCACAACGGATCCAGAAGACAGCACGTTTCTGTCTGCAATAAACAATTCGCTGGGATTTTCGACCGGGGTCAGACCAGCGGATCTCATCTCAAAAACGCCAATTTCATTGGTGGAGCCGAATCGGTTTTTTACGGCCCGCAGAATGCGAAATACATGATGCCTATCCCCTTCTAAATACAACACCGTGTCTACCATGTGTTCCAGGACACGCGGGCCGGCAATAGATCCGGACTTAGTGACGTGCCCTACGATAAAAGTAGACGTGCCTGTTGATTTGGAAAGTTGAATAAGTGCGGATGCACTTTCTCGAACCTGGGTTACTGAGCCCGGAGCACTTTGAAGGTCCGACCTGAAAACAGTCTGGATCGAATCTACGATCATCAAAGTAGGCTTTTCATCCAAGACGCAGCGAATGATCGACTCCACTTCTGTTTCAGCAAGCATCATAAAGTTTTTGGAGTGGACCCCCATTCTTTCTGCCCGCATCTTTACTTGTGAAGGCGATTCTTCCCCAGTCACGTAAAGCACCTTCGCATCGGGAACCAAAGCCCCCAATTCAGTCATGAGGGTACTTTTTCCGATTCCTGGGTCACCAGCTACCAAAACCACTGACCCCTGAACAATTCCACCCCCCAGAACTCTATCTAATTCAGCGTTTCCTGTTACAAAACGAGTCTCCGACCCAGAACGGACTTCATCAAGGGTAACTGCGCGAGAAGATATTCCGTTGGACGATGAGGCAGGGCGAGCGGAATGTTTGACAGAATGTTGGCGCTCCTCCACCATGGTGTTCCACTCATTGCACGCAGGGCACTGACCCATCCATCGGGGGGAGTCATTTCCGCACTCTTGACAGATAAATATGCTCTTTACTTTCGACATGATAGTAATATAGAGGAGGGTAGTGACAACCGTGTGACACAAATCATATTGCTCACCAAGGAAGTTATATGAACACCGTACCATTTTCGAGAGATAAAGCACGAAGTTCGTATTCTGTCGTACTTTGTGAAAACTCACTCATCGGGATTTCATCCATCTGTTTTGATTCTATACGCTAAAAAATTAATTCTGGACCCGATTCATTCGTTTGGTCGCTATAGTCAATTGCTGTTTCGGGCTTTTGGTGCAGTCCCGGAATTTGGAACGTATCGTAAAAATCTCTGGGAGCAGATGATCCACGTTGGCATCGATTCGATGCCCATTGTTATGCTTGCAGCTGCATTTTCGGGAGCAGTGACAACCGTCCAGACTTCCTATCAATTGGTAAGTCCTCTCATTCCAAAAAGCATAATCGGATCCATCGTAGTGCCTTCCATGGTCTTGGAGCTTGGTGCCGTAGTGACCGGATTTATTTTGGCTGGACGTGTGGGGGCTCGAATCGCAGCTGAATTGGGTACGATGCGTGTTACCGAACAAATTGATGCGATAGAGGCTATGGGCTTGAATTCGATTGGGTATCTAATCGTACCTCGAGTTATTGCGGGGATCGTCATGTTTCCCGTCTTATATATTGCGGCCTGTTTTGTTGGGATAGGAGGAGGTATGCTAGTTGGACATATTGGAGGATTTGTGTCAATTGGAGAATTTGTTGACGGGGCCCGCGAATATTTCCAACCATTTGACCCCATTTTCGGAATGATCAAATGTTTGGTTTTTGGTTTCATCATCACCTCGGTATCATGTTTTAAAGGATATTACACGCGAGGCGGAGCAGAGGGAGTTGGTAAGGCCACAACGGAAGCAGCCGTAGCAAGCTGCGTGTTTTTGCTTTTAGCTGACCTAGTCCTAGCGGCGACACTTCTATAATTATGATAAGCGTCCAAAACCTACATAAAAGTTTTCGTGATAAGGTCGTCCTTCAAGGGATCGATTTGGAAATACTGGAAGGTGAAACGCTGGCCATAATTGGGCGCTCTGGCTCGGGAAAAAGCGTCTTAATGAAGCACATTATCGGCCTTCTTCAGCCTGATTCCGGCAGAGTTACGGTAGATGGGGTAGACATAAATGCTATTTCATATGCGGATTTGAGGCGAATCAGGCAAAATTTCGGTGTATTGTTTCAGGGCGGCGCATTATTCGACTCGATGAGTTCCTTCGACAATGTGGCGTTTCCGCTTCGCACATTTACTTCGATGACTGAGACCGAAATTAATAGAGTGGTCATGGAGTGCCTTGAGATGGTCGAACTACCCGGAGTACAGACCAAAATGCCTTCGGAATTGTCAGGCGGTATGCAAAAGCGGGTCGCGCTGGCTAGGGCAGTGGCTTTGAAACCGAGATACATTTTATACGATGAACCTACGAGTGGGTTGGATCCTGAAACCTCTACGACGATTGATGAACTTATTCAGAGTCTTAGCGACCAACTCAATGTGACTAGTATCGTAGTAACACATGACATGCATTCGGTCCTAAATATTGCTGATAAAGCCGCCTTTGTCCACGAAGGAAAGATGCATTGGGCTGGTACCATTGCAGAATTACACGAAAGTGACGATCAAATCCTCAGAAGATTTGTGAAAGCAAACGAATATTTGATCGGCAAATGAAGCTCATAACAATCCAATTAATGGCGTGAATATTTCAAACGAACTTAAAGTCGGACTCACGATTATTACAGCTGCTGTAATATTCATATTAGGTGTTCGCTATTTCCAAGACTTACCGTTGTTTGCAACCACCTATGAGCTCACCGCCGAGTTTAAAGATGCTGGCGGACTTATTCCGGGCAATCTGGTCAGGGTCCATGGGGTCAGTGTAGGTAGCGTAGAAACCGTCAATATCTCGCAAGAGTCAGGAAAAGTAGACGTAACGTTTCACATTGACCGTAAAATTATTGTTACGGAAGGATCGTATGCCTCTGTGTCCGGAATTGATGCATTGGGAGCCGTACGAATGGATCTGTATTTGGGCCCGCTCGATGCGGCAGTGATCCCGGAGGGAGGACGAATTGGAGTAGGTGAAGGGAACGACCTATTCGGCGATTTGACGGCACGTGCGCCGGACATGATTGAAAAGTTTTCTGAAGTATTAAATGGATTGGACATTGTGGTATCAGAAACGGGGACCTTGCTTTCTGAACCGGAGTCAGATTTTCGCAAGACACTCGCTTCTGTCAAAGGCAGTATGGCTCAGTTAGAGAGCCTGTTGACGTCAGAGAGAACCCGGTTATCTTCGATCCTTCTCAACGTTGAAGACGCCACTGGTTCATTGAAGACGTTGACGGCAGAAAATGGACCAGCTGTTTCAAAATTAATCACAGATTTATCTGCCACCTTAACCACTTTGGATGTGGAATTGGAAAGCCTGGGGGAAGCGAGTAGAAGCCTGAATGAACTCCTGGCCAAGGTAAATAGTGGGCAGGGTACGCTGGGCATGTTAGTGAATGACCCATCGATGTATAACAAGATGGATTCAACGCTTGATGGCATCAATGCTTTGTTGGCAGATTTTAAGGCCAGTCCGGGTAAGTACCTGGGAGAGATGAAGTTAGTGGATTTATTTTAGCGAAGGAATCGGACAATGGCATCATATCAAGAGTCTCTAGACTTATTTCACGAATGGACGAAGACAGTCAGTCTACGTAAACATGGGTATGCCGTAGAATCTGCGATGGCGTTTTATGCCAAACAGTTTGGAGAAGATGAAGAAAAGTGGCGAATCACGGGTTTGTTGCATGATATGGATTATGAGCGCCATCAGACGCTAGAAGAGCATCCGTTTGTGGGTGTTAAAGTGCTCCGAGAAAAAGGTTATTCAGAAGATATATTGGAAGCCATTCTTGGTCACGCTAATCATACAAATTCTCCCAGAAACTCGCGCTTAGCAAAAACCCTGTTTGCTGTTGATGAATTGGCTGGATTTATAATGGCAGTTGCGTACGTTCGTCCAACTGGGTTGGGTGGGATGGCCCCTAAATCGGTTACCAAGAAATTAAAAGACAAAGCATTTGCTGCAGCCGTGAGCCGAGATGATATTCGAAATGGCGCAGAAGACCTAGGATTAGACCTAAACCAACATATCGCCAACGTGATTGCGGGTATGCAGTTTGACGCAACCCGGCTAGGCTTTACTACGTCCGAATAGAATCGTAACGATTCTTCAAATTCTAATTATTAGATGGCGACCGAAAATAACGATCAAGCCTCCGAAAGCGGTTCTCACGGGCTCAATTCACCGAATACTGACGGCACCTCGACCTCCAGCGAAGCACCTCGTTCGGCCGAAGGCCCAAGTAGTATTGGAGTAAGTGTAGTCGAAGCCAAAAGGGTAACTCGTGCACGGGCAGAAGATTTTAGGGCTTTGGTTGCCAAATATATTAAGGCTCACATTCCTGAGTCCACCGCATCCCCTAAAACAGACCGGGAGCCGATCCGAATGGCTGGAGGGCATGCCTCTTTGTTGCCGTTTCTTCGAATTATCCCGTGGTTTCTTATTGTGGTGTTTGCCGGCTCGTTTCTTTGGGATTTCGAAGGGATGTCCATGACTCTTTTTGGCAACGTCTTAGTCTTGGATGGGCTGGTCAGAATAGTCTCAGTAAGTGGACTGATTGGCTTCCTGACCAATTGGGTTGCCATAACAATGTTATTTAATCCGCGCAAGCAACGACCTCTATTTGGGCAAGGCCTCATTCCTGCTCAGCGAGAGCGAGTCATATATCGGCTGGCAACCGCCGTAAGTGAAGAGCTGATCAACGAAGAGATTATCAAACAAAAAATTGAGGAGAATGAGATCATCCCAAAGTATCGCGAATTGGCCATGTCGGTTACACGCGGTGTTTTGGAGGACGAATCATTCCGAACGGAATTGAAAGTTTTGACCGCCGATTATGTTGAGACCGTTTTGACGTCGGATGAGGTTCGTTTGCGGATTGTTGATTTTGTGGTAGGGAAAATAGAGGCGTACGTAGGAGAAGGAGTTGGGGGAATGGCTCTCAAAGCGTACAGATACCTAAACGAAGACGACTTTAAATCTAGAATTGATAAAGCGATTCACCAGATTCCAACCCAACTCGATGTGATCCTAGATCAGATTGACACCCTTCTAGACAAGATTCCAGAAAAAATCGAAGCAAGGGCCGAGGACATCGAAAATCTTGCTACAAAAGTGGTCTTGGGATTTGTGGAAAATCTAGACGTCTACGAGATGATCATGAGTAACATGATGGCGTACGATGAAGGGAAACTGGAAGACTTAATTAAAAACTCCAGTAACGAACAACTGAACTACATCAAGTATTTAGGTGGGGCACTGGGGGCACTTGGCGGACTCGTTATTTGGCAACCCATACCGGCGGTACTAACATTTTTGGCCCTGGGTACGGTACTGTTTTTGATCGACGAGGGGCTTTTTCGACTCCGAATGCGCTCTGAATAACACATAAGAGGGAAGCATTTATAAGGACTATTTCCGGGCACAGCTCGAATGAGGGGAGGATTTCTCTGACCATTTCCGTGCTCAGATCCCAAGAAATGTAGTCGTTCTTAGTCGCTCTTAGTCGCAGCGATATCGACTTCCTGAGAAGATAATTTCAAATCGAAGCACTCGCGACATCGCGGTTCATACGATTCTGTAGCTCCGATTAGTACTCGTCCCTGGCCCTGAATCAATCGTTGAGAATGATTTGCGGGCGAGCCACACACCACACAAATGGCGTGCAGTTTAGTCACGAATTCGGCTATCGCCATAATGCTCGGAATGGGTTCAAACGGTTGGCCGAGATAATCTTGATCTAACCCGCAAACAATAACCCTCTTGCCGGCTTTTGCAAGTTCGTTACAGACATGGATGAGATCCGAGTCAAAAAACTGAGCTTCGTCAATACCCACAACTTGGGCGTCCATGGCCAACAACAATATTTGAGAAGCGGCCGTAACCGGGGTCGATTGTAACGCTGACTCATCGTGCGAAACTACATCTTTTTCACTAAACCGAGTATCGAGAGCCGGTTTGAAAATTTCAATGCGCTGACGCGCAATCTGGGCGCGTTTCATACGCCGAATCAATTCCTCCGTTTTTCCACTAAACATGGATCCGCATACGACTTCAATCCAGCCGGTCTTACGTGATCTATTCAGTACGTGAGGTTCCACTAGGTTCTTGTCTTATTTGGAAGAAAGTCGGCTCAATTAACGCAAATCCGGGTGCCAAAGATAAGGCCTGGAAACTCGAGTGACTATGTGTGCGCAAAAAGAGGCCTAGATCGTTCCTAGTAAATTGGCTTCAACCCATCCTCGGGATCCATTTGCTACTTCTATAAGTGCCCAATCGGTTGAACGGTTTTTTACCAATACAACCAAGCCCTCATGAACGCGGAGAACCTCGTCGGACGATTCATCAGCAATATCATGCATCCTAGCTTCAGTCGAGAGGATGACAGCCCTTTCGTTGGTTGGGGGCCAGGCTGATGTGGTTAGCGAATAAAAAATAAGTAGAAAAGAAGACACTCCTAGAAGAATTCTGGCTCGTCGCCACCACTCCCCATGCCAATGAGACAGCAACTTTCCGGTTATTAGTGCTACAAGTCCAAACCACAAAACAATTCCGATCCAGAATGCAACTCCAATTGGTAGCTGATTTTCCACCCAAACGTGCATTTTTTGCCAGAAGGGACGCGGTAGTTGAGAAAAACGATCGGCCTGACGATGAGCTGCCACGGTCAATGAATGGAGAATTTTGGGGTCGTCGGGAGCAATCCGCTTCGCTTTTTCTAGGTATTGTACGGCGAGCCCAAACCTATTTAGTCTGTGGTAAGCCAATCCCATATTATAGTACAACTCGGCACTGGCCCAACCAGATTGGTCAGCTTTTTCAAACGCTGCAATGGCTGCCCCAAAATTGCCGTCAAGTAGACTTGTCGTACCCTCATCAAAAGCTTGAACAGCTGTGTTTAAGGGAACGCGCTCAACTTCCACTTGCCCTGCGATTAGCGCAATAGGCCTCATGGTTACCATAATGCTGCAAAAAACGAAGATGAACGATGCGTACGTGTTGATGGGGCGTTTACTCATGGGGCTACTTGCTCGTCAACGTCAGGAATGAGAGACGAGGCATCATCTAGCGCTGACTCCATGTTTTCTGGAGTTACCGACGATGGTGCAAATCGTCCCATATCACATGAGTCCAACAGTGTTCTAAGCCGATCTCGAAGCTCCATTTCTACCCCTTTGGCAGCCAACATGCTGTCTAGCTTCTCCCTCGTTAGTCCTCTTTCTGCGACGTTCAATCTGTTCCCAATAAACCCAAGAACTGCCCGCTCAAGTTCCTCAAAATAACCGGGCACGTTTCCAGCGGCCAAAAGAGCGGTAGCTTGTTTTAAGTGTTTTTTGCTTAAAGGATGTGCGCGACGTCCGCGAGCCCATGAAATATCCTGAGTAAACTTATCCCGCCTTTGTTTGACGACCACCACGGAAAGCAGCAATATGGATGGGAAAAGTACTAATAGATACACCCAATATGAATCGTGGAGAGACGTTGGACTGGCTTCCTTCCAGTTGGAAGCGGAGGTAAACAACGGGGCGAAATCGTCGACCGGCATTCCATTTGTTGTTGCAACAACCACGTCCGGAGTTGTTGCTGTTCCGGTCACGGTGATAGGCGTGGAATCGGTTTTTGTGGATCGATAACTTTTTGTCCCGGGGTCAAAATGAACAAATTCAATTGGAGGTATTTCAAATGAGCCATTTGATCTTGGAATGAGAACATATCTGAATGTTTTGCTGCCGGATAGTTCTTTGCCACTACGCTCCAAGACGGACGAAATTTCTGGGTCGTAAAGGTCAAACGAGTTAGGAACTACAAAAGTAGGGGAGCTCAATGTTGCCAGGTTACCTTTTCCAGAAATAGTAATACTCAGTTGAATGGATTCACCCACATTCAGATTGGTCCGATCGGCTGTAACGGTCATTGCGTATTTGCCGACCGCGCCGTCAAAATTGGGTGGCGCGTCCGCTGGAAGCGGACGCGCGTCTATTGAAATTCGAGGAGACGCTAGTTGAACCTGTGAGAATCGATTTCGAAGCGAAAACATGGATTGGAACGGATCACGGGACCCAAAAGGCAGCAAAGCTTCGCTTTCAATTTTGAGCGGATCCACGCTCATTTCGCCCGCCCTCGTAGGGAAAACGGCGGCTCTTTTTAATACAATTGTATTATATCGGAGGCCATTTTCAATCACAATGCGTGGAATAGGTCGGGTCTCAACATCGAGCTCTTCTCTCCAAAAACCTTCTGCGTCCCAACTGTCCGTTAACCGACTTTGCCGCAGCTGGATACCTTCTCGAAAAAATAGCTGGTACTCGATAATAACCTGCTCACCTTGATAGGCAGAACGCGCGGAGGGGGTGGCGCGAATGAAAATGTCGTTTTCGTCGGGCGCCGGGGGTGGTTCTGGATTTGGGTCGGTCGTGTTTCCAAACAGCGAACTAAATGGATCCGTTTGACGGCGTTGGGTTTGGCGTTGATTCTGCGGAACGACAGTGACGGACGCGGAAGATGTATGATACTCTGTACTGCCAACCTTAATCGTAGCTACACCGATCGACGTACTTCCTTCCCGAGTTGGTCGATAAATCCACGAAAAGCTGAAGCTCTGCGACATCTGACCATTTACGATGGAAACGCTTCTCTGGGTGCTCGGAAGAGCCTGGATTAAAGTTAAACCATCACTTTCGGGAGCGGTAGGTGTTTCAAGATTTGATCCGTCGGAACCCGAAACCGAAATCGTGTACGTGACAGACTCTTCGGTCCCAATAGTATTGGAGCTAATAGATGCTTGAACATTCGCAGTCTGAGCGACAACCAGCGAAGTGGTTGACACCATCCCTAAAAGGAGTATCCAAATAAGGCGGAACAATGATTCCTTCATTACCAATCCTTTTCCACACGCCGGGGTCGTGTCTTTAATTTTTGAACTTGCCTAAGTAGCTGTTCTTCTTCGTTTTGGAGCGCATCGAGGATCCGGTCGGCTTCCTCCTCACTCATTTTTGTAGGGTCCGGTTGCTCCTGCTCTTGTTGTTGTTGTTGCTCTTCCTGACTTTGATCTTGCGGATTTTGCTCATCCTGCTGCTGCTGATCTTGATTTTCTTTTTCGTTTTCCTGGTCTTGATCGCCCTTCTGCTGGTCTTCGTTTTCTTTGTTTTCTTTATTTTCGTCCTGATTTTGATCGTCTTTTTGTTGATCCTGTTGCTGCTGTTCTTCTAGTTGACGTTTCACAAACTCATAGTTGAACTTCGCATCAGTATTAGAAGGATCTGACATCAAAGCCCTTCGATAATGCGAAAGGGCTTGTTCTAGTTGTTTCCCAGTAGCAGCTGCGTTTCCTGCATTGTAACTAGCTCTGACCAAATCTTCGGGTGTACTTGCCATTTGGGCGGCACCAGAGAAGGCAATTTCAGCTTGCTCTGTGTCTCCAGTTCTATACAAAGATGCCCCTAAATTGTTGAGGAGCCCCGAATACACAGGCCCTGGACCATTTTTCGACACGGCCGAAACCCCAAGTCTAAACTCTTCGACCGCCTCAGCATATTGTTCTTGAGCGTAAAGGGCGTTGCCTTTACGTCCTTTTTTCTTCCCGTCTCCAGGACCAAAAAGAAGAATTGTAAAAAGGAGAAAAGAAATTGAGCGAATCATAGTCAGTTAGTGGGAAGTTCAAATTTGTTCAATTTACAAGGTAGCATTTGGGGACGGCCGCGCCTTGCTTCGATTCCGATCTGGAATACCCCATTCAGCAAAAAGAAGAAGAAGCCCAAACAACAGTGGCCACTGAAAACGTTCTTCATATTCTTCAAATTCTTCTGCGCCAAATGCAGTTTTGTCCAGTTGGGAGAGCGCAGTCGTTAAGCGGGGCAAGGAACTAGACGTTTTTGCAATACGAAAATAACTTCCGTTACGAGACAGGTCCTGCAATACCGCTTCCTCCAGTTTTGTGGTAACCACAGCGCCTGCTCGATCTTTTTTATAGTCGACCCGTCGGCCATTGCGATATTCAGGAATGGGCGCCCCTTCTGTTTCTCCTACGCCCGCGGCATATAACACAATGTTTGCCCCGCGAGCTTCTGTAATAATTGACTCGAGGTCAGCGATGTGGTTTTCGCCATCTGAAACAAACAAAACGGCCTTAGTCCGAACTTCTGAATCGACTTCTCCTGAAGGAGCCTTAAAAGCTTGAATTGCCATTTTCAGCGCCGCACCAAAGTCAGTGCCTGGCGTCGGAATTAAAGAGGGGTCTGCGACATCAAGAAAAAGGCGTAACGCACTATAGTCTGTGGTTAACGGACATTGGATAAAAGCGTCCCCAGCGAACGTAACCAAACTAATTCGATCTCCTTTCAGTTCGCCAACTAAGTTTTTAATTTCATTTTTTGCCCGTTCTAAGCGATTCGGAGCAATGTCCTCTGCCATCATTGATGCAGAGACGTCTAAGGCTATGACTAGATCAATTCCTTCCCGCTTAACTTCCCTTAGTTGTGTTCCAAACCGAGGACCGACAAGCGCAAGAGCCAACATCAACACGCCTCCAACTCGCAAAGCGCCTTTCCACCGCCTCCTTCTTTTGCTAATAGATGCTGTCAGGCGCGCAACCAACTCTCGGTCGCCAAATCGCTCAGACATTGCTTTTCTACGCCATGCAGCCATAAAAATTAATGCCACAACCAAAGGGACAAAAGTTAGGGTCCAAAAATATGTAGGGTTGAGCCAGGCCATTATGGGAAACGTCTAAAAATTGTGGTAGCCAATAGCACTTCCAAGAACAACAAACCTAATCCAGGAAAAAGAAACATTGGGAAAAGCTCTTCAAAGTCGGTGTAGATACGCTCTTCGATTTTCGTTTTCTCTAAATCGCCGATCTGTTTGTAAATGTCTTGTAGGGCTCGGTTGTTCGTTGCTCTAAAATATTGCCCTCCAGTCATGTCCGCGACGGCTTGTAACATCTCTTCGTCGATTTCTACTGGGACCATTCGACGTTGCCTTCCGGCAAATGGATGGTCAACTACAAAGGGAGCTTCTCCATATTGACCAACTCCGATGGCATACACCCGAACACCCAACGTTTTTGCCACTTCAGCAGCCGTTTCAGGGCTCAATTCGCCTCGATTATTTTGACCGTCTGTGAGCAGAATTACAACTTTGCTTTTGGCCTCAGTGTCTTTGAGTCGATTTACTGCCATTGCTAGGGCCGTTCCAATAGCTGTGCCGTCTTCGATTACGCCAACCTCGACTTCTGCCAACATTTGGGTAAGAAACGCATAGTCTAGGGTAAGAGGAGCTTGGGTATACGCTTTAGCAGCAAAAACGATAAGGCCAACTCGGTCCGAAATTCTACCCTGAATAAATTCGGCTCCTACCGATTTCGCTGCTTCAAATCGATTTGGACGAAAATCTTCGGCCCTCATTGAAGTGGATGTGTCCAACACCATCATGATGTCGACGCCTTCGGCAAATCGCTCTTGAATTACGTTGGTGTTCTGGGGTCTGGCCATGGCCAAAATGGCCAAAGTTAAACCGAATACTCTAAGCGTAACAGGAAGCCAGCGCAACATTGTTTTCCACGTCGTACCGGTATCTCGAATAGATTGAGTAAAGCTGAACCGCATCCCTCCGCGAGCGGCTGCAGTGCTCCAAGAACGCCAAGCGACGAGTGGAATGATCAGCAAAAGCAAAAGCCAATATGGTTGTGCAAATGTCATTCCTTAGCGATCCTCCTCTAAAACTGCTTCTTTGGGGGCATATTGTTCGGCTTTTAATCTCTCACGCTCCGCAGCAAGTCTCAATTCTTCTAGTTTCCGAAATGCCGTCTCCGTCCCTTCAATAGCTTCTCGCGTTTCGGCTACCATAGCCCTTGATTGTTCTAAAACCGGGCGAAGGTCCGCAAATTTGACTAGATCGGCGTGTGACAAAACTTCGTCAATCTCTAACATCACTTCATCCGGAACGTTTTTTCCTTCGGCCGAAGCCTTCAAACGGTTCAGTAGTTCTCGCGTGGTTGATTCCATGGCAGGAACGTGAACTCTTCGACCAACATAGGTCCTAAGAATGTCCGTAAGCTCGACGTAAAACGGCTTGATCGAGGACGGATCGTTCAGATCAAATTGCTCCAAATGGATTAGTCGAGTAAGGGCTTCGTCATATGGGGGGGGGTCTACCGGGAGGAATACCCCGGCATCATCAACCTGCTGTTTTTTTCTCCACCACCACAAAAGAATTGCGATCGTCACCAGTGCTAAAGCGCCCAAAACCCATGGCCACCATGAAGTTGTGAATTCTGCCAAAGGCATGATGTCTTTTATTTCCGATGCATCCTCTGGGACCAAAGAGCCAACGCGGAGCAGCATCGCAGGGGCCATTCCAAACAGGGTGTCTACCTCCGTTGATAATCCGAAAGGGATGCCGGCAACTCGAGATGAGTCTAAAGCAAATGTCGTTACCTCGTAAACAACAGAATCGATTCGGCTCGTGGTATTGTATGGTCGGCCGCCCTGAACTAAAACGGAGAGAATTTCGAAATCGCCAAGTGAGAAGGCCGAAGTGGTCAATTTTAGAGAGTCTGGCAGCATATCGTGAGGGAAGACAACATTTCTTGTGCCGTCGTGTCCAACCACAACAGTCAGATTAAAGCGATCTCCAACGGTAACGGAGTCGGTCGAAAAGAACGACTCTGCTCGTTGCCCGGCACATGGCACCGCAAAAACGATCGATGCGAAAATGATATGGATTAGAAATCTTTTCAAGCCATTTTATTACGTCTACGAAAAAATCGGATAAGAGGGTCTACATACCCCTCGTCAGTGTGAATAGGTACTCGATCCACTCGCAGTCGTCGGCAAATCATTTCAACGTTTCGTTCCCTGGCCAACGCTTGATCAACATACATGGTGCGTACCTCCTCGCTACTCGTATCCACCAAGACCTGTTGACCAGTTTCAGCGTCTGTAACTTCGAGCAATCCTACATCAGGTAATTCCATTTCTACCGGATCAACCATGTGAACCGCGATGGTATCGTGCCTACGAGCCACAGCTCGAAACGCCGACTCGAAATTCTCATCCATAAAATCACTGAGCATCAAAACAATGGATCGCCGATGCAAGACTCGAACAAGGTGATCCAACGCAACCTTCAGATTCGTACCGTTAGATTTTTTTTGGTGGGCAAAAAGGTCTCTTATGAGCCTAAGGACGTGTTTTTTGCCTTTTTTGGGCGGCACGAATAATTCCACCTGATCCGAAAAAAGGAGTAGGCCCACTTTGTCGTTGTTCTGAATCGCGCTAAATGCAACCACGGCGCAAATTTCGGCGGCCATCTCTCGTTTGTATTGACCTACAGAAGCAAAATCTTCTGATCCAGAAATGTCGACGGCCAAAATCACGGTTTGTTCTCTTTCCTCTTCAAACACCTTGATAAACGTTTCGTCATAACGGGCAGAAACGTTCCAATCAATACTTCTGATATCATCCCCAAATTGATACGGCCTCACTTCAGCGAACTCCATTCCGGTCCCCTTAAACGCAGAATGATATTCACCGCCAAAGATGTTGCGCACCAATCCCTTAGTTCGAATTTCAATCTGTCGAATTTTTCTAAATAATTCCTTTGGGATCATGCTGCTTGGATCGAGAAAATTTTGGCGTCCAGATATATATAACGCCTAAGTGTACGTTGTTGTTGTGTCAAAAGGATGGTAAAAAGGGTACTGCCCGCAAACTCTCAGTGAATCATCTTGTTGCCACCTAGCTTTTGATTTTCAAAGGAAGGGTTGGCCGATTTCAGTTTGTATATTGCTGCGTCCTTATTTGAAAACCACTTGACTGATTTTTCCATGTCGATTCGTTTTGGTGTCATCGTTTTTCCAGGCTCAAATTGCGACCATGACGCATACCATGTTACAAAACACGTGTTTGGACAGGAGGCACGATTTATTTGGCACAAGGAGTCGGAGTTGGGAGACGTCGATTTTGTGATAGTACCGGGTGGGTTTTCATACGGTGATTATTTGAGAAGCGGAGCCATCGCGCGTTTTTCTCCCATTATGAAAGATGTAGTTCGTTTCGCCAATTCGGGCGGTGCCGTAATGGGGATCTGCAATGGCTTTCAAATTCTGTGTGAGTCTGGATTGTTACCTGGCGCCTTAATGCGCAATGAGTCTCTCCGGTTTGCGTGTAAGGACGTTTTGCTTCGAACGGAAAACAACACAAGTATGTTTACGAGCAATCTCGAAAAGGGGGAAATTATCCGGATTCCCATAGCGCATGGAGAAGGGAATTATTTTGCTTCCGACGATGTGTTGGACCGCCTCGAAGGTGATGGCCGGGTGGCTTTTAAATATTGTGATGCGACTGGAGCCACGACCAAAGAATCCAATCCTAACGGTGCGGCTAGAGGAATTGCTGGAATCATGAATGAAGGAGGCAATGTGCTCGGGATGATGCCCCACCCAGAGCGTGCATCTGAAGCTATTTTGGGCCGGACTGACGGCACCAAGATTTTCAGCTCAATCGTCCACTCGATGGTTGGAGCTTAGCCTAACACCTCTTGCGCCGCATGGTTGGAGCTTAGCCTAATACCGCTTTCATGTATTCGCGCCGCATGGTTGCGATCGTAGAAATAGAAATTCCTTTCGGGCAAACTGCTTCACATTCTGCGTGATTAGAGCAGTCTCCAAATCCTTCCTCAGCCATCTGATTGACCATGGCTGTAACTCTGCTTTTTCGCTCTGGAGCTCCTTGAGGCAACATGGCAAGGTGTGATATCTTCGCGGCAGTAAACAAACTTGCCGATGCATTGGGACAGGCAGCCACACAGGCCCCACAACCGATACAAGCGGCAAAGTCCATGGCTAATTCTGCAGCAGTTTTTGCGATAGGCAAACTGTTGGCGTCTTGAGCAGCGCCTGCATTTATAGATATATATCCGCCAGCCGCAATAATTCGGTCAAAGGCGGATCGGTCTACGACGAGGTCTTTGATAATTGGAAATGCTTCTGCCCGCCACGGCTCAACTACGATGGTGTCTCCGTCTTTGTAGTGGCGCATATGAAGCTGACAACAAGCCGTGCGGCGCTGAGGTCCATGGGCTACGCCATCGACAACGACCCCGCAGGAGCCACAAATTCCCTCACGGCAATCGTGATCAAATTCGACAGGGTCTTGGTCAGATTTAATTAGTTGCTCGTTTAACACATCGAGCAATTCCAAAAACGACATATGCGGATTTGCATCGGGAACGGTATACGTCTCGAATCGACCTTGGGCTTTTGGACCGGCCTGACGCCAGACTTTCAATTTGATGTTCATACTTTCTGTCATACTTCAATCAAGAGGCCTTAGCCTTATTTGTAGCTTCGAGTTGTCAGTTTTACGCTTTCGTATTCCAGAGGCTCCTTAACCAGCGTGTGTCCATTCTCGGAATACGCCCACGCTGCGACATACGTAAAGAGATCATCGTTGCGCATGGCTTCGCCTTCTTCGGACTGATACTCCTCCCGAAAATGCCCACCGCAAGATTCTGCTCGCTCTAGCGCGTCGCGTGCCATGAGCTCTCCTAATTCAAGAAAATCAGCCAAACGGCCAGCAAACTCAAGATTTTTGTTCAGAGTGGAATTTTCTCCTGGAACCAACACGTTTTCCCAAAAGTCCTCTCTTAGCGCCGTGATTTCCTTAATGGCTGTTTGTAACCCTTCTTCCGTTCGCGACATGCCAACGTGGTCCCACATTATGCGTCCCAACTCACGATGGTATTCAGTAACCGTCTTTGTCCCTTGAATAGATAGTAATTTTTCAATTTGGGCGGTCGATTCCGTCTGAGCTGTAGCGAACGCCTCATCCTGAATCGTGACTTTGGGTAAGTCATTGCTGGCCAGATAGTTACCGAGTGTATACGGGATCACAAAATAGCCATCGGCTAGCCCTTGCATTAGCGCAGATGCGCCTAACCTATTGGCTCCGTGGTCTGAAAAGTTGGCTTCGCCAAGCACAAACAGTCCGGGCACGTTGCTCTGAAGTTCGTAATCCACCCACAGTCCGCCCATGGTATAATGAACGGCAGGGTAGATGCGCATCGGAGTTTCGTACGGGTTCTCGCCCGTGATGCGCTCGTACATTTCAAATAGGTTACCATACCGCGCGGCGATGGCCTCCTGGCCGAGCCGCGAAATGGCTTCAGCAAAATCTAGGAATACGGCCAATTTGGTTTCGCCAACACCTTTGCCTTCATCACAAGCATATTTGGCATTTCTGGAGGCCACGTCCCGGGGGACGAGATTTCCAAAACTTGGATAACGTCTTTCGAGGTAGTAGTCCCTTTCTTCTTCAGGAATATCCTTTGGTTTGCGGTTGTCGCCCTGTTTTTTTGGCACCCAAACACGACCATCATTTCGCAAGCTTTCCGACATCAAGGTCAGCTTGGATTGATAATCTCCCGAAACCGGTATACACGTTGGATGGATCTGTGTAAAGCACGGATTTGCAAAAGTAGCTCCCCGTTTATGACAGCGCCAAGCAGCCGTAACATTGGAGTTTTTGGCATTTGTGCTCAAGTAATAGACGTTGCCATAACCACCAGTACAAAGGAGCACGGCGTCGCCCGCGTGACGCTCGATTTCGCCGGTAATCAAATTCCGAGTGATGATTCCTCGAGCTTTTCCATCTACCAAAACCAAATCAAGCATCTCTTGACGGGCAAACATTTCGATGTTTCCAAGCCCTATTTGACGGCTCATCGATTGATAAGCGCCTAGCAGCAGTTGCTGACCGGTCTGGCCACGAGCATAAAATGTTCTCGAAACCTGGGCGCCTCCAAAGGATCGATTGTCCAGTAATCCTCCATACTCGCGCGCAAATGGTACCCCTTGGGCAACACATTGATCAATGATCTCATTTGAAATTTCAGCAAGCCTGTGAACGTTTGCCTCTCGAGAACGATAGTCGCCACCTTTTACTGTGTCATAAAACAATCTCCAAACGGTATCCCCATCGTTGGGGTAGTTTTTGGCTGCATTAATTCCGCCCTGGGCAGCAATCGAGTGTGCTCGTCTCGGAGAGTCCTGAATACAAAAACTTTTAACGTTATAGCCCAGTTCCGCAAGCGTTGAGGCAGCAGAACCACCTGCTAGCCCGGTCCCGACTACTAGAACGGTGTGTTTTCGTTTATTAGCTGGGTTGACCAGCTTAATCCCGTTCTTATAATTGCCCCACTTTTCTTTAAGCGGGCCGTCGGGAATGTGAGAATCGAGAACAGGTTTCATGATGTGAATATCTTTTGATTTGACACTGCGAGCTTTGGTCAGCGCCGGCCTCAAATAATATGGAAATAGATAGCTAAGGGTAGAGCAATAAATCCTAATCCTATCGCGATGGCCAGAATAGTACCTAATCCATAAACCAATGGTGTTAATGAGGGGCGCATGGCACCTAGGGATTGAAATGCGCTCCAAATTCCGTGGCGGAGATGAACGACCAACATTAACATTACTATCGAATATCCAAATGCGTAAAAAGGAGAGTCAAATTTGTGACGCACCAATTTGGCCAGATCTCGAGCTGGTTCGCCACCCAAAGAAGTGACGTAACTAGGGTCTGCATTTCCTGGACCACCGGGGCCAAATTTGAACGAAATGAGATGAATGACCAAAAAGACGGCTAAGATCAATCCGGTCACAATCATGCTCCTAGAAGACACCGATTGCTGACTGGGTTTGCCCGCAGATCGATACGAATCGTAACCCACCGGCCTCGCTTTGCGTGACCCGTACCAGATTTGGATTCCATTTGAAATGTGGAATAGAAAAAACGCGACAAGTCCGGCCTCAAACACATACAAGAGAGGGCCCAGGCTACTCAGAAAATGGGCATATTCGTTGTAGGCGTCGTTTCCAGAGAACATGGCGAGGTTGCCAATCATGTGCTCAAGCGCAAAAACGACAAGTCCGAGTCCGGTTATACCGGTGATCAGTTTTTTGCCGACTGGCGAGCGGAAAACATTTTTAGAACTCATAAAAGCGGTAAGAACCGAATATTTACGAAAACAATATTGAAAACGATGTCACGAGATAACTTCGCTTGCTGATGTCTAGAAACAATGTACTAATGAACGAAGTGGGGCGCTTCCATTCTTGGGTAGAAGGCGGCAACTTTTAGCAATAATTGCATCTTTTGTCCAAGATTAAGGGATCCCCCTACTTAGCGACCCGTTTTTAAATGTCGGGGACCAGTATATGCAGCTTTTGGGCGGATGAGCCGATTGTCTTTCCACTGCTCCATTAAATGTGCGGTCCAGCCTGAGATTCTAGACATCCCAAAAATTGGAGTAAATAGATCCGAAGGAATATTTAGAGTACCGTAAACGGACGCCGAAAAGAAATCGACATTGGCATGCAGTCCCTTTTCCTTTAGAACAGTTTCGGAAATCACCATGCTCATATCAAACCATTTTGAGTTTCCGCTCTCTTTGGAAAGCTTGGCTAACATATCCCTCAAAATGGCTGCGCGAGGATCGAGGGTTTTGTAAACTCGGTGCCCATGTCCCATAATGCGTTCTTTCTTTTGCAGCTTATCAAGTACCCACGCTTTGGGATCGGCACCCGTTCGGTCAATTTCCATTAACATTTCCATGACTGCAATGTTGGCGCCGCCGTGAAGTGGGCCTTTGAGTCCTCCAATAGCTCCCGTTATCGCGGAATAAATGTCGGATAACGTTGCTCCAATAACACGCGCCGCGAAAGTCGAAGCATTTAGTCCATGTTCTGCATGAAGGACCAAACACATGTCGAAGGTCTTTTCGGCAGCCTCCCCAGGGACTTCGCCATGTAACATGTATAAAAAATTGGAAGAAATTGAGCCGTCCAGAAGCGGGTGAAGAGGTTCCAAACCATTTCGGGAGCGGTCGAAATGGGCAAGAATGGTCGGGATCTGGGCAGTCAATTTGACAGATTTTCGATAATTGGCTTCAGCGGACATGTCTTCAGCTTCGCCGTCAAATAAGGCCAATGCCGATACGGCCGTGCGAAGTGCCGCCATAGGACTCGCATCTTCAGGAGTCATGGCCAGCACATCTTTGACCATTGGTGGCAAGATGCGTGCAGCCGTTAAGGATCGATTTAGGTGCTCCAACTGAACCTGGTCCGGCAAATGTTCATTCCATAAAAGGTACGAGACTTCCTCAAAGGTGCAATTTTGGGCGAGGTCGCGAATATCATAACCTCGATAAATAAGCTCTCCTTTTAATCCGTCGATGTCGCAGATTGATGACTCCAAGGCGATTACTCCTTCAAGTCCTTTCGCAGAAGTAGTGGAGGACGGTTTTTCTTGACTCATTTGCGCAAAATAAAAATCAATAACAACAAAAAAAGATCGGCATTTTGAAGTTGTAATATATGTCGTTAGGGATCATTTAGAGTCCATAGGAGAATAACCAAAGAGATATTAAAATCTGGACTCAGAATTTCTGGTTCAGTAATCACTTCCGTTCGGCACAATGCTGATCACCCATTGATGTACAGTACTTCACGTTCACAGTCAAACAGTAAGACGCTAGAATCCGTCAATCTGATTCTTATGTGGCTGGGCGTGGGCAATAATTTGGGTCGAACGGAGAACAGGAATCACAGAGCACTATCCGGATTCGGTGTGCAATATGTGAGTTCCATCTTTTCACAGTTTATTACGTATTTAAGGACGGCCTTCTTCAGAAGTGCGCCGCCGGAAAGATTTGCAGAAGCGTTGATTTTGATTTGTCCTACGCTTCCATCTCATAATCAGCAATTGGTTTTCAGCCGTTTTTACGGCACTGACCTCCAAATTGGGTTCGACCACCATATCGGTTTTGGTCCGCCCCCGCATGGTTATACTCCTTTCCGTTCTGAGCATTCAGACGACGGGTTGTTCTTGTCCGACAATCGTTTATGTCGAAAGAAATTATTGTTAACAAAGGGAAGCAAACCCGAATCGCCATTACAGAAAATGGCGAACTTGCTGAGCTCTTCATTGAGAATCAGGAACACGAACGCACAATCGGGAATATCTTCCTGGGTAGAATTCGGCGGATTATGCCGAGCATTCAAGCCGCGTTCGTAGATATTGGACAAAAGCAAGATGCTTTTCTCCACTTTACTGATCTGATTGAAAATGTCGAAGACTGGTTGTCATATGCCCAGTCTGACACTCCGGTCATTGGCAAATTTAAGGCCGATTACACAACCCGTCCTATCCGGAAAAAACGACGCCACCCTGGTGGATCCGTTGATCATCACGCAAATCGTAGCGATGACGATAGTGACAATAATGATGAAGGCGGTGAGCATCATCATTTAGCAGACGCGGGTAGCCGAGACAAACGAAAATCTGCTCAGCAGCGTCAGCATGGAAGCCATGATGGCCGTGGACATTCTCGCGACGATCGTGAAGAAGCTCCCTATGTGGACCCCACGACCATCTTAAAGAAAGATCAGCTGATTCTTGTCAAGATCAGCAAAGAGCCGATTGCTAATAAAGGGAGTCGCATAACCACAGATATTTCCCTCGCAGGTCGGTTCTTGGTATTAGTGCCTATGGCCAATTACGTAGCCGTTTCGAAGAAAATTCTGTCCTTTAAGGAACGTCGTCGCCTCAGGGCTCTTGCAAGAAGTTTGCTGCCTGAAGGATTTGGGGTGATTGTTCGAACCGTTGCGGATGGTCGTAGCGCAAAAGCATTAGATACCGACCTAAATCTATTGATCGAGAAGTGGAAAAAACTAGAAGAAAACCTTCTTCTAGGGCCTAAAGCACCTGTTGTGGTCCATGAAGATGTAAACATGGTTTCGTCAATAATGCGAGATCTGTTTACTGAAGACTACGACCATATCGTTTTGGACGACCAGAGGCTGTATCGCAACATTAAAGGATACGTTCAGGCTATTGCGCCGGACATGGTTGTAGATGTTAAATTTCATGAGGGTCCAGAATCTATTTTCGACAAAGCTGGTATCGCTCAAGCGGTTGAAGAGGCTTTTGAAAGTCGGGTAAATCTACTTTCTGGTGGCTATTTGTTTATTGAAACAACGGAAGCCATGCATGTCATTGACGTAAACTCTGGGCGCGCAGGACGAGGCCTGTCGCAAGAGGAAAACTCCCTGAGGGTAAACGTCGAAGCTGCGAAAATATTAGCCAAACAGGTGCGCCTGCGCGACCTGGGAGGCATTATTGTGGTCGATTTTATTGACATGCGCAACGAACGTAACCGCCGAAAAGTGTATGAGACCCTCAAAACGGAATTCAGAAAGGATCGAGCGGTAACGAAGGTCCTGACGATGAGTGATTTTGGACTAATCCAGATCACAAGACAACGTTTGCGGCCGAGCATTACAAAAACGTTTTCGCTTCCTGAGGGCACTGAAGCCACTCCCAAAAACTGGAATGAACGCGCACCTATTTCATCTTCTTCGAGAGAATTTGCTCTCACTCATACTCCAGAGGAGTTTAAGAACGAGATTGAAACATGGTTCGAAAAGTTTAAAGCTTCGGGGCAGTCAGGTAAGGTCGTTTTAATTCTACATCCTTTTGCCGCGGCCTATTTCCAAGGTGGGTTGTTTACGCAGTCGATGAAGTGGTTTTTCAAATACGGAGTTCGTGTAGAAATTACCGAACAATCCGTTATAGACCCGATGTCATTCCGGTTCTTAGAGAAGAAAACCAATAAGGACATTACCTCCTTACCAAAGGAAAAATTTGTTCCTAAACCAGTTCAGAAACCTGAAGTGATAAAGGGACCAGACAAGCCGATTTCTGCTGGTCCACCGGCCGCTCACAACAATCAAGGTCGCAGGGATAACCGCCATAGTGATTCATCCAATCAACAAACGGATAGGAAAGATTCGAGGAGTCAGGAAAGAGAAAAGAAAGATGTACGAGCTACTGATTCTCGCCGACGAGATGCCCAAAAGCCTGAATCGAATGAAGTAGATTCGCGACATAGAGACGATAGAAATCGGAATTCATCTAGTCGCGATGACCAAAGGCGTGATGACCAAAGGCGCGATGACCAAAGGAGCGATATCGGCTCCAGAGACTCTCAAGGTCGGGATTCCCGAACTCATGATGAACGTGGACGCGGTTCTGAGGGGCGTAGCGAGCGAGGCAGGCCGTCTGTTGATCGCGAAGAGCGTGAAGGCGATTCTCGAGGTCGCGATACTGGAAATCGTGGATCGGGTCGGAGGAGTCAAACTGATCGGAATGATGATTTCGTTTCTCCAAGTAGGTCCAATCCAGTTGAAAAAAGCCAAACGACTGATTCAACTGAAGGGCCGGGACAAGAAAAGAAGGGTCGAGATCTGAGCAAACGGATCGTATTCAATGAAAGGGCAAAACAAAAAAAATCTGAATCTCCAGAGACTCGCCCACCAGTGGTAGAGAAGGACGTGGAAGTTGGTGTTACGGGACCCAAAGCTGCCCGTCTTGACGAAAAAACGGCAAGCCCAAGCAAGACTGCCAAACCGAAAGCGCGTAAGGCAACACCAAAAAAACCAGCTTCTGCGGCTACCTCTAAATCTTCACCGGCAAAAACTGCGGTTGTCCCGGAGACTTCACAGTTAAGCTTATTGGAAGTTGAAGAGACCTCTTCAAAACCAGTCGCGAAGCCGCAAAAAGCTGAAGTAGCAACAGCGAAACGGTCAAAAGCGAGTCCTGCGAAAAAAGTTGTGAAAGCGGCAGCAAAACCGGCCAAGAAAGAAACTAGTGATTCAGCCCAACCAGCGTCGGCGCCTAGCCGTCATCGGTTGGAAAAATATGATTTTTCGCAAGCGGCACTAGCTAAATCTAGTTCTCCCAAAAAAGATGAAGAAACGATTCCGCCGGTTGAACCAACTCCAAAAACGGACTAAGAGGTAACATCAGAGTGAGGTGGTAATAACCGCCTTGTAATATCTTTGCATTACGAATATTGTTTCTAGATCACAAAAGCGAATACGAATACGAATATGTGGATGCGAAGCCTGCTAGTTAGTGCCTTTTGGTTTGTACTTGTTTCCCCCGCCGGTGCTCAGGTTTCGTATGGCGAAAAGGCAGTGGCATCCAATGCTGCTGGAATTACGCTCGTTGCAATGGATTTCCGATTTGATGGGACCGCTCCATCCGAAATCGAATTCGCATTCGACGGGTTGGCATATGGCGTGTATTACAACCGGCATCCACTGATGCTGACCTACGTTCGCGGGGCTCAAACGATTGGAAGCAAAGACAAGCTGGCGTTGACTGACTTTTCAATGTCGGGTTGGATTCCATTTCGACCTTTTACAGGGAAAAAAGACAGTAAAGTCGACTTCTTCTTTCCGATAGGGCTCCAGAGTGACTATCGTCGTATCCAGCGCACTCAAGGCTCGGTGGAAGTGGATGCATTTGAATACACCGTCGTGGCTGCGGGCACGGGCGTTGGTGCGTCGGCCCCAGTCTTTCGAGGCATTCTATCAGCGAAGGGATTGGCCTACTACGGTATTGCTACTCGTTCGTTTGGCTTTGATACCGACACATCCGCCATCATGGAAATTGATGTAGATTGGATTTCGGCGTTATTAACTGATAAATTTGGGATCAGTCTTGGATATAGCTATCGATGGCAGAAGTGGTATTCCGATTTGGGTCAACTCACTGGAGACTCGTTCGACTTTATTGGAAAACATCATGCTTTCCGACTTGGGATGTCTTTTTAGCATTTTTATATGAAGATCGGCCAGATCATAACAGAATTAGAAGCAGCCGTGGAGCAACTAGGGCTACGGGTTCGTCGCGAAAAAGGAAATTTTCGAGGGGGATTCTGCATTCGAAATGAAGAAGAGTTTTTGATGCTGAACCGAGTACATCCTCCCGAGGTTCATCTTGCTGTATTAGCAGACACTTTAAAAACAATGGCCATCGACTCCATTTACCTCCGACCGGTAGTGAGGCAAGCACTAGAGGATGCTTGGGCTAGAAATGCCGTAGTGGATATCCAGGCTGAAGAAGGTGATTGATTCGTCCCAGCTTAAGGTGACATTGATGGGTACCGGAACGTCAACAGGCGTGCCGGTTATTGGCTGCACGTGTCCTACGTGTATTTCAACCGATTTGAAAGATAAGAGGCTGCGTTGTTCTTGTTACATCGAAGTAGGCGACATCCACTTGGTGATCGACGTCGGACCTGATTTCCGAGGCCAGGCAATTAAAAACGGAATAAAGGAAGTAGACGCTGCTCTGATTACCCATCACCATTTTGATCATGTTGCCGGACTGGATGACTTGCGGCCGTTTATGTTTTACAATCGTGCATCTATTCCATGTTATGCACTGAAGAGTACCACAGATATCATGGAGGAGATGTTCGCTTATATTTTCAGGGATGGGAATTATCCCGGAGTGCCCAAACTTGAATTAGCAGAAGTTCATGGTCCTTTTGTTGTTCAGAGCCGCTCGGGTACGGCTTCAGTCGCAGTCATTCCGATACCAATAGTTCATGGTTCGCTGGAGATTCTAGGTTATAGAATCGGCAATTTTGCCTACTTGACGGACGTCAGTGAAGTACCATTTTCAAGCATACCATTACTAAAAGGATTGGATGTTTTGGTTTTGGACGGACTGCGCGATAAACCTCACCCAATGCATTTGACGATCGAACAATCCATTTCCGTCGCTACAGAAATAGGAGCCAAACAAACGTGGTTTACCCATATTGCACACGATCTGATGCATGCAGAAATTGAAGCAAGAATGCCTGCCCGAATGGCACCTGCCTACGATGGGCTTCAATTCATCGTCGATTAGCGGGATTGAATTGAGTTTACTCACTCAAGGGTTGGCCAGCACCTCCCCAACGGCATTGACAACCGTCTCTACTTGTTCCATTGTGTTAAAAATATGGAGGGAGACTCTGATGGCATTTAAATCTTGTTCTGTAACGATGCGTAGGCGCAATTGATGTTCGGACGTGAGCCTTCGATTAAGGTCACTAAACGTCATTTTTGAACTTCGAAAAGTTAACATCGATGCTCGAATATCGTTTTGTTTTGGGGTAAGGATTTCTATGTTCGATATACGTTCCAGACCTTTTCTCAGTTCACCAGTTAGCTCAAGGCCCCGTTCTCTAATACGTTGCAGTCCAATGTTTTCCAGGAATGAGCACGCATTTTGGACAGAGTTTACCAGTGGAGCATTTCGGGTCCCACTTTCGTGGCGCCTAGCGGTCGGGATATATTCAAATGTTGACGGAAGGCTGTATTCAGCGTCAGAATAGGCCCCGATTTCGGTTGGCAATATGTCGCCTAAGCGGTCTTCCCGAATGAATAAAATGCCTGTCCCATGCATGGCCCCAAGCCACTTGTGGCCGCTGGATGCAAACGAATCACAACCGATTTCTCTTAGGTTAATGGGCAGCATGCCCAAGGATTGAGCGCCATCGATATGGAACCAGCAATCTTTAGAATGGGCCAGCTCCGCAATTTGTTTTACCGGAAGTAAAATACCAGTCGGAGCAGTGATGTGGCTAACTCCAATGACCCGTGTCCTAGGAGATATAAGGCTAGAAATACGATTTAGGATCTCTGAACTGGTCTCTGCATTGGGTTCAAACGTTTTTATGACGATTCCCCGAGCCTTCAATTGATTGAGCCAGGGAATGGCCCCGCCCGGATGGGCACTGGCATCGATGATTATTTCGTCGCCAGCCTTGAGGCGCATACCAGAAGCAATTGTTGCATTGCCTTCCGTAGCGTTGCGGGTGAAAGCAATTTCTTCCGGCTTTGCACCCACAAACTTCGACACAGGAATACGGGCGTTTTCAATATGTTGGTGGCCCGTTTCAGACCTTGTTTGAAGATCTGTAGTTAATTCCCTGAAACGTTCGAGCACTGGAAATGAAACGGGCCCCAGTCCTCCGGTATTCATATAAATACGGCTATTAGAAAGAGCGTATAGTTGCCGGACGGCATCCCAGTATGTTTCATCGCCTAGGTGGAAAGATGGCAATCGCGACAGGCCGCTTAGCGGCGCGACACTCGAAGAATTGTCGCTATTGGGCGAGATGTTTTCAAGCGAATGAGTTCGTCCAAACGCAGTCAGCCCTGGCAGAGCCATGGCTGACTGCTTTAAAAAAGTTCGGCGATTGGCCATAAAACTTAGTTGTCTACGAGTTCTAAGCCCAAAGTTTGGCCCTTTTTGACAGCAGGTACGCCGCTTTTTAGCCAAACTGGTTGAGGAGCATCCTTGAGATAGTGATCGAAGAACTGTTGCATGCGAATGGTCCAGTCGCGCCGATCAACCAGATCTGACAATCCGTGGCCCGCGCCATTGTAGTTGAACATCCAAACCGGCTTCTGCAATCGGCGCAGAGCAGAAAAATACTCGATGCCCTGATACCATGGCACCGCGCCATCATCATCGTTATGCATCATAAGTAGTGGGGTTTGAACCTTGTCCGCCTGAAATAACGGGGAGTTGTGGATGTAGCGCTGCTGAGCGTTCCATAACGTTCCGCCGATGCGGCTTTGTGTACGCTCATATTGGAATGCCCTACTCATACCTGATGCCCATCGAATTCCTCCGTAAGCGGACGTCATATTTACCACCGGAGCGCCGGCTTCGGCAGCCGCAAATAAGTTGGTTTGGGTCACCATATACGCGATTTGGTAACCACCCCAACTGTGCCCTTGCACCCCTACCTTGTCCCGATCGACAAATCCAGCATCAATAAGATTCGTGATTCCCGGCATAACCGCATTCATTGCGCTTTCTCCTGGGTATCCAATCTTATAAGGGATGTCAGGCACAAATAGCAAGTATCCCCGGCTTACATAGAACGAATAATTAATGCTGGAGCCTCCAGCGCTTGGAGCCACATAACGATTTAAGCCAGTGGAATTTTTTTCATAAAAATAAACCATCATAGGGTACTTCTTCGCGGCATCAAACCCATCTGGCTTGTACAAAATGCCTTTTAGAAGCTCGCCATCGATTGAGGTCCATTGGACTAATTCGGATGTGCCCCAGGAAAAATCAGCCTGCTGAGGGTTTGCATTGCTATGTCGCACCGGTTTGTTGAACTTCAGATTGGTCGTTTGAAGGTCAGGAAACTCCTTGAAATTACTCCTAGTGAACAATAAAACATCCGCATCATCCGCTTTTTGGCTTATGGAGTAGATGTTTGGCCCCCAAACCAACTGGGTAAGATTCGCCTTGGTAGGGTTCAGGCTGAAATAGCCGGCGTTCATGTTTTCCATATTTTGGCCGGAAACCATCCATTCGTTCTTCGCACTCAGGGCGGGCTCTGTTCTATCCAGGTTTTGCACGCGAAGTCGGATGTTGTTTTTCCGACCATAACCTTTGGTGACATCGCGCACTATTCCGTCCGGAGTGGATGCCAAAACATCAAATTTGTCATAAAAGACAAATTCAGAATCGCCTTCGGTCCACCCAGCTTGGCCATAACTTCCCGGTTCAAAAGGCCAGTCGTGAGTTTCTTCAAATATCGGGAATTGCGCTTTATCAGAAAGACTACTAACCGCCAGCGTTTTAGAATTGATGGCTATCCAAACGCGGTTGTCCCGATCCCAATAGGTGATATACTTCCCTTCAGGTGACAAACGTGGGAAGTCTTGAACGGCCGTCAAGATTTGAGAACGTTCACCCGTTTCAACATTGATTATCCAGGCATCTTGGAATCCCGGATTTTCCCAGGAAATTTCTTGCTGGTAGTTCATGTTTGTCGTACCCAGAGCCACAGAGCCATCTTTTTTGTTTGAAACAGAAACGCTTGGGATTTCCCCAGTCGCCAACTGAACGATTTTTCCTGAATCCAGATGGAGAACAGCGTCGTAGGTCCGTTTTTTTTCTCTAGCTGCTTGTACTAGTTGCATGGGCTGCAGCAACGGGTCTTTCCAGTTCCAGATGTCCACTTTTACTTTCTCATCCTCTAAGATGTCGTCGTCTTTTTTGTCGGGAACCGGTCTTGGGGACGTTCCGAAATATAAACGACTTCCCGAGTCCGAAAACGAAGGCGTTCCATTTTCGCTGACCCACCATCCCTCTGGAACACCATCACTTCCCTCTGACGCCTTTATTATCGCACTCTGTTTTGCCCCGAGGTGTGCAAAATACAACGAATACGAAGGTTGCTCTGCTTCAAAGTCTGTTGTATTGGTCAAAAAGGCAGCTTCCCCTCCATCTTCTGAAATGACCAGACCGGTGTAATTGCCTTTTCCAGTGAGTAACGGAAACTCGTTGTTTTCTCCCTGGCCAATAACAAAGGCTCCATCGCTGAGTCCTTCTTTGTCCTCTCGTAAAAATGCCAGCTGATCCCCGTTTTTCGAAAAGAGATAGGACGTAACATCGCGATACTGCACTTCGGCTCCACTCTCCAGCATCCGTACGACTAGGGTTGTGCCTTCCTTTTTGTCTTTTTTCTCATCGTCTTTATCGTCCGCCTCTTTTTCCTCAGGTTCTTCGACCGCCGTTTTGCCGGCAGCAGTAGTATCCTTCGGCTCTTCCTTCATCTTGCTGGCTTCCTTTGTTAGGAGGTAAGCCATCCAAGCTCCGCTTTCTTCAGGAGCCTTGAAAGAGTCCAGATTAGCAATTTTCTTTATGATGCCCGTCTGAAGAGCCAAAATGCCAAGCGTATCGGCGGGCATATCTTTGGCTTTTACCTTTTCGATTTTTTTCTGGCGAACGGAATCGGCTTGAGGCACAATGCTGAAAAACACGTAGCGATTGTCACCAGAAATTAGGGGAGATGAACCACGTGGAATATCAAAGGCGGTCTTACCGTCTGCCGAAGAAATTCTTAAGATACCATCGCCTTGATCGGCGGCTTCGACCCATGCTACCCACTTGCCATCTTGCGAAAGACGAGTTGATCCAATTCGCATCCATTGGTTGACATCTTCGTGTTCTAGAGGTCGTTTAACCTGGGCGGTTGTAGGTATTTCCAGAAACAATAGGGTGATCAGACACGCCGAAAATGTTCGAAGGAGCATGATGGAATTATTTTTGTGACTAGTTTCAACTGATAGTCGGGTTTTAATACATTTGAGTCAACCGGTAAAGACAAGATTCCGCACGAATGCACCATTAATTTCAGCTAATAGACACCCGAACCTATGAAAATTTTTAAATGGATACTTGGATTGCTTGGAATAGTCGTTGTGCTGCTATCGATATTGGCTTTTGTGGCCAAATCAAAAGGAGAAACTAAAATAGCCAACCATTACCCATCAGATTTTGATGATGTAGTAATTCCTACAGATTCATTGTCGATTGTGCTGGGCAAATATTTGGCGGAGTCCCACGGTTGTCAAAAATGTCATGGAGCTAATTTCAGCGGAGCCATGGTTGCTGATGCTCCGCCGTTTCTGGTGAATGCTTCAAATTTGACTTCTGGGAAAGGCGGAGTTGGAAGCGTGTTTTCAGATGGGGATTGGCTTCGTGCCATTCGGCATGGCGTCGGACAAGATGGGAGGGGACTGATCGTGATGCCTTCCGAAGCATACTATTACTTTAGCGATGTTGAGGTAGGAGCTTAAATTGCCTACCTGAAACAGGTTGATCCCGTTGATCACGAATTGGCCCGGTCGGAATTCCGCTTGCTTGGAAAGATGATTATGGGAATGAGCGACGATATGAAATTGGCTCCGGATGCAATGCTCGGCCCATCACGGCTTGAAATGCCTGAAAAAGCTGCCACCGTAGAGTGGGGTGAATATCGAGCTAGTGTACTGTGCCAAGTTTGCCACGGGGTTGGCTTATTGGGCAACCAGCCTCCAGATCCAGCTTCACCGCCTGCTCCTGACCTGCGTACCACGCAAAGTTGGGGACTTGACGGTTTTATCAAGACCATAAGAGAGGGTGTTACCCCATCGGATCGTCATCTTGACGCTGCCTTTATGCCTTGGAAGCAAATCGGCCACCTAGATGACGTGGAATTGGAGGCGTTATACAAATACATTGGGACGCTGTAATTCCTGACGATAAGCGGCGGCCCTGTTTTGTCTCTAATGAATCACTTTCACACGTGATATCCAGGCGTCGATGCCGTCGAAGGAGACTTGAAATGATATTGAGTCTCCTGTAGATATGGCGTGACGGACGGAATCCTCTCGTAGTCCGAATGTCATGGTCATGGCCGTCATGAAACCTGGGATTTCATCGTGTACAACAACGGCAAGATTTCCGTCGGCTACGATTTCTCTAACCTTACCTACGCCGCCTTCAAAAACCCGGACAGATTCCGGGTTGATGGGCGGTTGAGGGTCCGAGCAGGCTACAAGAATAAAACTCAAGAGTAATAAAGGAGAGTATTTCATGCTGAGTGATGTCAAAGATCGATCTGCTGACCGGGATATGCGACGCTAAAACCAGCATTTAATATGGATTGATACGCTTCGCTTTCAATCAAAAGAGCAGGATTTGTATGGTTTATATGGATAAAAATCACTTTTGATTTCGTGAGATCGGACGCGGCGGCAAGTCGCGACATCGTGTGGGAAATGAACGGGTGTGGGAATGAACTCATATCTCGTCCAGGAATTTCTCCGTTAGAGAAAAAAGTGGCGTCTACCAAGGCTAGGTCGACTGAATCAAGAAATCGTTCCAACCCAATTCCAGTTGAATCCCACTCCTCCCATGAGTCGATATCCGGAATGAATCCTACCCGTCGATTTGGGCCTTCAATTACAAAACCAGCAACCTCGGCAAATTCCTGTCTGTGTGGCACTAAAAACGAACGAACGTTCAAAGCGTCGGACAATTCCACAAGGGAATCTGGCCCAAGCGTCTCCAGCTGAATATTTGCCAACTTAACCAACTGCGACCAAGGACCATTTTGTGTAAGGAATTTAGCCATTTTAGGCCACACGTATACGGGAACGCCTTGCGCCCCAACAGATTCGTGGCCCAGAAACATGAGGCCAGTATAGTGACCGATATGGGCGTGGGTTAGAAAAATTCCGTCTGGAACACGTTCGGTTCTAAGTCCAGCGTGTGTATCCAGCTCATACCATTGTCGCCTAAAGTCAGGAGTTGCTTCAAACATCCATCGTTTGCCCGTTTCAGGGTCAACAAGGCCCAAACTTGTCGCCATATGGCTATTTTCTGGTTCATTCCACCGTAAATCAGTATGCGACCCCGCTTGAGGCGCACCCCCATCTTGTGCAATGCCGAGCACAACCAAATAGGGACGAGATGCTTCGGGATTTACTTCCGAAGGATTTGAAATCGAGGAAGAAGGCTCACCCTCAGGCGCACACGAAGCCAGCAAAAGTAAGAGAATGAAAACAAAGCGCATAGTGTTTGCCTATTACAAGAGACTCTTTACAGCGCCGCCGTCCACAACCAACGCTATTCCGGTGATAAAGCGAGCCCGAGTGCTTAGTAAAAAAGTCGCTGCAGCAGCAAACTCTTCTTCTGTCCCAATTCGCTTTAAGGCGCTACTAGCCGCCCAACCCGCTTCAATTTCACCAATGGACTTTCCTGTTTGTTCGTGAATAGACTCGGACAGATGGGTAAGTCGGTCTGTTTTTGTATACCCAGGCAATATTGTATTGACGGTTATTCCCTCAACCCCAAGCTGTTCGGACAGACTTTTTGAAAACCCTTGGACGCCGGCACGGGATACATTTGAAAGGTACAAAGAGGGAACAGGCTGCTTGGCCGACAAGGAAGTAATCATCAAAATACTTGCGTGGTCGTCAGATGTTTTTCTCAATGCAGGAAGTGCTGCGCGGCACAGGTTGATTGTGCTCATTAAGTTGAGTTCAATTGCACTGCGCCACATTTCAGCATCAAGGTCGTCAATTTGGCCTGTCGGTGGTCCGCCGGAGTTTGTGACTAGGAGATTGAGCGATCCAAATTTTGAGACGGTATCCTCCATGGCCTTTTTAATTTCTGACTCATCGGTAACGTCACAGACCAAGGGTAAAACTCGGTCCGGCTCGCATCCCGTTTGAGATATCAACCATGAGGCTGCCGCCTCAATTCGGTCCTTTCCGCGAGAGCAGATTGCCACGCGGCAGCCTTCCATAATGAGTTCTTTAGCTATTGCTCGACCCAATCCACTGCTGGAGCCAGCGACAAATGCGCTTTTTCCTTTTAATCCTAAATCCATAATCCCATTATCTAGTGTCTTAAACGATAATTCGTTTGTGTAAACCACTGTATTAGCGCAAGTTGCGACAAATCCCGACTCTATATACGTAATCGAAAAGCAGGATGCGAAAAAAAGAACTTTCAGTAGAACGGATCAAAATCAAAACACAGCTCGCCCCAGCTTCCGTTGGGCCGTACAGCCAAGCTGTTTTGGTAGGAGATACGTTGTATTGTTCTGGTCAAATTCCGATCGATCCCAAAACGGGTCATATGATTACCTCTGGAATTGAAACTGAAACGGCAAGAGTGTTGGAAAACTTAGAGGGTGTTCTGACCGGAGCCGGAATGTCTATGAACAACGTGGTTTCCTGCCGAGTTTACATGGTCGATATCAATGACTATGCCCAGATCAATGAAATTTATGCCCGGTATTTTGGCTCGAACGCCCCTGCCAGAGAGACGGTAGAAGTATCGGCACTCCCACGCGGCGCACGTGTCGAAATAGCCTGTATTGCAGTTCGTTAATTGCCGTCTGATAACTTGAGCCGAACCTTGATAATAATACTGAAATCGTAGGATTCGTCCGCACCTAAAGTCGAGGGATCGAGTTGAAGAATTGCGCCAAAATTAGCGCTTTCAAGAAATGCAGCAATGTTTCGGTTTGGGAGGACGACAAGCGATACCTCACGGGTCGCTGGAAAACTAGATAAATTCGCTACCTCAGTAACTGAATTGCCAGCGGACGTAAACTTCAAGATGGCTTGGCTCAGAAAATCAACCTTCTTGGTAATGGGAAACAACATGATGAGGTCTGCAGACACCAACGTGGCAGATACCAGATCGGAAGCCTGAAATCCTTGGGATTGAATGTATTGTTGAATGTTAATGCTACAATTACAACTGATATCATTCAGACGGTTGGCCGAAACATCATTTGACGAGAAGGTGAATCTAATCGATTTGCCCTGGGTGTCGGTCGAAAATTCGTGAGTCAAAAAAACCGAGTTTGAGCTCAAAGCATCAGCATCACATCCCGCAGAAAAAAAACCAGGTATGAGTAGAAGAAGTGCCCAACGGGCCAAACGTGGTTTCATAGAAGGTATACGAGTGAATCGGTTGTAGAAGAAGGTCCGATCCAGGAAGTGGTTCGTTTCTCTTCTAATATTGAATCAACGAATGACAGGGAAGACGTTGGTTTAGTTTGGATCTTCCATCTAAAAAGGTAAGATCAATAAGGAAACAGTAGCCAGCAATCGTGGCATTGGCGAACGTTGCGAGGCGATGAGCGGCTGCAGCCGTCCCACCAGTCGCGATGACATCATCATGAATGAGAACAATATCGTTGGTATCCAAAGCATCGATGTGCATCTCGATCGTGTCAACACCATATTCAAGCCCATACGTTTCACGAATAGTTGTGAAGGGCAGCTTCCCTTCTTTCCGCACCGCAACGAACCCTGCGTTTAATTCATCTGCGAGTATCGCTCCCAGGATGAAGCCTCTAGACTCAATACCAATCACTTTAATGATATTGGAATTTTTCCAAGGTTCTGCCAGTGCGTCTACGGCATATCGAAATAACTTTGGAATGGCCAAAATTGGGGTGATGTCTTTGAATTGAATTCCAGGGATTGGAAAATCATGGACGGTTCGAACAGCAGTTTTAAGAGATTCGAGCATGGCATCTTTCCTGCTCACTTATCACCGTTGGATGGCAGTAACAGGCCTTTATCGTATTCAGATTTATAAGCAACGATGGATCTGTAAATGGCACTTGCCAGGTAGGACTGGCCGTCTGGAGAAGCCATAAACGAAGCCTCTGCCGAATTGGAAATGAATCCTAATTCGACGAGGATTGCGGGCATTGACGCCCCATAAAGTACATAAAATCCAGCCTGTTTAACACCTCTGCTTTTCCGGCCTACTCGTTCTTCAAATTGGTTTTCTACAAGGTCCGCCAAGAATTGAGATTGTCTCATGTAAGCGCTTTGAGCGAGCGTATGCATCACAGCAATCCGAGAGTCCATGCGCTCGTATGTGGTCGGATCATCCTCGAACTGAATGACTTCGTTCTCGCGATCCATTACCCGTTTGGCAGCATCAGATTTGTGAAGGCCCAAAAAGTATGTTTCGGTTCCCCTAGCGGACCGGTCAGGTGCAGCGTTTGCGTGAATAGAAACGAACAGCTTTCCACCTACCTGATTGGCCAAATGACCTCGTCCTTGGAGTGAAATAAATTCATCAGAGTCTCGTGTAAATACAACATTGACCCCAAGATTTTCTTTCAAATAAGATCCAAGCTTTAAAGCCACGTCTAATACAATATCCTTTTCTCTGAGCCCGTTGGAGGCTACTGCGCCTAAATCTTTGCCCCCATGCCCAGCGTCAATTACAATGGTGTCCAACGTCCAACGTGCTCCAGAGGTCGGATCGGTCGTCGGAAGTTTGGGCGCAACCTCATTTTGTAGTGCGACAAAAATCAAAATGTCGTTTGAAGCTTGATCGCGGTACGCAGTCGCAGTGATAGAGGAATTGCTCAAAGTGAGCTTAATCACAACATCCTGATTCACTTGGTTGATTTGATACAACTCTATGGGAAGAATCGGATTATCCAAGACCCGATGTTGGGAAAGTCGAGTGCGAAAGAGAACAACTGAAATTACGCCATTCGCATCTGCAACAGGAAGACTGTGTCCATCAACAGAGTCAGATACGTGAATACGAACGACGTGTCCAGTGCGGTCAGCTGTTTTGGAAAAAGAGACTCTTTGGACGGTTGTCCAGTCCGTCTGCTGGGAGCCATCGAATCCTGTAGCCCGTGTGGGACAAAGGATTATCACAATTATTACAAGCAGTCGAATCACGGACATACGAATCAGCTCTAGGCTTTCACAAAAGGTGCTTCTGAGGCTAAGTATTGACATATCTGAACTTATGCAAGTCTAATGCCAAAGCATTCGGAAAGTTGAGAATAGGTCAAAATAAGTGGAGCGGGGCATATTGCCCCCGCCCCACCTAATCGCCACACATTTTGTTAGGAATCACATTCAACGTACTCGGAATGATTTCCCCTTGGTTCAACAGGTTCCGTTTTGAGATCAGACAACCTCAAAACCTACCAATCGTATTTGTCCGCTTGACCTAGTAGCTCTTTTTTGCGTTTGGCGATGATATCAGATTTAATAGAAGAACGATCGGTCAAATTTTGCTCAAGTTTTTCTAATTCGCTACGAAGCTTATCGACGCGTTTTTGATTGGCCTCTTGTTTCGTCGTGTAAATCTCGGCCAATAATTGGTCCAATTCGGTCTCGAGTTTTGATGTATCGCCGTCTTCGCGACGTATTTGCATGGCCAATTCGCGAGACTTCATATCCATTTTCATAACCTCGCCATTGGATTCCATACTAAACTCATTTGCCAATACGGAATAGGTATTCGCTCCGTTAGAGTATGCAAATGCGCGGTCCATCATCGGGGCCATTCTTGCCTGCATGCGGGCTTCGCCCATTTCAGAGTTAAGACGCTCCATTAGAGGGGCGGTCTTGGACATAAAGTGACTTCCATCCATTTCATAGAGTAGATGATTTTCGTCCATATCCATATCCATATCCGTTCCGCTAAACGTGAACGTGTTCTTGCCACCGTTACCTTCCGAACCATCGTCGCCAGACTTTACCCAGACTCTACGCCCTTCGGTATCCACTTCTGCTACTTCTTTTCCATCAACAAACACTTTGCCGTCTTTGACTTCAACAACAATGGTTTCATTTGATTTTTCGCCCGCTTTGGCTTTGCTTCGAACCGTAATTTTTGATTCTTTTTTGTTTTGAGCAAAGGAATCAATGGGAGTACTCGCTAGAAAAGTGAGCATAAAAGTTGCCACTAGTCCGATGCGGAATAGGTTTATAATAGGTTTCATAATTTTTCTGAGGGTTTGGTTTACCAACGGTAATGGTCTAATAATTCCTTAATTCGATTTTCGACTATGTCTTTCCGAAGAGACTCACGATCTTTTAATCCTTTTTGCAACTCATTCAATTTGATAGTGAGTTGCTCAATTTCAGTTTTACGGTTTTCCTGTTTGAATTGAAAAATTTCATTCAAAGCGGAGCGCAGGTGTGTTGCAATTTTTACTTGTTCCTCGCGCGACTTGGCTTCTCTAATTTGCATCGCTAAATGGTGGGTCTCCATCTCCATTTGTTGTTCACGCATCAGCTTGTCATACAAGCTATGGTCCATATCCTGCATGTCCGCTAGGTAGGCTTCCAATTGAACTTGAGGGAAAGACTCGGCCATTCTTGCTACATTTTCGGCACCGAGTTTAAGTTGCAGGGCTATTTCAGCAACCTCTGGTTCTCGGACAGAATCAATTTTGTGTCGGAGCGTGTTGAATTCTTCTGCTCGTTGATTCATGGCTTCAACATAATGAGCCATGGGTTTTTCACCCGTCATGGTGCGAACCACATATCCCACCGGGACTGCGCCTGTTTTGTACAGTTTTATAGGCAGTTCTTTGGATTCGCTTGAGAAATACACTGAAAACTGCCCGGTCGCCAGGGCCTCTCGACTTGCTTCAACCAGCGTTCCGTTCTCTATAGCATATACGATATTGTTGAATTCAATTAGTGCATCGTTATTGCTCCAAAACTTCAGATTGGTCGACTTGTCGATGAGATGAAGTGACGTCGGCAAGAGGTTTTTAGATACTTGTTTTCCGTTTACAAATACATTTCCATTTTCTACAGCTACTTGATGCGTGTTTTGGGCCTGTACACTAGATGGGCTAACCCACAATGCGGCCGAAATGGTAAGAATAAATAGTAGTTTTCGTTTCATTTTGATGCCTTTTTCCTATAGGCTCTTAAAAAACCCAGGCGTAGTAATTTTATTTGCGAATCGATCCCGCTGTCTGAAAACCGCGAGGATTAGAACCCGGAAGCATTTCAAGGGGCACCGCAGATTCGCCCCAATCCAAAAGGCCAGATGGCTTCATTGTGTTAATCCGACCGTTTAATGTTGAAAGCGTGCTTTGATCATCCCACGATAGCTCATTGTTCACCGAACCGGATGGCGAAATGGTGCCTTGACGTGATGGCACAAATCTATAGAGTGATTCGGGGGGCACGAGGTCATTTTGTCCAGAAGCAGAAAGCAAACTCGCGGAATTAGACTTCAATTGAACAGAGTACAATCCAACGCCGACACTAAACAAGATGATTGCAGCGATTCCTACAGCAGGAATAAACATCTTTTTTAATCGGCTAATTCGTTGCAATGGTCCTCGATCTATCCTGGAAGAAACTCCAGATCCGGTATCCCCGGTCCTAGCAGCCGTCATAATTGTTTCAATGACACGTATGTCTGGGCGGTCTCTTTTCCGGAGATCAAGCCGAAATTTGGTTTCACTAAGGGCCGTGTGTTCGTCCTTAAGATCACTCTTAAGGAGAAGAGTCCGAAGATCACTTTCACTATCGGCTTCTCCATATAGATGAAGAAGTATGTCTCGTTTTTCGTTTTTCATTTCTATTCGGCGACTTCCGTGAGATCCTTACTGTGTTGAGCCATCAATTGACGCCTCAAATTGATCAATGCGTACCGCATTCTGCCAAGGGCCGTGTTGATCGAGCATCCGGTCAGGTCAGCTATTTCACGAAAAGTCATATCGGCTTCGTGACGTAGCAAAAGAACTTCCCGCTGCTCTTCAGGCAATGCATCTATACTGTCTCTCAAAACTTCGGATTGCTCAGAGCGATGTAGCAGAACATCTACCAGAGGCGATTCGTCGGGTAGCTTCTCCCAATAGTCGACCTCATCGTCTGTTTGGGAGGAGGATACGTCCTTCCACTTTTTCCTAGCTCTCAGATGATCCAGAGCAGCGTTCCTGGCTATTCGAAGAACCCAGCCTAAAAATTTTCCTTGGACCGTATACGATCCTCTTTCCCGCGACAATGCGGAAATAACTTTTAGAAAAGTTTCTTGAAACAGATCATTGGCCACTTCTCGATCGCGCACCATTCCCAGCAGGTATCCAAATACCCGTTCTTGATGTCGGTCTACCAATGTGCGGAACGCCCTTTCATCGCCGTGTTCCACATACTTGACGACCAAGTCTTCATCGGCTGGAAGCATAGAAGCGGTGGTGAGTTCAGTAATGTGTATGCAGGTATGAAAACAGTCCACGATGGACAATTTCCCTTGCCTGTCTTATGAACGTGTAGAGATGTGCGTTTATTGTACGCTTTTCTACGCTAACTGTAGAAAACGGATTTTTGGCGATTAAGGTTCAATCGAAACGACTAACGCCCGAAGTATATCTCAATCTCAGGATAGGCCCAGGTTAGTGGATCTCACTCTAGCGGAATATTTTGAATTGTTGACCCACTCGAATAGTATTCGAAGTCAACTGATTCCATTCCTTAATATTGGCAATCGAGGTGCCGTATTTCTGAGCTATTTCAATCAAGGTATCACCACGTTTTACAGTATGAATCTGAACTGGTGATTGCCCATGGTGGATGGTGATGCGCTGATCTACTCGGATATTTGACCCTTTAATATCGTTCCATTGCCTTAATTGGGAAACAGTGACATCATTTTGGACCGCAATACCGCTGAGCGTATCTCCTTTTTTAACACGGTATACCGTGGGTTCCGTTTTGTTTTTTTGGGCTTCACGTCCATCCGTAAAAATCGTGAGGCTCTGTCCTGATTTGATCCGGAAATTCGAAAGATTATTCCATTCCAAAATACTGGCGACCGACACCTTGTGATTATCTGCAATAGCACTGACTGTATCACCACTTTTCACCCGATACGTAATTTTGGTTTCCGTTTTTGGGGGCGATGGCGGTGGAATAGGTTTGTTTTCCGTGTCCGCTGCCGTTGTTCTGAGGCTGGCCTGGACTACCGGAGTGTCATTCGGTTTTGCAGATGCGGAAGATTGTTCAGCCACGGACGGCGGCATCAATATGGGCCGGGCTTGTCGGCGTGGATATTGGATAATGGTTTCGGCAGTTGCTTCATATTTGACGGTAGGCAAAGATTGACCATTTTCTAATCCTGGGACCACCAATCGTTGGCTAATTCTGAGGTTTGTCGATTTCAGGGCATTTTTTTCCATCAACCGAGAAACAGATACTCCAAATTGAGAGCCAATACCACTTAGCGTGTCTCCGCGCTTTACGATATACTCACTTGAAGGCTGTTTTGCCGCCAACGGGAGGACGCTAAAAGCTGCTACGAATGAATCGTGTGATCCCAATGGGATGCGCAAATTAAATAAACCCGAAGAAGGGGGAAGGGATTCTCTACGGAGATTCGGATTGAGCGCTTTGATGGTGGCGAGATCCGTATTGGCCATTCTGGCAATGTCTTTCAAATCGATCATTCCTGTTACTGGAACTATCGAATAGGCATATTCAGGGCCTTCTTTTTCTCTGGTTAGTCCGAACGCTTCAGGGTTGGAGGCGATCAAGGACGTCGCGATAAAAGTCGGGACGTAGTTGCGGGTTTCCGTTGGCAAATAAGGGTAGATATCCCAATAGGTAGGTTTAGATTTGCCACTACGGACAATCGCTCTTTTAATGCATCGAGGGCTGCAATTATAACCAGCTAAGGCTATCTGCCAATCCTTGTCATATTGATAATAGAGCTCTTTGAGATGTTTTGCAGCCGCTCTGGTCGCTAGTTCGGGGTCCATTCGGTCATCGACCCAAGCGTTTACATTTAGGCCGTAGGCACGGCCTGTCGCCGATATAAACTGCCACATCCCAACTGCGCTTGCCCAACTTTTGGCGCGCGGATTTAGTCCAGATTCAATCATAGCCAAGTATTTCAATTCGTCCGGAACACCTTCTTCTGCAAATATTTTTTCGACCATCGGGAAATAGGTATCTGCGCGGCCTATCCAGCCAAGCATCGTATCTCTACGTTTTTGGAGTAGAAACTCCATACTGCTTTCGACCAATCGATTCATGGTCATTTCAACGTCAGTTCCAACTGGCTGAAGGCGTAATGGAGCGAGATCCTCCAAAAGCGGGTCAGTAACTGCTTCCAATTCAGCAAACATTGCTTTTCGCAGATCATAAATATCTCCCAATGCCGCAAAAAGTGTATCGGAAGGGCCATAAACGCGCTCGTATTCGCCAACTAACGTCGTGTATATGTGAGAAAATCTAGTGTCTTGGACGATATCATCCATAACGAGTAGCTGCCCCAGATCGTTGATGGCCAAATCCAAAATAAAGACGATGGCTTCTTCATCATTTCGAGCTTCAGCAGACATAATGTCTGACTGATATCCGTAAAGCGTAGAAAGTTTTTCTAAGTAGACAAAACCGGAAGACTGCTCGTCCATCGAAGACTGAATCGAAAAACTGGCCGAATTAGTGCTCTCGAGAATTTGTGGAGGTAAGATTTTAACACTTTGGGTTGAGCCAGGGCGGTTTTGACCGAACAAAGTGGTAGGCGAGAGCAAGAGGCAACAAGAGCAAAAGAGAATGCCAAGTTTAGCCAGGGAAGGAAGCGAAAAACAAGTAAAATGGCGCAAATTTGCCTCACGATTGTGACCTATCTAGGTCCAATAACGGTTATAGGTCGAGAAGTGTTAATGTAACATCTCACCGTGATGCCTTATCCGGCTGAAAGATAAGGAGTTGAATGGTATAATAAACGTAACAGTCTGTTCCCGAACAAGGTCCATGTTTTGACCCTCAAAAACCATGAGACCGGTTTCACAACGGTATGTTGCCGTGTTTTTTCTTGGGATTTACAACAACTTTGTTCTTTAGCATTTCGAGACCTCGAATAACGCGAAAACGGGTAGTAGAAGGTTCGATTACGGCATCAATATAACCGTGTTCGGCCGCTACATAAGGATTGGAAAATCGATCTCGATAGTCTTCAATGATCTTTTCTTCCGTGGCCTCTGGGTTATCAGATGCTTCAATCTGCCGACGATAAATGATTTCCACCGCCCCTTTTGGCCCCATAACAGCTATTTCAGCAGTCGGCCATGCAAAATTGAGGTCTCCTCGGATGTGTTTAGAATTCATCACATCGTAAGCGCCACCATATGCTTTTCGAGTAATGACGGTAATTTTAGGCACGGTTGCTTCGCAAAAAGCATACAGCAGTTTAGCTCCGTTGCGAATGATCCCGCGCCATTCCTGATCCGTTCCAGGCATAAATCCTGGGACGTCCTCGAAGACCAACAATGGGATGCCGAAAGCGTCGCAGAAGCGAACGAAACGGGCCCCTTTAATGGATGAGTCAATGTCCAAGACACCAGCCAATACGGCAGGATTGTTAGCCACTATACCCACAGACTGACCATTCATTCTGGCAAATCCTACAATTATGTTGGGGGCAAAATCGGCATGGAGTTCAAAAAACTGCCCATCATCGACAATTTTGGCTAGTACCGACCGCATTTCATACGGCTTGTTCGGATTAGAAGGGACCACTTCATCTAAGTCGGCATCCTTTCTATCAACAGGGTCATTCGTACTTTTTTGAGGAGCCAGGTCTTCGCAGTTCGACGGTAGGTAGGAAAAAAGCTCGCGGATTGCCATAAGACACTCCGCTTCGTTTTTGCACGCCATGTGTGCAACGCCGCTTTTCGAAGCATGCGTATCCGCGCCGCCTAGTTCTTCAGAGGTGACCGTCTCTTGGGTAACTGTTTTTACAACGTTTGGCCCGGTCACAAACATGTAACTGGACTTGCGCACCATAAATACGAAGTCTGTTATGGCCGGAGAATAAACGGCCCCGCCGGCACACGGGCCCATAATAGCCGAGATCTGAGGTACCACGCCAGAGGCCAACGTGTTGAGCAAAAATATGTCCGCGTACCCACCCAGCGAAACGACGCCTTCTTGAATTCGAGCGCCTCCAGAATCATTTAATCCGATAATTGGCGCTCCATTCTCAAGCGCCAGATTCATGATTTTGATGATTTTCTGGGCGTGTGCCTGACCTAATGAACCGCCAAATACAGTAAAATCCTGACTATACACGTATACCAAGCGTCCATCAATCGTACCGAACCCTGTGACGACTCCGTCGCCGTATGGCCTGTTTTCTTCCAAACCAAAATCGTGTGACTGGTGTCTAACAAACATGCCTAACTCCTCGAAGGAGGCATCGTCAAGAAGGATCTCTATTCGCTCTCTTGCGGTAAGTTTTCCCTGTTCATGTTGCCGATCGATACGGGGCTGACCGCCCCCCAAATAGGCTTCTTCGCGTCTTCGGATTAGATCTTGAAACAGCTCATCGGTAGAATGCATGCCAAATAGGAAGATGTGCCAAAATAAATTTGGCCATGAATTGAAGGCCTTAATTTAAACTACGGCCTAATATTATTTGAAAACCTTATTAGTCGAGGAAGAATGGACTGGACAATTAGGATCGCAGGCCAGAATATCGAGATTCCACAGCATTTGTAAAGTCTACAGCGGTGGACGAGTAAATATCGACTTTAAATGGCCGGAATACTTTTTTTGCTATGATTTCAGAAGCAGTTGTCCAATCGGGAGCAGCTGCAAGCGAGTTCATAGTTTCGTCAAATGCAGCATGATTCCCTGCAAATAATTGCCAAACAAATCGATCTTTGTTGGCCGTGGCTGTACCCAATACGATGGCACAAACGTCGGGCCGGATATCCTTTACTGGGATGGCGCCTTCTAGATTAAGCTTGTTCTTTAAAGCATTCTCTTCATTTTTGCGACTAAAAGCCTTCCACAACGGTTCTGGAGCCAATTTGACTTCCGTTTTCACGGATTCCGATTCAGTTTTTTTGAATTTTTTCCAGAGTGGAAGAGATGACTTGGGGCTTTTATCGGGCGATGAGGTGGAAGCGGGTGGCGCGGCATGGGGCGTGGTGGAAGCGGGTGGCGCTTCGAGAGTTGGTGCTTCTTCCGAATTAACGGGAGGTTTCTGCTCTTCTTTGGTGGCAATCGACGGAGACAACGCCTCGGTCAATAGGGCCGCCAAGGAATCTGATGAGACCATTTCGGCGTGTTTGGCCGAAGCCGCCCTCTCGATAAATAATCCAATATCCTGCCGGTCTTTTTCTACAAAAAACTTAATTACAAACGAGACAGGAACGCCCGGGGTGGGCAGACCCATTAACTTTATCAGTGGTGTCAGCAGTTTTATCCAATCTGCGGACTCGTATTGAACCGTCATTTGATGATCCAATCGGGACAAGGCTCTGACGAAATCGATTTTGAAAATTCGTTGATTGGTTTTTCGGTCAATGTATGCTTCTACTGCCCGGGTCAAATACGGGTAATCCGAAAAATAGCTGGCCTTCCTCAATAGGTCTGTAGTAGGAATGGAAGGAGATTCGGCCGAAAAAACGAATCGGTCCAGCATAGAGATTGGGGAAACCAAGTACTCAATAACATGGTCGACCGCCTGATGAAGTGCCTTTGGCCATTCTGAAGCCGGAAAGCAGGCGGATTTTCCTAATGTATGAACGGCCTGCTGTAATACTTTTTGGTAATCTTTATCATCCGCATTGAACCATTCAGATCGGACATTCAGCAATTCTGTCGCTTCGATTTCTGATCGACGCTGCAAGGCGCTCAGCAAAAAGTGTTTGACACCAGATGGAAAGTCCGCGTTCGAAATCTGCGTCCTAGAATACGAATGTCCGGCTGGAAATAATTCCAATATTCGGTTTTCAATGGTCTGAATAGTCTGGTCTCGCATTCCTTTTAGAATTTTAATCGTTCCGTCTTACGCTTAGATTTCGGTCTTGTTTACGGCCACATTAGAAATGTCTGCGTGTTCTAATTGCATCATTTGCAGGGTATTTGATACCTTTTTATGCAGAAATGGTGAATGCCGCCTGAAACGGGGAATCACCTTCTAGAGAAAAGCGTCTAGACCTGGATGGATCATGTAAGAAACGATCCAATCATATTTAAGCTATTTGCAGCCGGGCCGATAACAGTTTTGAGACGGACTCTGATTCATCCAGGATTTGTCTCAAGGCGGTTTGTCCTCAGGGAGAGCCCGGTCCTGTAAGGCCGGACTCTTTCTATTTTTTTCAAAGTTGCGTGATTTCAGTCTCCGCCACCTAAATACTATACCAATTACGTGAAAAAAGCGTCTTTTGCACTTTTTGCAATTTTGTTTTTAACTCTTCCCACTTTTGCGCAAGATAAAAAGCCGGAAACGCTCGATGTTTTTCTGGACTGTGGTCGTAGTTGCGACTTTGACTATATCCGTAGAGAAATTCCGTACGTCAATTATATACGAGACCGTGTAGGCGCAGATGTCCACGTGTTGGTTACCAACCAAGACACAGGGTCTGGAGGGAATAATTATCTGCTAGAGTTTATTGGCCTGGATGCACTTTCCTCCATGAAAGATGAGCTGACGTATGTTTCTGGAGCAACGGATACGAGCAACGAGAGGAGGGAAGGTCTTACTAATACGATTTCACGGGGACTTGTTAGATTTCTGATGACCACCACCATTGGAGACCGAATTCAAGTTTCGGTACCGGTCACACAACAGTCCACGTTGCCAGAACACGTCCAAGTCATTGATGACCCGTGGAATTTTTGGGTGTTTAATATTAGAATGAGTGGGAGCTATGAAGCAGAGGAAGCCAATAGCCAGACACGGATCGAGACTAGGGTATCGGCGGACAAAGTGACTGAAGCATGGAAGTTTAGTTTGAGTGGCAGAATGAACTACCGCGAAAGTAGGTACGACTTAAGCACGGGAACTATTCGGAGTACAAACCGGGATGGCAACGTGTATGGCCAACTTGTAAAAAGTTTAGACGCTCATTGGTCTGCGGGATTAACGACTTATACCAATACATCTTCCAGCAACAACACCAATTTGTCGACGTCTCTTTCTCCTACCGTAGAGTTTAGTTTTTTCCCGTATACCGAATCGTCCACTCGTGATCTGCGCGCTCGTTACGAGATTAACCTTCGAAAGAACAGCTATGACGAGGTGACCGTGTACAATAAGGTCAACCAAACCCTCATTCAGAACCAGCTGACATTGATGGCCAATTTTCGTCAGCCTTGGGGATATGCTAGAGCAAGTGTTTCCGTGGAATCGTACGTAACGGATTTTGAGGAGTCGTTATTTGATCTCTACAATATTGGCTTGAATGGCAATATGGACATTAGAATTGCTCGAGGACTCTCTTTGAATATCGAAGCGCAAGTTTCCTCAGTCCACGATCAAATTTGGCTGCCACTAGAAGAATCGAATGACGAGGATGTACTGTTAGGCAATAAAAAATTACCAACGAGCTTCGAATACGAACTAAAACTTGGCTTCAGCTATCGATTCGGATCCATCTATAATAATGTTGTTAACCCACGGTTTGGCTACTTCGGCAGTGGCGGCGGCGGAAATTAACGAACCTAGAATCGGATCGATATAAATAGGCCTGTTCTAATCGCTAGCCCGTTCCTATCTTCGGGTTCAATCAAGGAACCGAACTAAGTAGAAATGAGCTCAAAAAAGAGATTGGGAGTTGGATTTATCGGTAGCGGTTTTATCGCCCGATTTCACATATTGTCTTGGCAGGCCGTTCGGGATGCGGACGTCCTAGGAGTTTGGAGCCCCAATAGCGAAAATTCAGAATCGGCAGCGGCCTACGCCCAATCCTTACGGGTTGGGGAAGCAAAAGCGTACGGGTCCATTACCGAAATGATTGCCGACCCGGCAATTGATTGCCTTTGGATTTGCGGTCCAAATCATCGCCGGGTTGAGAATATGGAGGAGATTGTTAGTGCGTTGAAGCGGGGTGTAGGGGAGTTAGTTGGCATCGCTTGTGAAAAACCATTGGCTCGAAATGTGGCCGAAGCCAAACAGGTCATTGCGTTGTTGGAACAGACAAATCTGCTTCACGGCTATCTAGAAGACCAAATTTTCTCTCCAAACTTGGTTCGAGGACGCGAAATAGCTTGGAAAAGAGGTGCAGCGCTGAGCGGACGTCCCTATTTAGCTCGAGCGGCCGAAGAACATTCAGGACCGCATGCTCCTTGGTTTTGGAGTGGAGAACTGCAGGGAGGTGGGGTTCTCAATGACATGATGTGTCATAGTGTTGAAGTTGCCCGGTTTTTGCTTACGCGTCCTGGTGCGCCAAGAAGCTCAATCACTCCGATTTCTATAAACTGTCAGATTGCTAGCTTAAAGTGGAGTAGGCCGGAGTATGCCGAAATTTTAAGAAAAACGTATGGGCCTAGAATAGATTATCTCAAACATCCAGCCGAGGATTTTGCACGTGCTACGATTGAATACCGTGACGAGCAGGGTCACCCTTTGATTGCCGAAATGACAACATCCTGGAGTTATGTTGGCCCAGGTCTTCGTTTGTCATCCGAGCTTTTGGGTCCAGAATACTCCATGCGGGCAAATTCGCTCGATTCGGGAGGTACGGTTTTTTTGAGTCGTGCCGTGACTGGCGCAGCCGGGGAAGATATCGTCGAAAAACAGAATGCTGAGCAGGGAGATATGCCGTTTGTAGGCAATGAAGCTGCAGAATATGGCTATGAGGATGAAAATAGGTACATGATTCGGTGTTTCCTCGATGGTAAACAGCCTGTCGAGAATTTCTACGATGGATTAGAGGTCACCGAATTGTTGATGACCAGTTATATGAGTGCGGAGCAGGGTCGCCGAATTTTGTGGAAGCCTGAAGGATTGGAAAGTTACATTCCTCCTGTTGCTAGGGGCACTTGGAATCCGAGAGCCGAGTAAGGTTACCTTTATATATATAGTTTTAAGGTGTGACTATCTGCGTTCGAATTCTGGTCTCAGTTGGGACTGGAAGTCGCGTCATTTTGCAGAACCTGTTGTATGTTGGAGTCGATTTTAAACAGAAATTGGTTCTCTATATGCGACGTTGCCTTTTAGTCTTTTTGTTTAGTCTACTGGTTGTACCGTTTTCGATGGGACAGCAGTTGGACATGGAATTATTTGAGGCGATGAAACCTCGCAATATTGGTCCTGCCGGCATGAGTGGGCGCGTTACGGCCATATCGGCCGTGATTGAAAACCCCGATGTGATTTATGCCGGAACCGCATCTGGAGGGCTCTGGAAGTCGACCTCCGGCGGAATTAAGTGGGATCCTATTTTTGATGATCAGCCCACACATTCCATAGGCTCAATCGGCATTTTTCAAGACAATCCCGACGTCGTCTGGGTTGGCGCTGGCGAAGGAAATCCAAGAAACAGTCAGTCTGCCGGAAATGGTTTGTATCGCTCGCTTGATGGTGGAGAAACGTGGACTCACCTTGGATTGGAAGAGTCCAGAAATATCCATCGCATTGTTCTCGACCCCACAGATTCGAACACGGCGCTCATTGGCGTACAAGGTCCAGCATGGGGCGAAACGGCTCAGCGTGGTGTTTTTAGGACCACCGACGGTGGGAAGACACTCGACAAAGTTCTTTTTGTGGACGAAAAAACAGGTGTGGGAGACATGGTAATGGACCCCTCAAACCCCAATCACGTCCTGGTTGGAATGTGGGAATTTCGTCGTTGGCCTTGGTTTTTCAAGTCGGGAGGACCGGGTTCTGGATTGTATGAAACGTGGGATGGAGGCATTACTTGGAATCAGCTGACAGATAAGGATGGACTACCAAAGGGCGAATTAGGACGCATTGGGTTGGCTTTTTCTACCAACGAGCCAGAAATTGTATATGCACTTGTTGAAGCCAAGAAAAACGCGCTGTATCGCTCTGAAAATGGAGGGAAAAAGTGGACGATGGTTAACGATGATTCCAATGTAAATGGAAGGCCATTTTATTACGGTGAAATCTACGTTGATCCAGAGAATGAAAATCGAGTTTACAAGATTGAAACAGCGATTCATGTCAGCGAAGATGGAGGCAAAAGTTTTTCGCAGTGGCAGCCAGGTTATGCTTCTAACGGTGTCCACCCGGATCACCATGCATTCTGGGTATCTGCAAAAGATCCGAGCTTCATAATAGAAGGAAACGATGGTGGAATTTCGATTACGCGGGACAAAGGGAAATCTTGGCGTTTTGTTGAAAATCTGCCTGTAGCCCAGTTTTACCATATTAATGTTGACAATGAATTTCCATATAACGTCATGGGAGGCATGCAAGACAATGGTTCTTGGATTGGCCCAGCATACGTTTGGAAAGCAGGAGGCATTCGCAATTCATACTGGCAAGAAGTAGCATTTGGAGATGGGTTTGATGTATCGCCCGATCCGGATGACTCTAGGTATGGATACGCCATGAGCCAGGGGGGAAGTATTGGCAGGTATGACAAGGAAACCGGAGAAAGCGACAATATTAAACCTTTGCATCCCGATCCAGACGTGTTCCTGAGATATAATTGGGATGCTGCGTTTGCTCAGAGTCCTCATGAGTCCGGTACGATCTATTACGGCAGCCAATTTTTGCACAAGTCCCTAAATCGTGGACAAAGCTGGGAGGTCATTTCACCTGATTTGACCACCAATGACCCAGAGAAACAAAAACAAATGATTTCTGGTGGTTTGACATACGATGCGACGCAAGCCGAGAATCATACCACTATCGTTTCTATAGGTGTTAGTCCAGTTGAAAAAGGTGTTCTCTGGGTGGGCACAGACGATGGGAATATTCAATTGAGCCGTGATGAAGGCGCGACGTGGAAGGAAGTTGGGTCAAAAATTAAAGGAGTCGCCGAAAAATCGTGGGTTCACCAAATTAAACCGTCTCCTCATAGTGCAGCGGAAGCCGTTATCGTAATTGACGATCATCGGCAAAACAATTGGGAGCCATACGTTTATCGTACTCGAGATTGGGGAAACACCTGGGAAAGAATGGTTGATTCGAATGACGTGAACGGATTTGCTTTGTCCTTCGTGCAAGACACCGTTGCTCCCAATTTGATGTTCTTGGGCACCGAATTCGGACTTTACGTTTCAATCGACGATGGAAAAGAATGGACAAAATGGACCCAGGGTTATCCAACGGCGTCCACGATGGATATGGTGATTCAGGAACGTGAAGCGGACCTCGCCATCGCCACGTTCGGTCGAAGTGCTTGGATATTGGATGATATTCGGCCACTGCGCGAGCTTGCGATGAAAGGAGCTTCCTTGCTTGAGGAAGCCGTCCATGTGTTTCCTGGGCCAATTGCGTATCAGGCTTCAAACATTCAGGCGGAAGGAACTAGGTTTAGAGCCGATGCTATTTATGCTGGCGAAAACAGGCGAAGTGACGGTGCTCAAATAACGTATTCCATAGACCCAGACGCGTTTATAGAGGCTGAAAAGACGGAGACAGCGGAAGAGGCAGAACCTGAAGTAAGTGATGAGGCTGATACAGACGACGAAAAGGGCGTTGACTCTAAGAAAACGAAAGCTCCAGACAAGGTTAAAATTGAGATCCTCGAAGATGGAGAGGTGATTAGAACTTTTGATGGCCCAGCCAAAAAGGGAATTAACAAAACATCGTGGTCACTAAATCGAAAAGGAGTTCGAGGCCCCAGCCGACGCGCCGTTCGATCAACGGATTCAGAACCAGATGGGGCAAGCGTTCTACCCGGAACGTATATGGTCAGGGTTACTTACGGAGCTACCGTGTCAGAAACGAGTGTAAAAGTGGAGTCGGATCCGCGATTTGAAGTTGATTTAAATGCAGCTCGGGCTCGATTGGCGCTTTATGCTGAATTCGAAAAACTCAATGTAGCGGCTGCTACGATGATGGACCGAATTCGCGAAGCAAAAGATGTTGTGTCTCGGGTAAATACAAACCTTGGGGATCGGGAAGACGATCTAGCCAAAGAGCTTAAAAAACACGGGAAAACGATCGCAGATTCTCTTTCGTCATTTGAAGACGGCTTTTTTGGAGAGCAGGGCAAGCAAGGGATCTACCGTGACCCCAATACCGTCAGTTCCACTCTAGGGGGCGCAAGGCAGTACATCTTTTCAAGTCAACGCGCACCGAATACTCCGGAGGAGTGGGCCATGTCGCACGGAAAAAAGGCTCTAACTGAAATGATTTCAGATGTGAACGGGTTTTTGGCCATGCAGTGGGCCGTTTATAAGGAAGCCGTGGAAGCTTCTGATGCGTTCCGGATTGACGATCTGAATATGATCGCCATTGAAATTGAAGACTAGCGGTCTAGGCGAAGTGATATTGTAAAAGATAGTAGGGTAGGGCGAACGCTGTTCGCCCTACCCTACTATTTAGTACGCACTAGTCGAGCCATCCGAGCGGGCGGCCTAATTCCAAGACTGCTTCGTAGCCCATTTTTTGAATCCGTTCAAAGGGACTTCCGGAAATGCGGCTTTTAGCGCCGGTACGTTCACTGAATAACCGACTTCCCCAAACCATTTGGCCATGAGAACAAAGTCCTCACCCCCCATTGCGCGATACGCTTCAGGGGCCAGGGCAAGGTAGGAAAGGTCCTTGCCAACTAAGTTCGAGAGCTCAGCCGTATACTCAGGCCCAGTGGAGTTTTCACTGGCTAAGTCGTAACGTTTTCCGTACTCGGACGCACCGCGCTCAATGATGGCGGCCACAAATTCGCCGATCTCGGAGACAGCGATTTGTTGAAATACTTTATTTTCAGGGACGGCTACAGCCAATACACCGTTTCGGATGCCTTCACGGGACTGTGGATAATGAAAATTATCCATGAACCAAACTGGCGCAACGATTGTAAAGTTTACGCCAGATTTCGACAGCATTTTTTCGACTTCGTACTTGCTGTCGAAGTGCGGGATACCCGTATTTTGATTCGCACTTCCGACGGAGGAAAAAACCACATGCTGGACTTGTGATTTTTTGATGGCAGTGATCATAGCCAAGCCTTGCTCGATTTCTGCATCACTTCCTTCTTCAAAAGGTGTCGTCATAAAAAAGACAGCGTCAACACCCTGAAGTGCGGCTACGAGTGAATCGTGATTTTTGAAGTTGCCTTCTGAAACCTCCACCCCCCTTTCAGCAAGCGATGTAGCAGATGGTGAAGTGACATTTCGAGTTAGTCCTCTCACCGAATAGCCGCGATTTAGTAGAGCGTTGACTACTGATCCGCCCTGCTGTCCGGTTGCACCCGTGACGAGTACTTTTTTAGTTGAGTTCATGGTTATGTCCATTGTGGTTATGATAGATGTGTATAAAATATTTGTATATACAATAAATAAGCTAAAAAATAGTCCTAATCGACGCGCATTTTCTCCAATAGCCGATTTAGTTCAGCAGACTCACTATTTGTTAGATTACGCATTTTCGCGCTGCTAGCTTTTACAAGCGGGTTTACTATATCAAGAAATTCGATGCCTTTTTGAGTTAAGATAATATCTACCTGGCGTCGGTCAGAAGGGCACTCTGTCCGCTCAATGAACTCCTTTTGACGTAATTTCTCCACCAACCTGGTAGCATTAGATGATTTACTAATCATTCGCTCCGAGATCAATTGTAAAGACGCCGGGTTTGGGAATTGCCCCTTTAAAATGCGAAGCACATTAAACTGCTCTTTGGAGATTCCAAAAGGTTTTAAAGCGGCATTTGTATCGTGGGAAAGGCGATCTGCCGTTACCAATACATTCAAGATCGATTTTAAGAATTCATCGACGAACGTATGCTGCTGTATTTCCTGTTCTAGTTTAATGGGTCCTGTTCCGTATTGATTGTGTATACAACTAATGTATGTAACGTTATCTGAATTTGCAAGAATCCTCTCTAGAAAATTTAATTAAACTGTGAGGGAGGCCGACGCTTGGTTGAAATGACTTCATAATGGTAGGCCAATCGAATTAATGTTGGCTCTGCAAAAAGACGGCCTACGAAGGTCATCCCAACAGGCAGTCCGTTATCGGTAAAACCAATTGGCACCTGAATTGCCGGAAAACCGGTCTGAGGAGAAAGATATTGGCTGTTATCGCCTGAGGGAGAATCCATATCGCCAATTTTTCGGGCCGGATAACTCCAGGTTGGGTAAATGATGGCATCAAGGCTGTGTTTTTCCATCTCCGACAAAATAGTATTCCGAAAATCGATGTTAGGTTGATGGGTATAGACATCCGGACAGGGAGGTTCTGTCCAACTAGCTGCATAGTCTAGGCCCGATTTGATGGACGGGTCGTATTTCCCTGTAGCTACAATGTCTGCCAACGTTTTGTAAGGGAAATCGGGACCTCGAGTAATAAAATATTGCTGCAAATCGTGATCGAATACCTCACACCAAATGGATTCTTCCAGTTTTAATGTTGGCATTTCAAACGGATCAACGATCACGGCACCACCACGTTGCAAATCGGCAATGGCTTCTTCCATCCTCTTAAGCACATCGGGATGAGTAGAATCTGGCCTCATGTACCAGCGAAATACTCCAATACGAGCACCTCGAAGTCCATCAGGGTCAAGGTAGTCGAGATAACTGGCAGGCATAAGTCCATCGCTTTTTGCGGTAACTGGATCGGCGGGATCGTATCCAGCGATAAGGTCTAGGACTCGAACCGCGTCGGTCACCGTCCGGGCAAGCGGCCCTCCTATATCATTTCTGAGATACAAAGGCACAATGCCATCTCGACTTGTCAATCCCATGGTAGAACGTATGCCCACCAACGCGTTATGGCCGGAAGGTCCGCGGATAGAATTCCCGGTGTCGGTCCCTAATCCCAACATTCCTAAGTTGGCAGCAACAGCCGCTGCGGTTCCACCACTGGATCCCGCCGGCACACGAGAAAGATTATACGGATTTCGGGTAGTGCCTCCAATCGAACTAACGGTTTCATATGGGCTAAATGCCCATTCTGCCATATTCGTCTTTCCAAGAATGAGCGATCCGGCTTCTTTCAATTTTTTGACTTGAAAGGCATCGTCCGGCGGAATCAGGCCCGCCAACGCAGCAGAACCAGCAGTGGTTTGGAGTTCAGCCGTATCATAGTTGTCTTTTACGACTATTGGTATGCCGTGCAAGGGTCGCAGAACTTTTGTTAAGTCATACTCAGCGTCTAGCGCTGCAGCCTCGGCCAATACATTTGGATTTAGGACAATGAACGCGTTGATTGAATCGTCGTATTGCTCGATTCTATACAAATAGGCCTGGGCGAGTTCAACGGCCGTTAACGTGCCGGCTTCGTAGGCTTGGTGCACCTCGCTCACCGTCGCCTCAATGATGTCGAATGGTGGAGGTTTTGCGCATGCCGAAAAGAGAAAAAAGAGAACGAAGGTATATTTCATGAGCACGGCCTAATTTTTGGGACTACCTCTTGCGTGACGATGCGGAGGCAGTTAAATATCGTGTAAATAATATTGCGTTGAAATCATTTCTTTTACAAACACAGGACTCGTCCAGATTACCGAATATGAAATTAATTATGAATCTCGCAGTTGTCTTATTTTTAGTGGCGCCCATCAGCGCTCAAGAATGGGATCCCGTACTGACAGAAAAATGGATTCCAGTGCCCGCACTTGTGGTCCCAGGTTCCGGCACCGCGGCACCTTCCGATGCTTTGGTTTTGTTTGATGGCTCGGGACTTGGTTCTTGGGAATCTGTTAGAGGCGGAGAGGCGAAATGGTTGGCGTCCGATGGGGTAATGACCGTTTCTGCGGGATCTGGGGACATCCGAACAACACAATTATTCGGCGACATACAATTGCATCTGGAATGGAGAACTCCCGCAATAGTGGAAGGGGATGGACAAGGACGCGGTAATAGCGGTGTGTTTTTTCACGAAGTTTATGAAGTTCAAATTTTGGACTCCTTTAACAATGTTACGTATTCCAATGGCCAGGCAGGCTCCATTTATAAACAACACATACCTTTAGTTAACGCATCCAAGGGGCCTGGCCAATGGCAGACCTACGACATCGTATTTCAATCCCCAGCGTTTACTGAAGACGGGGAAGTGGTTCGAAACGCAATTGTCACTGTTTTTCACAATGGAATTGTGATTCAAAATCATGTCGAGTTAACCGGACATACGCCCTATATCGGGCTGCCTAAATACGAACCTCACGGAAAAGGGGCGATCAAGTTGCAGGATCACGGTAATCCCACGAGCTTTAGAAATATTTGGATTAGGGAATTGTAACTAAGGGCACAAAAGAGAAGGACGATCATGATTCAATTGAATCCGAAGTGGTTTTTAGGTGCTTTTTGGGCGAGTTCAGTTGCTGAAATCGCAAGTATTCTATTTACGCTGGATGAAATTCACCGAGTCGCTAAACCGCTCTTGATGATATCCTTGATGCTGTACTTTTTGGCGGCCTCGCATGGATTTCCAAATTGGAGGCGCTGGGTTGCCATGGCACTGGCGTTTTCGTGGTTAGGTGACGTTTTTCTAATGAACGACAACCTGTTCGTCGTAGGATTGGGTTCCTTTCTTATCGCCCATCTTTTTTACATTGTAGCATACAGTCAAACAGGAGCTAAAACAGGAACACTAAAAGTTGTTGACGGATTGAAGTTTGTGGCTGTAGGAATCGCACTGATGTGGGTTTTATACCCCGGGCTTGGGGACATGCTGATTCCTGTGCTTTTGTACGCTTTTGTTTTACTGATGATGGCTGTTTTAGCACACAAACGCCGAGGATCAACTTCCGACCTTAGTTTTACGTTGGTCGCTGTGGGCGCCGTGTTGTTCGTAATTTCCGATGCTCTTATCGCGGTCGACAAATTTGCTTTCGAAGTCCCCTACAGTAGCCTGATGGTTATGATTACCTACATAACTGCACAGTACATGATTGTCTCGGGCCTCCTTAAACACGAATAATGTGGGGCGGGTTATTGATTTTACGTGGAGAAAATCGCTAAGGGCCAATTTTTGCGAACAACTGCATAACTTATTAGTACACCGCCGCTGCTGAATCCACATTGGATTCTCATAAACTAAATTTGATCTCAAAATGAAATTTAATTGGATGCCGGGCCTTATTGTGATCGCTTTGGTCCTAACCGCCTGTAGCCCCACGAAGAGTGAATTGGAAATAAAAAACTTGGTTGAAGGCGACGGCGCGGTCGCTACACTCGGATCTCAAATATCCGTGCACTACAGCGGATGGTTGTATGCCCCAGATTCAACAGGTAGCAAAGGCACTTTCTTTGATGGCTCTGTAGATCGTGGTCAGCAATTCAAATTTATTCTTGGTTTTGGCCAAGTAATTCCAGGCTGGGATCAGGGTTTGGAAGGAATGAAAGTTGGCGGCAAACGCGAATTGATCATTCCTGCCGATTTGGCTTACGGTGATCAAGAGATGGGTACGATTCCAGCTAACTCAGCGTTGATCTTTGAAGTTGAATTGTTCGAAGTGATCGATCTTTCGGCCGATGTGATCAAAGACGATTTGGTTGTTGGCACCGGAGATGAAGCTACTCCCGGTATGCTAGTTGAAGTTCATTACACGGGCTGGTTGATGAATCCAGATTCGACCGATTCAAAAGGAGCACAATTTGATAGCTCCCATGATCGCGATGAGACACTTAAGCTTCTATTGGCCAGAAACCAGGTTATTCCGGGTTGGGATCTTGGTCTATTGGGAATGAAAGTTGGTGGAACTCGCCGCATGACTATTCCTCCATTTCTCGCCTATGGTGAGCGCGACCTTGGAATTATTCCACCAAATTCAGTGTTGATATTTGATGTTGATTTGATTAGCGTCGTTGATCCAGCTACGCTTCCATCTCCTGAAGTGGATCCAGCGCAGGACGAATCTGCTGACGAAGCCGAGCAAGAGTAATTCTATCTTTGTGGTAGGCTTTGGTTGGCTTTGGTTGGCCAGTCACTTTTTGTTTTCACCCCTAAAAAGGAAGACCTAATGAGTAACGGACTGATTATCGATGATCTTGTTGTTGGCGAAGGCACAGAAGCCGTTCCCGGAAAGATGATTGAAGTTCATTATACGGGCTGGTTATACAACCCTGATGCAACAGATAACAAAGGCAAGAAATTTGACAGTTCCGTTGATCGCGGTGAAACGTTCGAGTTTCCGCTTGGCGGCGGCCGCGTGATTCGTGGCTGGGACGAAGGATTTGCAGGCATGAAAATTGGTGGTCTTCGACGCTTAACTATCCCGTCAGAAATGGGATATGGTGCCCGTGGTGCTGGAGCGGCAATTCCTCCAAATGCTACGCTAGTATTCGATGTCGAATTAATTAGCGTCGGATAAAGAGACTATTTTTCGGATGCCCAATCGATTGGCAACGTGTCCGCAAGTCGGGAGAATGACCAGTACCCCATAGTTTGAATCGATGGGGCCTGCGTAGGCCAAACAATGCCCCCGGCATTAAAAACGGCCTGATATTCCGGTAGCTGGATAAAACTGATATTCGATTGTGTTTTCATCATTTCAGAAAGTTCGGAAATAGGCCAAAACCGTTCGATGTAGCGTTCCCATCGGTTATCAGATCCTGATCCGTAAAACTGAATGCGAAGCCATCCCGTAAAATCTAGCCTTTTTGAGCTATCGGTCTTTCCATTGAACATAATGGGCTGTGGGGCGCCGTACACACTTCTAAGACCAGCTTCTAGTACAGGCGAATGGTCATCTTGGGAGCCCGGACCTTGGACGAAAAAGGCAGCAAACTCTTCCTTTTTGAGTCTTTCATCGGCGATTGCATTCAAAAAGTGCCGTTGAGAGCCTTTGTATGTTTTTTCACGGTTTTTATCCCATGTTTTCTGATTCTTCGCCTTGGGAGCTTCGAGTTTTGAGAAAAATGCGTAACCGGACCATCCAAAAGCCACCTGATTGCCTCCCATCTGGAAGTCGTAAATAGTGATTTCATAACCAAGAGCATTGTTGCGAAAGGTAAATGGAGTTGAAGATGACACACTGATGATATTTGTTGAGGCGTCGTGGTTGAGAATCAGGTTGTCAGTGTTGCCAATTTCAATATCTTCGGCATTTTTCGTTCGGGAAAAAGTGGTGGATTCGAAGAAGTCCAATAATTCTTCTCGGGTTAAGGCCGAAGTGGACGCCGCTGCCATTTCTGGCTTAGGAGACAGTGTGATGGAAAGGTTTGGCTCGGAATCTGGAAATACCGTAACAACGCCCAACGACTCGTTTGATGTCACGGCAACAACATTAAAGCTGCCTAAATCAGGTACGGTTAAGGCAAAGGCCCCTTCATCGTTTGTGGACGTCGAAATAGATGTATTTGCAACAAACACAAGCGCATCTGAAACTGGGACGCCTTCAACCGTGATAACTACACCGGCAACATTTTGAGCCGCCGACTTACCCGTTATAAACAGGCTTGAAGCCAGTAGAAGGATAACAATGGGAAAGCGTTTCATGAGTGATGCCTAGATTAAAAAAGAACGTTTTACCAACACCTTAGGTCTTCTCTAAACCCATTGTCAGCGATGTAGTGTCCATATAGCGAAGGAGCGCTTTTAAAAACAGAATGATCCCAAACATTTCCATTCCTTCTTCGACCATGGTGGTCATGTTGTACAGAAGGGAATCACTTTCCATGGGTTCTCCGATAATTTCCATACCTACGGCTCCTCGAACGAATATCGATCCAGCGATAACAAAGCCAATCAACGTTGCACGAGGCAGTGCCTTTAAAAAAGGGAGAAAGTAGACGGCGAGGAGTAGCACGATAACAGCCCCACCAATGGCCCAGGAGTCGTCAATGACCGAATTGATCGATTCGTGAATGCCTGCAATTTCGTCTATGGACAGGAATGCGAATCCAAGAAATAAGATGGTCCAACGCTTAGCCATCGCATCGTTCTGATTTCGCTTATATCTGCTCACAATCCAAAGAAAAAAAGTAGCTGCAAACGATAAGTAACTGATCAGTTTGCCTTCTTTGACTGGGATGTGCTAGCTATGAGTATTCATTAGTTTTGGCGATTCGCTACAATGGGAGGTATCAGAAAGTAAGTAGGGAGCGCTGGCAATGCCAGCGCTCCCTACCCAATGAACCCACAATTTTAAGACCGGTTTATGTAGTTGGGACTCAGCATGGCAATTTTTCGTTTTTAGATCAAGAAAAAATCTTAGTAAACCTTTGCTCTCCAAAGAGTTAACTCGAAAAACTACCTTCTAAAACAAGCTGTCCTATATTGCCCAAAATGGAACAGACTTGTATTACTTGACATTTGTAGTCGAAAGTATAGGTAGTTGCAGATATGGAAAAAGAGCAAAAAATAGGGAGATCTGAGAATCGATGAAAAAAATAAGCATTGTCTCATTGGACAAATTAGGAGATCGCAAACCGGCTTATGCCCTGGTTGCCAATGTGGATCTGGTAGTAGTGCTATTTGATGATCAGGTGTCCGTTTTGTACGGGCGTTGTCTGCACCGTGGTGCACTAATGTCCGATGGTTTCGTCAAGGGTGACGACTTGATTTGTGGCGTGCATGGCTGGGACTACAAAGTGGCTACAGGAATCAGTGAGTACAACAATTCTGAAATATTGCACAAGTTCTCAAGTTGGCTGGAGCAGGGCGCTGTGTGGGTAGATGAGGACGAAATAGCGACGTGGGAGAAAAAAAACCCGCAACCTTATAAGCGTGATACCTATCAAGGCCTGTATCAAGACTTTTCGGGAACGCCCGATGAGCCCCACGTTAAGTTCATCCAGTCACTAGCTAGTGATGGCTTGAAAAAAGTGGGACACCACGGCCCCATGGGCGCAATGGGCGTTTCGAGGAACATGCTGCCCAAGTGGGATGATATTCAGTTTAATGTCGCGCAGTTGGCCACAATGCCTTTGCTTGATGGTGCAAAAGTGGGTACTGAGCTAATAATAGGACCCAGCGCTAAAAAACCGCTTCGATTAGAGATGCCTTTGTTCGTATCGGACATGAGTTTTGGTTCACTTTCTGAAGAAGCGAAGATCGCTTTGGCAACAGGCGCGAACAAGGCTGGAACCGGAATCTGTTCTGGGGAAGGAGGTATGCTTCCGGAAGAACAGGAAGCAAACTCACGTTATTTTTATGAGCTTGCGTCGGCTCGATTTGGTTTTTCTTGGGACAAAGTTCAGAAGAGCCAAGCGTTTCATTTCAAAGGCGGGCAGGGCGCGAAAACTGGAACAGGTGGACACCTTCCAGGAAATAAAGTAACGGAAAAAATAGCCTTGGTACGGGGGTTGAACCCGGGTGAGGACGCCATCTCGCCGTCGACTTTTCCCGATTGGAATTCGTTGCACCAGATCAAAGAGTTTGCTGACGAAGTCCGGCAGAAGACCGGCGGTATTCCGATAGGATATAAACTCTCAGCTCAGAAGATTGAAAAGGATATCGATGCAGCGCTGGAAGTGGGTGTGGATTATATAATCCTTGATGGGCGTGGTGGTGGCACGGGCGCCGCTCCGTTGTTGTTTAGGGACAATATTTCCGTACCTACGATTCCGGCATTGGCCCGAGCCCGCCAACACTTGACTCGTTCAGGTGCGAATCATATTACGCTAATTATCACAGGCGGACTGCGTACTCCTGAAGACTTCGCCAAGGCCCTTGCACTGGGTGCAGATGGCATTGCTGTTTCCAATTCGGCTCTGCAAGCCATTGGCTGCTTGGGCATGAGAGCCTGCAATACTAATGCATGCCCGGTAGGAATCGCGACACAGAGGAAAGATTTGCGAGCTCGGCTACTCGTAGAAGAAGCAGCATTACGTTTAGAGAGGTTCTTTCGAGCCAGCGTGGATTTAATGAGCATTTTGGCCAGGGCCTGTGGTCATGATCATATGAATCAGTTCTGTATCGAGGATTTGACCACCTTCAAGCGCGAAATGGCCGATCTATCTGGTATCGAATACGGCGGTGTGCATGGCCGGTAGTTTTATCAACAATAATCGCTGATTTTTATCCACTTTGACGCGAATATTACCGCTGCCTCTTCGGAAAAATAGTACTGATCGTTTCACGGGTTGCTCGGTCCGTTTGTTTTTCTATCATTTCGTTTTACTCCAATATTTTTTACAAAGAGTTCTGCGTCGACCCCCGTGAGTATTTGAGTTAACCCATTGATGCGTAGCGCATGATAGTAGTCCTTCTTTAGAACGGTAGGGGCATAAAAAAGCGGGGGCGCTGGCATAGCCAGAGCCGACGGCAAAACATTACAATTAAAATCCCAGCCCGGCGATTTATGTGCATTCGCCGATAGAATTGTGTCCCATTTCGCTATCGCCGCTCGGAAGAAGTTTATTGATTTAACATTTGAGCACGAATTGGGGTCGTTGGTATTCGAATTTGATCTCATTAAAATGGATCAGATCGTTTCCAACTTGATAGGAAACGCGCTAAAATTCACTCCAAAAGATGGTTCAGTTTGGGTTGCTTTGGAATACTCAGGAGGCAATGTGGTTCTTTCAGTTGCCGATACCGGCCAAGGCATTCCAAAAGAAAATCAATCCATGGTATTTGAGCGGTTTTACCAAGTCGATAGCAAACTTTCGAGATCGCACGAGGGAATGGGCATTGGATTGTCACTCACAAAAGATTTCGTCGAACTTCATGGCGGCACCATCTCCGTTGAGTCAGGAAAGAACGAGGGCTCCGTATTCACTGTTAAAATCCCCGTTCCTCAACTTTTAGAAGGCTCGCCATCTAAGTCGGATTCGACGCAATATCATGATCTGAACGAATTCGAACCTGACCGAATTAACGTAAAGAAAAAGCTCCTTTTGGTCGAAGACAATCGGGAATTGCGGGTCCATATTGCCGAGGTATAGGCTGATTTATTTGTTATTGAGGAAGCCGCGAACGGCGAAATCGCGTGGAGATCCATCCAAAAGCGACCGCCCGTTGGAATAACTCGTAATCGGGTCTGAAACGTAACGCCGTTTGCAATTGGGTTAGGTTGTGAAAAATGCCGGCCACCCCATTGAGTGACCGTGCCTTCCATGACCAAGTCGGAATCTGAAATGGCATACACATTGACCGTTTCTTGACCCTTATCGAGCGGGCGACTAAGTCTGATATCAAATGAAAGCCCTTCTTCAGCAGTCGTCGACAGTTCAACAAACATGGCATTAGCTGGATGGCTGGCAAAGACTCGTTCCGTAACTTCGCCCGCAAGAGTGGAATACTGAACGGTAACCAGCGCCGAATCTAGGTCCAACTGACGTCTATAGCCGCTAATGACCTCTGAACTATCCCGACCAAAATCCAGAAATAAATCGCCCATGGTTTGATGGGAACGCACGATACTCAAATGTGAAAATCGGTCAACCCAAGCGGCGTCCGCTTCATGAACCTTTCCATCGACCAACATTTGCCTTATTTCATCCAAGTCTTGACGCGAACCTTGGGCATCGCCCCAATCAGGCCCGCCCACTCCTCCAGATCCAACCACTCCTCCAGGTCCACCCACTCCTCCAGGTCCACCAGGCCACATAGAGTCCTCATTGAGCTGAATGCGCTCCAATCTAGGATCTCCAAACACCATCGCCCCCAGACGACCATTTCCAACGGGAAGAGCTTCAGAAGACCAATCCGTTGCCGGCGCATCATACCACAATACGCTGCGTTGTTCAGGTTGAGTTTGCGACTCGCAACCAAGTAGAAGTCCCAATAGCAGGAATAAGGGAAGGGGAATTCGCATCACAGCTTTACAGCATCAAGGAGTTAAAAAAGGTTGAGACCGCAATCTAAGCCCTCGAACTCAACTTTAACATTTTGCCTGTATTTCAAATCAAATATGATTTGGTCTGGCTCCTATAAATTGGCGTTAGCCGCCATTTGACCTTAGATTCTAATCCTCCGTTTTTATGGTATAAACCCATCTTTGTTATGCGCTCCATACTTGTAGCCGCTCTTCTCTTTCTCGCCCTGCCGCAAACCCAACCGGCATCCGCCCAGTTCATCGATCCGTCCCTTTACGCGGGTTTGGATTACCGATTAGTTGGGCCATTTCGCGGGGGTCGTTCGGCGGCCGTCACAGGAGTACCGGGCAAACCAATGCTTTATTATATGGGAGCAACGGGCGGTGGTGTTTGGCGCACTAAAAATGGAGGCGGATCATGGGAAAATATATCGGACGGATTTTTCGGTGGGTCCATCGGCGCAGTGACCGTTTCTGATTGGGACAACAACGTTATTTATGTTGGTGGGGGGGAAAAGACCATTCGAGGGAATGTTTCCCACGGTTACGGAATGTGGAAATCTCAAGACGCTGGAAAAACGTGGGCGTCTATTGGCCTAGATGATTCTCGGCACATATCTCGTATCCGGGTCCATCCGCGCAATCCGGACTTGGTTTATGCTTCGGTAATGGGGCACTTGTTTGGCCCAAATGAGCAACGTGGAGTTTTTCGCTCGAAGGATGGTGGTACGACTTGGGAAAACATCTTATCAAAAGGAGACAAAGCCGGGGCTTTTGACTTGGTCATGGATCCTACTAATCCAAGAATTTTATTCGCGACTCTTTGGGAGTTCTCACGCTCTCCCTACGAGATGTCCTCAGGCGGTGAAAACTCTGGTTTGTACAAGTCCACGGATGGCGGAGATACCTGGACCGAACTCACAAACCAGGACAACGGACTTCCTGGCGGAATGCTGGGCATAATGGGAGTTGCTGTTTCTCCAGTGAACCCAGATCGCGTTTGGGCCATCGTCGAGCATGAAGAAGGGGGCGTTTACCGCTCGGAAAACGGCGGTGAGTCTTGGAAGCTCATTAACGAAGACCGAAATCTTAGACAACGAGCTTGGTACTATACTCGAATTTATGCGGGTACCCAGGATCAGGATGATGTTTGGGTCCTTAACGTATCGTTATGGCATTCAAACGACGGTGGGGCCGAATACGAAAGCGTTCGCACGCCGCACGGCGATCATCACGATTTTTGGATTGCTCCGGAAGACGCCGATCGTTTGATTGTTGCCGACGATGGCGGTGGGCAAGTCTCTTTTGATGGCGGAGAAAACTGGTCGGCTTACGACAATCAACCTACCGCTCAATTCTACCGGGTAGAGACGGACAATCATTTTCCGTACCGCATTTATGGTGGTCAGCAGGATAATTCAACGGTTCGAATCCTAAGCACGTCGAACGGTCGGAGCGAACGCGATTGGGAATCAACATCGGGCGGGGAAAGCGCCTGGTTGGCCATTCATCCCAACGACCCAGATATCGTTTATGGTGGATCTTACGGAGGTTCTTTTAGCGTTACGAACCACCAGACGGAGCAGCGTAGATCAATCAATGTGTGGCCCGACAACCCAATGGGGCACGGTGCTGAGGACTTCAAATATCGGTTCCAGTGGAATTTCCCGATCATAACCTCTCGCCATAATCCGGATGCGGTGCTTGCGACCAGTCAGCACGTTCATCGCTCAACCAATGGGGGACAAAGCTGGGATTTGATTTCGCCTGACTTAACTAGGAATGACCCTTCGACGCTGGGCCCGTCGGGCGGACCGATTACGAAGGACAACACGGCGGTCGAATATTACGCCACCATTTTTACGCTAGCAGAAGGCGAAGAATCCGGCGTGATTTGGACGGGATCGGATGATGGGCTTATCCATGTGACCCGTGATGGTGGAGCGAACTGGAACAATGTGACGCCTCCAGTTAAGATTTTTCCAGAATGGATGATGGTCAATGACATGGTAGTTGATCCATTCAATCCGGGGGGCCTATATGTGGCAGGAACGCGCTATAAGTCAGACGATTTTGCTCCGTATCTCTACAAAACCAGCGATTATGGCGTAACGTGGAAAAAAATCAGTACAGGAATTCCTGCTGACCATTTCACGCGCAGCATTGAAGCCGATCCTGAACGTCAAGGACTGTTGTATGCGGGAACGGAATCAGGGATATACATCTCATTCGACGATGGGGCGAATTGGCAGAGTTTCCAACAAAATCTACCAATTGTACCCGTTACAGACCTGAAGTGGGTTGATCACGATCTCGTTGTGGCTACCCAGGGCAGAGCATTTTGGGTGCTTGACGATCTTAAGCCTCTGCACCACATCACGGCCGCGGACAAAGACAAGAAGTACACCTTCAATAGTCCATATGTGGCTACAATTGGAGCGGAAAATGCAGTCAGGCTTCGCTATTGGTTTGCCGAAGACCACAAGGATGATGTCACCATGCGCATTCTGGAAGAAGATGGGACGATAATTAAGTCCTTCAAAGACAAGGATGTCGTAGCCAAAAAAGGGTTCAACCAGTTTGACTGGAACATGCGCTATGAGGATGCAGAAACGTTCGATGGCCTGATCATGTGGTCGGGATCGGTCAGGGGCCCACGCGCGGCGCCGGGCCGGTATGCGGCGCGTCTAATTGTAGGCGACGATTCCACGACAGTGGCCTTTGACATTGCCCCTGATCCCCGCAGTGAATCTAGTCTAAGCGATCTCAAGGAACAGTTTACATTCTTGATTGACGTTCGAGACAAGATGTCCGAAATGCATAAGGGCATCAAACAGATCCGTTCGCTTCGTAAGCAGGTGAATGATGTGTTAGATCGCGTTCCCGACGATTACGCCCAGGCTGATACGCTGAAAGGATTTGCCAAAAGTATTCTTGATGGCATGAAGGAGGTCGAAGAAGCACTTTATCAGACAAAAAATGAATCTGGTCAAGATCCTCTGAACTATCCGATCAGGCTTAACGACAAACTGGCTGGGGTCGGTAGTGAGGCGTCAAGTGGAAATTATCGCCCGACAGACCAAACCATTGCTGTACGAAAAGAACTAGTCCAGCAAATTGACGATTGGCTCACCAAACTTGCGGATATCACCAGTTTCAAAATGAACCAATTTGAAGAAATGGTCCAAGATGTGAAATTGCCTGCCATCAAGCTCGATAGCTAGTTTTTAAGCTCTCCTGTATCGATTTCGGCATCAGGAAGGGCGGCCCTGAGCATGGAAATCCCCTCTGGGGTTACGGCGGTCTGCCATAGGTAGACCGCCGTAAGTGTTTTTACGGCAGTGATGTGCTCTAAGGAAGTGTCGGAGATCTTGGTATCGTAGAGATTCAGGTATTCCAAGAAGGCCAAACCACCGAGTGCAGCCAGACCAGAACCGTTTATGGAGGTATCAGACAGGTTTATTCGGGTCAGGTGGGGGAAGGATGAGAGCTTGTTCAAATCTGAATCGGTCACGTCGCTGCCGCGAAGGTCTAGCCATGTCACCTGCTGGCTAAGGGAATCCATTTCTGAAGAGAAACACGACGAGACGACTTTACACGTTACAGCAACCAGATTTTCGCCTTCGGCCAAGATATCAATTCCAACTCCCTTCAAGCGGATCGCATTCACTTTCGCCGAATCCGGAACAGGGATATTAAGCGCAAATACGCCTGTTCTAATTTCACCAAGACCATACGCCTGTAAGATGGTGCCAACAGTTGTGGAGATATGCGAATCAGAAATAAGCTGTTCAAACGATGCCCCTTCCGAAATCCACCATTTTATGAGTTCCACATCTGCGAAGGAAATCGGCTTGGCACGTAGTGGCGGGGGCATTTGATCTTCGTGCCCTTCAGGAAGGGAAAGCCGCTGAAAAAGTAGGCTTTCTTCTGGTTTAGCAGCTACAATTAAGGGGTCGTCGCCTTTGTTGGATTTAATCCCTTCGCGAGAGGCAAGATTCAATCTTCCTTCGCGAGGCGAATTACCGTGACACGAAGAACATTTTTCAGTCAAAATGGGCAAAATAATGCCCTCAAATATGGTAGTGATGCCAGGTTCAGATAGATCAAACCGCTCTTTCATGGGATCGGAGTGGCCCAATACACTAACCACAAACCCTGGAGCATATTGTGTTACATACCCTTTTCCATGAGTTATTTGGCCGCCGAGATCTCCTCCGACCACTAGCCCTATAACCATTAAGCTCCAAGTGAGCACGCCAACAATAGGTTTCTTGAACATTGCTGCATGCGATGTCCGAAAAAATACGCTGGCCGCACAAAGAGACGTAGCTCCGTATCCAATCACCTTATGTAAAAACAAGATGTCGGCTGGATATCCGCCCGTTTGAGCTAGCCAAGAACCGGCCAAAATGGCTTTGACACCAGTCCACGAGCCTAAAATCAGGCAAATATTGATCACGTTGTCAGGAATCAACACCCAACGAAATCGGTTCAAGAGCGCCAAAATCAGGGCCAGCGTTATGATCGCAATAGGAAAATGGACGATTGCGGGATGAAGTCGACCAAAAAATCGCAATAACTCTGGCGAACGGCCATTTGTCTCAATCCCAAAATAAACGAGAAGAAGCAGGGCAGAAATGGCAATCAGATTCCACTTTGCAAAACGATTAGAAATCATGTGGAGCAATGAGTTATGATAAAAATGGTCAATGTTTTGGGCGCGAAGGTGCGAGGGGCAAAGCGGCGTTTTAGGCTAAGACTTCTCGTATCACGCGGCCGCCAACATCTGTGAGTCTAAAATCCCGCCCTTGGAATGGAAAAGTGAGCCGCGTATGGTCAAATCCAAGTTGGTTCAAGATTGTGGCCTGCAAATCGTGCACGTGTACCCGTCCACTGACGGCGTCATATCCGATTTCATCCGTCTCTCCATAGGTGAATCCACGTTTGATGCCTCCGCCGGCCATCCACATCGTAAAAGCGTCGCTATGATGGTCACGACCTACAAACGGATTATCCTGTCCCGATCGGTTCTCCAGCATGGGTGTTCTGCCAAATTCACCGCCCCATACAATTAGGGTATCCTCGAGCAGTCCCCGTCGTTTGAGGTCCAAGATTAAAGCTGTAATGGCCTTGTCTGTCTCTTTGCATCGATCAAGGAATCCAAAATTTAAGGCTTCGCTTTCTCCTGCACCATGGGAGTCCCATCCCCAATGAAAAAGTTGCACAAAACGGACTCCTCGTTCGACCAATCGCCGGGCTAAAAGGCAGTTATTGGCGAATGATATTTCTCCCGGAGCCGTTCCATATTCCTCATGGATGTAGGCAGGTTCGGTTGATATATCCATCGCTTCCGGAACAGCCATTTGCATTCGGAAAGCCAACTCATACTGGGCAATTCGAGTCAGAATTTCAGGATCTTGGGTTTCTTCATATTGCTGCTGATTAATTTTGGAAATGGCGTCAATGCTGGCCCGGCGCATGTCGCGCGGAACGCCGTCTGGGTCGGACAAAAATAGAACAGGATCTCCTTGAGAGCGACATTGCACGCCTTGAAATACGGTTGGTAAGAAGCCACTTCCATACACTGAAGCGCCAGCGTCCGGCCCAGCCGCACCGGATAACAAGACCACAAATCCAGGAAGATTTTGATTTTCAGAACCCAACCCGTACACCGCCCAAGATCCAAGTGATGGCCTCCCTAGCCTGGCATTCCCTGTGTACATGAGGAGTTGGGAAGGGGCGTGATTAAATTCGTCCGTGTGCATGGCCTTCAAAAACGTGATTTCATCGGCAACGGTTTGAAGATGGGGAAGGTGATTCGAAATCCAAGCGCCTGATTGTCCGTATTGCTTAAAAGTGGCTTGTGGTCCGAGCATTTTTGGGGCGCCCTGTATGAAGGCAAACTTTCTGCCCTCAAGGAGCGAAGGAGGCGTGATTTGCCCGTCCAGCTTGGCCAAAATCGGCTTGTAATCGAACAGTTCGAGCTGAGAAGGGGCCCCAGCCATGTGGAGAAAAATGACGTGTTTGGCCGACGGAGCGAAATGTGGGGGGCGAGGAGAGAGCGGATCAAGTCTGTAAAGTCCACCTCCGCCGCCTGAACCTGCCGCGCCTGAACCTGCCGCGCCAAAACCTGGCGCGCCCAAACCTGCAGCGCCTAAGCCCGGCGCTCCCATTCCAGAGGCGGCGTATGCCGCGGGTCCTATGATCGAGGATAGAGCGGCTCCGCCCAGTCCTGCAGTGAATGATTTCAAGAAATGTCGGCGCGTATGAAGTTGTGCCAACCTCATCCGCGCCTCTTCATATACATTCATTCTTTTGTCAGGTACTCATCCAGGTTTAGAATGGTGTTGGCGACAATTGGAAGTGTTGTTTGCCCAGCCAATTCGACCAAGGTAGCCAATGTCTGGGGGTCGGGATCGCGGGCCAACGCCATCCGATAGCCGGCCACAATCTGTTCGTTTAACGTTCTTTTGCCTGCCTGCATATTGGCTGCGAGCGCCTGGGCAGCTTCCCAAAATGCTGGATCGTTGAGCGTAACCAGAGCTTGAAGTGGGGTATTGGTACGAATTCGACGAGATATGCAGAACTCCCGCGAAGGTGCGTCAAACATGGCCATGGCCGGATATGGATTGGTGCGCCGCCAGTACGTGTAAATGGCTCTTCGATACTGATCTTCGCCTGTTGCCAATATCCATTGCTGGCCATTGTATGGATTCTTCCATACACCAGCGGGTTGCGAGGGCATCACCGACGGGCCGTGCTGCTTGGGCGAAAGCAGACCGCTTACAGCCAATGTTTGATCCCTGAGTTGCTCAGCAGACATCCTAAATCTAGGTCCCCGCGAATACAATTGATTGCGAGAATCACGTTCCAATTTGAGCGGTGTGGCAATCGACGCTTGTCGATACGTCGCGGAGAGGACTATTTCCTTCAGTATGCCCTTTTGACTCCATCCAAGGTCTTTGTTGAAACGAACAGCCAACCAATCGAGCAGTTCGGGGTGGGTTGGCGGGATGCCGATCGTCCCGAAATCGTCGCTCGATTCAACGATACCTAGTCCAAATAACTGTTCCCAAAATCGATTGACAGTAACTCTGGCCGTTAATGGATTTTCATCCGAAACAATCCATTTGGCAAATACCAACCGATCCGCTTTTTCTCCAGTTGGTAGCTGCGGAAATACCCTCGGAACGGCCGGTTCAACAACATTCAAAGGCGACAAAAAACTACCCCGTTCTCTTAGCCTAGTAACGCGCCGGGCCGAAGCTGGCAATTCCTGCATGATTGGCGTAATGACAGGATTAAGTTTGTTGATTTCCCCGACTAGTTTATTTTTTTCCGAGCGGAGTCCTTCTACAATTTCGTCGGCATCTGCAAATCGGGCCTGGATAAAAGCTGTTTCGTGCGGGCTACGTTCACTAATTGGCTTGGCCGCAATACGCCGGATCTCGTTTTTGGATGTGTTCAGTAACTTGCCCACTACCTGCGGATCGTCGAGGGTTAATTCCCAATCAGCCAAAACGCCTTCCATAGCCGGGCTCGACACGCTGTCTCTTATGGCTTTGGTGACCGCGATTAATTCATCCAGTAGCTGACGCCCTTTTGCTTGATGCGCCGTTTCGAATTCTCGAAGCACCGGCACTTCACTGGCCTGATCCCAATCCGCTGTGTTGTTAAAGAGTGCAAATGAGCCATAAAAATCTTCGTGAACAAAAGGATCGTACGGATGGCCGTGGCACTGCACACAGCCCATGGTTGTCCCTTGAAAAACTTCCCAAGTTGTACTGACCCTATCCACAATCGACGCAAATCGGTGCTCCTCATCGTCAGTGCCACCTTCTTCGTTGGTCATTGAGTTTCGATTGAAGGCTGTAGCGATCAGCTGCTGGGTGGTGGGGCTGGGAAGTAGGTCGCCTGCTAATTGTTCAATCGTAAACTGATCAAAGGGTAAATCCTTGTTGAACGCATCGATTAGCCAATCTCGGTAGCGCCAAATCGAACGCTCCCGATCTGCTTCATAACCTTTCGAATCGGCGTACCGGGAAAGGTCTAGCCAAAGCGCGGCCCATCTTTCCCCGAATGAAGGAGAAGCCAGTAGCTCATCTACTAGTGCCTCGTAATTACCTGTCTCACAAAGGGTTGATGCTTGTTCGTAGGTGGCCGGAAGCCCCGTCAAATCTATGCTGACTCGCCGCGCCAACACATTACAATTTGCATCAGCTGCCGGTTCTAAACCATTTTTCCTAAGCGTTTGCAAAACAAACGAGTCGATTGGCGAACGAATCCAGGCATCTTCTACAGGAGGTTCACTTTTAATGGGCACAACGTAGGCCCAATGCATTTCCCAATTGGCTCCTTGATCAATCCAATCACGAAGTTTTTGAATTTGTGCTTCTGTGAGAGGTGCTCCATCTTTAGGCATCCGGTCGGACGGATTTGCATGAGACACCTTTAGAATCAACCCGCTCGCGCCGGCATCTCCAGGGACAATTGCAGGATTGCCCGATTCCCCGCCCAATAACGCCAATTCTCGAAATTGAAGGTTCAGGTCGGCGTTCGTCTTGACCCCGCCGTGGCACGTTACGCACTGCTCGTTTAAAATTGGCCGGATTTCCGCATTGAAATCGACTTTTGGCGGTCCGCACCCTGCAAATAGTGCTGCCAAGGGCCATATGAACATTGTTTTTTTCATCCCTGCTAGAATCGGGCAAAACACATCAGATAGTCAACGTCCGAGGGCTTCTAATTGCGATTGGTTTTGGATGGGGGTAAGCGGAATAGATGGGTAGAAATTCATATACTTCGATACCAACCTAGATTATAAAGATCATGAATCGACGCAACTTCACAAAACAAGGCCTGCTTGCAACGGCCGGAGCTACCCTTATGCCCCGTGCACTGCACATTATTTCGAAAAAAGCGCCCTTTAAAGAAATCATTGGGCACGGCGATTTTCAATATGGGGTTGACCGGGATTGGGGAAACTTGGACCCGATGTCCACGCCCGTGAAAAACTGCCATGAAATGGTTCAAGATCGATTTGGTCGCCTCATCATGATTACGGACGAGACCAAAAATAACATCATTATTTACGATAAAAGTGGTAAATACCTAGCAAGTTGGGGCAGTTCATTTCCGGATGGGCACGGATTGACCCTTTCAGACGAGGGTGATGCAGAATATTTGTGGATTTGCGACAATGGATTTGGTGGAAATCCTCAGGTGGTCAAAACCACATTGGAGGGGCGGGAAGTTATGCGATTGCCCGCGCCAAAAGATATTGGAGTCTACCCTGAAACAGACAATTTTTACCCTACAGAAACGGCGGTCGCGTCAAACGGAGACGTCTATGTGGCCGACGGATACGGTAGCCAGTGGATTCTGCAGTTTTCAAAAGAAGGACATTTTATTCGGAAATTTGGGGGACGGGGCGATGGAGACTCCCAGTTTTCTACTGCACACGGGGTTTGTGTCGATTCACGAGGGAATGGCCCAGATACCCTTTTGATTACCTCCCGCGGACACAACGCGTTCAAGAGATTTACAATGGAAGGCGACTATCTGGAGACGATTTTCCTTCCCGGAGCTTTTGTCTGCCGAGCCGTCATTGACGATGATATGCTCTATTCAGGTGCCTGCTGGTCCAGGTTGAAATACCTCAATCAGACTCCAAATTCTGGTTTTGTTACGATTTTAGACGCAAATGCAATGGTCGTGTCAAATCCGGGCGGGACTGCTCCCGAGTATCGGGATGGGGTGTTGCAATTGATGCTTCAAAAGGAAAAGGTTTTCCATCATTGCCATGACGTGTGCATTGATGAGGATAAAAATATCTATGTGTGTCAGTGGAATGCTGAACAGTCCTATCCAATTCGGCTTCAACGGATTTAATTGATGAGGCTATTAAGGCATTCTCGATCCAAGTCCTATTTCATATTTGCAGTTTTGTTGGCAGTAGGCTTCCTCATCGTACAGAGCGAATTTGATATGGAAAGCTCAAAAGAAGAAGCCGTTTCAGATCTGTCAGACAATAAAAATTCGAATATGTACCAGGGCGTGGACTATGATGGTAGCCGCATAGCAGTCGGTTACATCGTGATGGGTCATGAAAGTCGCTCGTTTGTGGAATGTGGAGCCTCCGACGCGGATGCTCTTTGGATTGTGGACCCAACGAACTTGGTTGCTCCGCTCTACGCTACTTTTTCAATAGGGAAGGAGCCTTATTCAAAGGCCTTTGTTTCTATCTTTTTGAGGCAAGAAGCCGCGCTAAAAGAAGGTTTTGGAGCAGATTACGTCGGCTCAGGTGTGGTAACGGGCATAAATTATTGGCCAACTGAGGGTTTTTCATGCGACTATCCTTGGAGTTCATTCGGGTTTCGCGCGTTCGGAAACGAACCTTTCTGGATGTTAGATATCACGAAAGGCCAGGCTACCATCACCCGCCCGGGCATCGAAACCCGAACATGGGATGTGAAATCCGTCACAGAACCATTTGTGAGTAAAGATGGCTCACTCGAAATTAAAAGGGAGTTGGGAGCATGTGTGGATGGAATGAGCGGGACGACATTTGGCACGATCATTTCTATTAAAGCTGATGGGAAACTGCTTAAAGGGTGCGGGATGATTGGCTTGGAAGCCGAACGGTAAAGACAGAATTAAACGAAGCACGGGGAGGAATGAGCGAAAACCCGTATTATAGCTGGTGGAAGACCAGCGTAAATTAAAATCGATAAAACTATGGCGAAAAAGCCCAATTCGTCCAAATTAAAGAAAGAACTAGGCCTGTTTGATGTGTTTGCATTGGCGACAGGCTCAACGCTTGCAGGGGGCTTTTTTCTGCTTCCAGGAATCGCAGCTGCCAGCGTCGGTTCGGCGTTACCTTTTGCATATTTAATTGCGGCGCTCTTCCTTCTTCCGGGATTACTGGCAAAAGCGGAATTGGCCACGGCCATGCCCCGCTCTGGTGGAGTTTACTTTTTTTTGGATCGTTCCATGGGCCCTCTGTGGGGGACGATGTCGGGGTTCGGCACTTATTTTTCGCTCATTTTAAAAACGTCCTTCGCGCTCGTCGGAGTCGGAGCCTATTTAGGCTTGTTTTTCCCCAATCTGCAGATAAAAACGGTAGCGGTTGGACTGGCTATTGTTTTCGGCGTAGTCAACCTGTTGGGTGCGAAAAAGACAGGGGCAGCACAGGGAGTTTTGGTAATTGGATTGTTACTGTTACTTGCATGGTTTAGTGGCCTGGGCTTGTTTAATATTGAAATGAGTCACTTTAGCGAATTAATGGCAACACCATCTGGTTCATTGATTTCTACGGCTGGTTTAGTCATTGTCAGTTATATGGGATTAACCAAAGTAGCTAGCGTTGCGGGTGAGGTTAAAAATCCTGAACGTAATCTTCCCTTAGGGATGTTTCTGGCATACATCACCGCCATTCTTGTCTATATGATTGGCACAACGGTCATGATCGGGGTGGTGGGGGTCGACACGCTTAGTCTAAATGGAGGTGATTTGACTCCAGTCGCCACAACGGCCGATGTACTCGTTGGGAATTGGGGTAAGGTATTGATGACTATTGCTGCCGTCTTGGCGTTCGCGTCTGTCGGAAACTCGGGTATTCTTAGCGCTTCACGCTATCCGATGGCCATGAGTAATGATAGATTGCTTCCTGACTTTATGAGTCGATTGACAAAAAAAACGTCTTCGCCTTGGGCTTCGATCATTCTTACAGTTGGGATTGTTGTGCTTTTTGTTACTGTACTCAATCCTATAAAAATTGCCAAACTGGCTTCCTCGTTTCAACTACTTATGTTCGCCATGAGCACGGTTGCCGTAATTGTAATGCGAGAAGCGAAATTGGACTCGTACGATCCGGGCTTTAAAAGCCCATTTTATCCTTGGCTTCAAATAGTCGGCATCATCGCATCCCTGTGGATGATATTCCAAATGGGATACTTATCAGTCTCATTTACCGTTGGCATGTTGTGGTTCGGAGCGCTGTGGTATCGATACTATGCATCGGACCGCGTGGAACGAAGCGGGGCAATTTTCAATATTTTTGAACGCCTTGGCCGAAGCAGTAGTAACGAACTGGACCGCGAACTACGCACAATCCTAAAAGAGAAAGGACTTCGGACCGAAGATCCGTTCGACGAAATTATTGCACGGAGTTATGTCATTGATTTGGAGCATTCAACCACGTTTGAAGATGTAGTTGAACAAGCTTCCGTTCGATTGGGAATTCGAGTTCCCTTAACTGCACACAATATTGCTCGCAAGTTTCTGGAAGGGACGAGGGTGGGGGCGACGCCTGTTACCAAAGGTGTAGCGCTGCCCCATTTGAGCCTGGAAGGATTGTCAAGTCCTGAAATGGTAATTGTGAGGGCAAAAAGGGGTGTGCGGCTCTCTGCTCCGGATCTTGAATTGAGTCCTGACAAACCTGAATCGACGGTCCATGCCATTTTCTTTTTGATTAGTCCAAAGGACGATCCCGGTCAACACCTGCGGATATTGGCCCAGATAGCTCGAAGGGTGGATAGTAATTCATTCCAATTGGAATGGGATTCAGCGAGCGATGAGGCGGGGCTTAAAGAAGTCCTTCTTAAAAATGAACATTTCCTTTATCTAAGCATCAAGGCCGATACCGGTACGGCAGAGCTTGTTGGAAAAACATTGAAAGAAATGAAATTGCCTTCCGGAACATTGGTCGCATTTATTCG